>CAYVZZ010000028.1:0-23249 GCA_964456185.1 uncultured Alcanivoracaceae bacterium
TGGCTGAAGGCGCTCCCCTGCTAAGGGAGTATACGTTAATCCGTATCGAGGGTTCGAATCCCTCCCTCACCGCCATATACGAAAGAAGCCCCGTAAGGGGCTTTTTTCGTATATGGCGGTGAGGGACTGTTTGTTCCAACTTTTCGACAAGGCGCGTAGCGCCGCAGCGGGGAGCACGGCGACCCAATCCCGACCGATGAGCCCGCTAACGTATACAACAACCCCGCAAGGGCTTTTTCACGCAACGCTACAAACCCAAATGTTGCGCCTTGGCGGCCTTCATCTTCTTTAGTTGCGCCTTAATGCGACTGTGTAATGCAAACCTCTTTTTGCTGCCGTCCAACGCATATTGCAGCTGCTTAATTCCCGCTTCTTCCTTTCCCATTAGAAAACGGTATTTACCCAGTGCCAGATGAGCACGTGCGGGCTGATCAGCCTGACCATACGCCTTTGCTAACAAATGCCATAGCAGTGGATCTTTTCGGCGTTGGTGCGCCTGTGTTTGTAGTAAGTTCTGCGCCTGCTTGGGCTGGTTGCTATGCAACAAACTGCGCGCATAGAAAACAGACAATGCATACTCGTTAGGAAGCAGATGGAGCAGACTTTCTAAGCGTTTATTGGCAGCCGCATAATCACCACGGGCTATGTCGGTTTCTGCCAGCCCGGCCTTAAACCACCAGGTGTTAGGTGACTGTTTGCTGAGGATCTTAAACAGCTTCTCTGCTTGGTCGTAATGTTTATTCCGAATAGACGCAATGGCCAGGCCATACCCGGCAGCCAGCTGGTTGCTACTGTCTCCGCCGCGATACAGTTCGCGAAAATATTGCTCCGCATTGTCTGCGCGGTGGATATACAGTGCCTGTAAACGGGCGCGCACCAAGAGAAAGTCTAGCGAGGCGTGATAGGGGCGGCGGGGCAGCTTACTGGCTCTGGCTCGGGTATCGGCAATGCGTGACTCTGTAGCAGGGTGATCCATCAAGAATAAAGGCGGTTCACCACTCAGGCGCTGCATGCGCATCATTTTTTCAAAAAAAGCGGGCATGGCGTAAGGGTTAAACCCCGCCTCAACCAACGTTTGCATGCCAATGCGATCGGCCTCGGCTTCTTGATGTCTCGAGTAGGCCAGGTGTGATTGAATTGCTGCCGCTTGGGTGGTAGCTAACCCTGCCATGCCGGCTTCGCCATGTCCTGTGGCGGCCAGGGCTACACTGGCCAGTAACGCCAATAAAAATGAACGATTCAGGTTGCGGTTGTCGGTATATTGGCGGGCGAAATGGTGTTGGCTAACGTGGGCGAGCTCATGGGCGATAACGGCAGCCACTTCATCCTCATTGTCCGCATTGAGCAGAGTGCCGGCATTGAGACCGATAATACCGCCTGGCACCGCAAACGCGTTGATGGATGAGGTGTTAATCACGACCAGATCAAGGTCGGTGGTGTTAAGCCCGCTGTAGGCAAGCAGTTGCCAAATTAAATGTTCACAATATTCCTGCACCAAGGGGTCGTTAAGGATAGAAACGCGGCTGCGCAGCTGGCGCAACCAGGCCGAGCCTAGTGATTTAGCTTGCTGCTGGCTTAACAGGGCATCCGCTGGATCGGGTAAATCGGCCAGCTGGGTGGCCGAGGCCGGTAAGCTGAGCAGCAGGATAAAAAGGGCGATTATGGCCTTGAGCATCAAGCACTCTGTAATTGTCGGGTGTGCCAGTTAGAATAGCAGTCGTGCAACTTTGTTCAATTTGGAAGTGAATTTTGTGACACAACCCTTGTCAATCATTGAAGTGGATGCTCGCGGCTTACGTTGTCCTGTGCCTTTATTGAAAACCAAACAGGCGCTGCGCCAAGCCAAGGTGGGAGATGTGGTCGAAGTGTTGTCGGACGACGCCGGATCGGCGCAAGACATTCCGCGTTGGCTGCACTCCGAGGGCTTCACCTTGTTGGTTAATGAATGTCAGGAAAATCATTGCCGGTTCGTTATTCGTCGATAAAATACTATGTCTTTCTTTGCTGCCTGACAGGCAGTAAGATGACGCCAATTTCAATAGTAATTACAGTTCAGGAGTCACCATGATTCGCGGTAGCATTGTGGCGATCGTCACCCCCATGAATGAAGATGGGGTAGTTGATTGGGAACAATTTCGCAGCCTCATCGACTGGCATGTGGAGCAGGGCACTGCGGCTATTTCGCCAGTTGGAACAACGGGTGAGTCAGCTACGCTGGGCTTTGAAGAGCACGATTTGGTGATTCGTGAAGCAGTAAAAGCTGCAGATGGACGCATTCCTGTGGTGGCGGGCACCGGTGCCAACTCTACAAAAGAGGCTATCCGCCTAACACGCGGCGCTGAAATAGATGGCGCAGATTATTGTTTGTCGGTCACGCCTTATTACAACCGTCCGACCCAAGAAGGTCTCTATCAACACTTTAAAGCCATTGCAGAAGCGGTTGATATTCCACAGATTCTTTATAACGTGCCGGGGCGAACTGGGTGCGACATGTTGCCGGAAACTGTAGAACGGCTTAGCCGCCTGACGAATATTGTCGGCATCAAAGAGGCATCCGATCGGCTGGAACGATTCGCAGAATTGAGCAAGCGTTGCGGTCCCGAGTGCGCCATTTAGTCCGGTGAAGCCCCGCTGACGTGTGAGGCCATCTTGAGTGGCGCGCATGGTGGTATATCGGTAACAGCTAATGTGGCACCCGATAAAATGGCTGCCATGTGCAAAGCTGCCTTGGATGGGGATGCAGAAACCGCGCGTCACATCAACGCCGAGCTGCAGCCGTTGCACCGTGATTTGTTCTTGGAAACCAATCCGATCCCCGTGAAGTGGGCATTAAACCAGATGGGGCGCATTGGCAGTGGCATTCGTTTGCCCCTGACCCCCCTATCAGCGGCGGCACAGCCACAATTGCTCGCCACACTGAAGAAAACAGGATTGATTGCATGAGAAAAATCTCGCTTTGCGCGTTGGGTTTCAGTGTGGTGACACTGTTGGCCAGCTGCAGCTTATTGCCGGATCATCGGTTGGATTACCAGCAAGCAGAGCGTGGTAAGCCCATGCAATTGCCCCCGGGGATGAAGCAGATTCCGTCATCACAGGCGTACACCTTGCCGGATGATGGCCCCTTGCTCCCAGACGATATGAAGGGGCGTTTAAAGGTTATGCCGCCTAAACAGCTGGCTGTGATTAAGCAAGAACAAACGCATGAGACAGACATGTCCAATGTGCCCGCACCGGATGTGCATCAGGTGCGTTCTATCATGGCTAACGATGGTAATGGCTACCCCATGATTATGCTGAAAACGCATTATGCATGGGCATGGGAGTATATTGGCGATGCGTTGAAGAAGGCTGACATCGAAGTCACAGATAAGAATCGTGAAGCCGGGTTGTATTACATTCATTTAGAAGATGATGGCCATGGCGACGATCTTGAGGCACGCATTAAATTGAGCCATACCACTAACGGTATCCAAGTGGTTGCCATGAAAGAAGATGGCCTTGCGTTGCTCGACAAAACACTCGGTCAGATTTTGTTGGCTCGCCTTTATGCCGAGCTTTGAGCTGGCTTCCCTCGGCAGTGGAAGCCGAGGCAACGCCACGTTAATCAAGCAAGAAGATACTCGCCTTCTGGTGGATTGTGGCTTTACCATAAAAGACACCAAGCGCCGTTTACAAAGGCTGCAGACGGATCCTTCCGAACTCACCGCTATTTTGGTGACCCATGAACACTCCGATCACATTAAAGGAGTGGGGGCCTTGGCTCGTAAATATGCCGTACCGGTGTATTCCAGCTTTGGTACACGTTTGGCGGTGGCTGGCAAGCGCACTGCGCTTGACGGCGTTGATTGGCATGAGCTTCGTGGTGGGCAGCGAGTCACTATTGGCAGTATTGGCGTGCTACCGGTAACCGTGCCGCATGATGCGCGTGAGCCTTGCCAGTTTGTGTTTGAATACCAAAACCATCGCTGTGGCATCCTCACGGATCTTGGATCAATCACGACACACCTAGTGGCCGCGTACAAAGAATGTGATGCATTGTTGCTGGAAAGCAATCATGATGTAAAAATGCTGGCTGATGGGCCTTACCCTCCGTCGCTAAAGCGGCGTGTGGGTGGACAGTATGGTCATCTTAATAATCAGCAATCGGCCAATTTGCTTCAGCAGCTTAACGTTTCGCGGCTACAGCATTTGGTATTGGCGCATTTGAGCGAGAAAAATAATCAGCCCCAGCTGGCAACTGAGGCCATGGCTGAGATCATTGATGATCGCCGCTTAATAGTGGCCGATCAGGAAATGGGCTCGGGGGAAGCGTGGCTTGAAGTGGCTTAACTGTTATAGTGTCCATCTTGCGCTACTGAAGTAAGACTTGGCAAAACGAGGAAATAATGAAAAAAAGAATCCTGAAAATCGTCTCCATTGCTGTTTTGGCAGCTGCCTTGAATGGTTGTTTCTTTACGAAGCTTGCGACGGTACCTATTCGCTTGGTTGGTGCGGCGGGTAACGTGGTTGGCTCTGTGGTGTCCATCATCCCTGTGGTTGGTAATGAAGCCAATGAAGCGCTTTATGACCTCGATGGTGCCATGAACGAAGTGGCTGACAAGATCGATAAAATCCCGATTTAATAGCATTGTCACCCGCTTTGTGCAGCTTTTGTATCGGTTGCCGCCTGCCACTTGTAATGTGGCAGGCTCTTACCCAAAATACCCAAGCTAAAAGCAACGTTTACAATAAAAAGAACGGATCTCCAATAATGCGTCGTCTTTTGTTAGGCCTCTTGTGTCTTCTTTCTGTACCGGCATCTGCCGGCGGTCTCTATGGTATAGCGTTGATGGAGCACGTGGTGGGTGTCAATCTCGAATGGACCACCACGCACAATAGCTTCTACATCATTCCTGGCGTCTACTTTAACCAGAGCACTGGCGGTGCAGGTGGTGAGTTACGCTGGGTAGCTGGCTTTCGGCATAAGCTGGAAGGCACCATGAATGACGATGGCTTTTATGTGGGGCTACTAGGTGGCGATTTGGGGGATGGCTCAAGCTGGCATCGTCGCCGTGGTTATGGTGGCGAAATTGGCTACCAGTTTGTGACCAAACACACCCGCTGGACGCTAGACGGTGGCATCGTCATTCTTGAACACGATGGCTATAGCCAAGAACACCAAGTTAATAAAACCGAGCCGTCGATTGTGCTGGGCGTTAGCCTAAGCATTCGATAAAGCCTTTTCGGGCCATCTTGTCGGTCAAATAGGGCTTTTGACGTATCTGAATACCCTGCAACGTTACTCCTCTACACAATGCTGTTACGTCTGGAAACAGGCAAAAGTGCACCTTGTCAACATGACTTGTTCACAGATGCCGGAAAATCATCCTATATTCGATCTTGACACAAGCTAACCTACTGATTCTTTGTTGATGTGTTTCTAAGTCATTGATATATGGTCGATTGATAAGGTCGCGTGAAAAATCACCATTTTAAGCGAAACGCCATTATCTCAGGGACTTCGGGGGTTTTCCCCAATCTTCTTCACAATGTTATCCACAGCTTATGTGAGTAACTTTTTGGGAGTTGTTCCTGCATTCCATATTTATCATTAGGCTGTTTTGTTTTATAGTCGAACAATAGTTGTCCAACAATAAAAGACATTAGTCGAATCACCGTTTTATCCGGTTGGCTAGTGATAGGAGGTGTGAGCCGGTGGCATTCCAAGCGAAAGAGAGCTTATCTGAGCAAATCGCCCAGCATCTTGCCGATCAGATTATTCGGGGTGACATGCTGGCGGGCGATCGCATTCAGGAGCTGCGCATTGCGGCCGAGCTTGAGGTCAGCCGGGGGTCTGTTCGCGAGGCGCTGTTGATCCTTCAGCGACGATATCTGATTGATATCATGCCGAGGCGAGGCGCGGTGGTGCGAGAGCTATCCGAGAATCAAGTGCGCTCGCTATATGAAACTATTCAAGTGTTGCTTGGGTTGGCGGCGCGAAAGGCCATTAAGGTGATGCAGGAAGATGACTTGGATCGCTTTATCCATTTGATTCATGAAAATCAGCAAGCCCTTGAGGTGCGTGATATCGATACCTTTTTTAAGGGCAGCTTTGTTTTCTTTGAGCAGTTTTACCCGTTTGCACGTAATCCTTATGTGGAAAGTATTCTGGCTAATTTACAGCCGGCCTTAATGCGCACTTACTATATCGCGCTGCACTTGGATCCCGGTGAAATGAAAGAGTGTCAGGCTTTCTCTAAAGCGATGGTGGAAACTGTTTTTCGACGTGATGTGCGCTCGGCATTGGAGATTATCCGTGAGTTTGCCACGCATCAATCTGAACTGGTGCAGGAATCCATCCAGCGCGCTAGACAGATTGAAGCTGCCTGGGGTAAAGGCCGCAAGACGTGATTGCCCGTATTTATTGGTAATACAAGACAGCCTAACGCAAAAAGGGCAGCTGAATGGGCTGCCCTTTTTGCGTTAACGGCTTGCGTAAAGCTGGGTTACCAAGTCTCTTTGTGTCGATTGTTCTTGCCCCAGTCAATCGTAAAGCCTGCACTATCGTCGGAGGTGTCGGCTTTGGGCTGTGGCTCGGGTTGTTGGTCGACAGTTGACTCAGAGGCGGATTCGACAGCCTTGTTAACCTCTTCCGTTACCTTGGTCGCCGTTGCTTTGGAGTCGTCGACGGTGTCATGAACCGCCGTCTCAACGTCCTTTTGGGCTTGCTTGACCGTTTCTTTAGCTTTTTTTGCTTCCGTCTTGGCACTTTCTTTAATGTCTTGGGCTTTAACATCCTTGGCCTCTTCTGTCGCCTTGGGAGCACTGGCAGGCTGGAACTGACCAGTCACCGGGTTGAAGAAGGCGCCAGATGGAGCAGTCTCTTCTTTCGGTGCTGCGGGCTGCGTTTCTTTGTTAGCCGCGGGTTTTTCCTGCTTGCTTGTTGTCGGCTTGGTTTCTTCCGTCCCGTTGGCGGCTGCCCCCTTCATCACAATGCGACCCGTCACCGGGTCAAAGTAAAACCCTTTTTGGCTGTTTTGCGTGTTGTCGGTGGTATCGGCTGCGTTGCTGGGAGTCGGTTCATTCACCTTGGTTGGTTTGCTCTCAGGTTTTACGGTTTCTTTAGTAGGCTTTTCTGCTTTCTCGGCAGCTTGTTGGGGAGCCGGTTTGCTGGATTTCATTTCGTCAGGTGTTTGAGCCGCTTTGGGCTCATTATCAGGTTCGCTAATAGTTGGCTCTTTTTGCTCTTTTTGCGCTGAGGCAGGAGCAGCCTGCTGCGTTACCTTTTCCTTTGCTTTTTCTGTCGCGCTTGGTTGTTGTTCAGTTTGCATGTCCGGCTTTTCAGCTGGAGCTGACGTGTCTTCTGGTATGGCTGGCGTAGCCTCCGTTGTGTTATCGGTTACCTGTGTGTCAGGCACGGCGATAGCGGAAGATGCTGCCGGCTGTGATTGGCTGCTGGGTTGAACAGTGGGCTGGTAATTGCTCTGATCAATCGAATGTAGGTTATTGGAAACCGTATCTAGCGTGAGATTGCCCTCAAAATACACGGTGTAATCCGAATAAATCCAGCGTGTGATAGGCGGATTGCCAACCGCTGGCTTGATGTTGTTGGGCTGGCCAAACTGCGCCTTCACTTGCTCCATGGTCATGCCACGGTCTGGCTGGTCTGCGGCTTGTGCCGGGTTGGAAACACCAAGCGTTGCGCCGGTAACAAGGGCTAGGGAAAAAGCCGCAGCGTGTATTGTTTTTATTGACATGGGGCATCCTCGTAGAGGTGTACTGTGTGAAGTAGCAGGGCAATGTGGCTTTTTGTCTCAAGGCTTAGCTCAATGAGCTGAGCCAGGGAAATAATGCCCAACCGGATGTAATTTTTGTGCGTTTCCTTGGATATTAGAAAGTTAGCGCTGTTTATTCAACCATTTTAATGATTGTTTCGTTGCGCAGTGATTCACAAAATGAGGGCTGGAGGGACAAGTTGCCTTTATCGGGCGAATATGACGGGATCAGAATCAAGCATTTTGATTTGTTAAATGCATGGGTTAATGCTTAAATGCGCGTCATGTTTAGACCCTTCTCCGCTTTCGTTGGGCTGCGCTACACCGGATCCCGAGCGCGTAATGGCTTTATTTCCATCATTACGTTGATCTCTGCTTTGGGGCTGGTGCTGGGTGTGGCAGTTTTGATCACTGTGCTGTCGGTGATGAATGGCTTTGATCAGCAGCTACAGACGCGCGTGCTTGGTATGGTGACGCATTTGTCTGTGGTCGGCCAAGCGCCGGTTGACGACTGGCACAAACTTGCCAATAAAGTCGAACAAAACCCCCAGGTTGAGGCGGTAGCGCCTTATTCTCAGCTGCAGGTAATGCTCACTTATGGGGGGCGTGTGGCGCCATCCATGGTCACGGGCATTAAGCCGTCGGCAGAAAAGAAGGTGTCTATCGTCGATCAGTTTATGGCGGCGGGCAAGTTAAGCAGCCTCAAACCGAACGAGTTTCATATAGTGCTGGGCTATGGCATTGCGCGGCGCTTAGGTGTGCACGTTGGTGACAAGGTGACTTTGGTGATGCCGGAAGCCAGCTTGTCCCTTGCTGGTGTGATGCCGCGTTTTAAGCGTTTTAAGGTAACCGGCGTTTTTCAGTCGCATTCACAGGTTGATGGTCTATTTTCTTATATTAACGTGAAAGATGCGGGGCGCTTGCTGCATTATCCCAATAAAGTGCAGGGCGTGCGCGCCAAGCTAAAAGATTTGTTCAAAGCACCTATGGTGGGCTGGCAGCTGGCTAATAAGCTAGGCTCTGCTTACTACACAACCAACTGGACGCGCACTCAGGGTAGCCTGTTCCAGGCGATTCAGATGGAGAAATCCATGATGACATTGTTGTTGTCATTTATCGTTGCCGTGGCAGCCTTCAACATTGTCTCAAGTCAGGTGATGCTGGTCACCGAAAAACGCAGCAATATTGCTGTGTTGCGTACGCTGGGCGCAACACCCGGCTCTATTATGCGCGTATTCATGGTGCAAGGTATGTTGGTTGGGTTGGCAGGTACCTTGCTGGGGCTGTTGCTTGGGGTGCTCTGCGCCACTCATATCAGTGAGCTTGCGGCGTGGATTCAGTCCAGTTTCAATGCACATTTGATGGATGCTTATTTCATTAATTATTTGCCCTCGAAGCTGGAATGGGGCGACGTAATTCGTGTGTCGTTGCTGGCCGTATTGTTAACCTTCTTGGCGACTATCTACCCGTCATGGCGAGCAAGCCGTGTGAAACCGGCGGAGGCATTGCGCTATGAATGATGTGGTATTAAGCGCGCGAGGTGTTAAAAAGGCCTATCATACGGGCGCGGATAATCTAACCGTGCTGCAGCGTATCGATCTTACGGTCAAAAAGGGCGATTTTGTTGCGGTTACTGGCACCTCGGGCTGTGGCAAAAGCACCTTGCTGAATTTGCTGGCAGGGCTAGATGATGTCACGACGGGCAATATTAAGTTATGCGGTCAATTGTTAGCGAATAAAAGCGAAAAACAGTTGTGCCGGCTGCGTAATCGCCATTTGGGGTTCGTGTTTCAAATGCATCATTTGTTGCCCGAGTTTTCCGCTATAGAAAACGTGGCGATGCCATTGTTGATTCGCAAAACCACACCGTCGGCAGCCAAGAAGCGCGCGGCTGCATTGTTAGATCAAGTCGGCTTGGGCAAACGGTTAAGCCATAAGCCGGGGCAATTATCAGGTGGTGAGCGCCAGCGCGTCGCCATTGCGCGGGCGTTGTCGACCAATCCCGATTTGGTGATGGCCGACGAGCCTACCGGCAATTTGGATGAAAAGACGGCGTCAACCGTGCAGGATTTGTTACTCGATTTGAATCAATCGTTGGGCACGGCTTTTCTGGTGGTGACTCATGATCAACAGTTTGCCAGTCGCTGTTTTCATCAGCTGCGCCTGCATGATGGTGTCGTCGCACCGGCTGAATAAGTTGTTACCGATTTTTCACACCCAATAGGGATGTTTGTGTGTGGTGGTTATTGTCGGCATGGATAGCCGGCGTTTTCTTTGCAGTATGTAGCTGGCAGCTTGCCGCTGTTGGCCTGCTTTTGACGCTGCTGCTCGGTGCCTTTCCTGTTGTTCGCCACTCCCGTTTCTTTCCTGTTTTGTTGCTCATTGCTGGGCTGTGTCTATCGCAGTGGTTTTTGCAGCGTCAGCTAGGCACTTGGTTGCCTGCTGCACTTAATGGGCATTCTCTTGTCGTGACAGGTCAGGTAGATGGTTTGCCTGTTAATCGTCCTGCCACCGATCATCGTCCGGCCTCTCATGTCATTACGCTGAAAAATGTGCGCCTAAAGTCATTTGCAGAAGAGAAGGGGCGTTGGCCGGGCACACATCGTGTGCGGTTGTACGATTACGGGGACCATGATTATCTGCCTGGTGATCGGCTGACGTTGCGAGTCAAGCTATATCGTCCACGGGGGTTGGTTAATGCCGGCTCATCTGATGGTGCCCGGTTCTCGCTTGCGCTTGGGCAAGATGCCAGTGGTAGCGTTAAAGCGGTATTGCATAAAACGGCTGGAAAAGCGCCCATCGATCAGTTGCGCGCCGTGATCAGCCGAGAGGTGCGTTCCCATTTAACCGACCAACCCTTAGCTGCCGATTTGTTGCCGGCGGCGGTCGTAGGCGATTGGCGCTTTTTGTCCAACGAGCGTTGGCAGCTATATCAACGTACCGGTACAGCGCACCTAGTGGTGATTTCAGGTGGCCACTTAACACTGGTGGCTGGTGCCATTTGGTTTTTGTGTCGTTTCCTTTGTGTGCCGTTATTGTTATGGCGTGGCTGGAAAATTAGTGCGCAGCAGTTCGCCTTGATGCCGGCTCTCCTTGCGGCGGGTGGCTATTGTCTTTTGGCCGGGTGGTCGGTTTCCACGCTGCGTGCTTTACTGATGTTAACGGTGTGGTTTGTGTGCCGTTTGCTGCGAGTGCAGTGGCCGCGCCATAAGATCTTTGCATTGGCTTTATTGGCTGTCTTGCTGTGGCAACCGTTGGCGCCATTGAGCAATGGGTTCTGGCTGTCGTTTGTCGCTGTAGGTATCCTGTTTTTGCTGATAGAGTTTAGGCCAAACGTCATATGGGCGCAGTGCATTATTAGCTTGGTGCTCGGGGCGATGGCAGCGTTTATGTTTAGCCAGTGGACGTTGGTATCCATTGTGGCCAATTTGCTTTTAATCCCCGTATTTAGCTTTGTGATTATCCCCGTTGCTTTGGTCGGGGCGTTGGTGCCCCACATGGCATGGGTCTTGCCGTGGTTGGAACCGATCATTCGTTGGCAGGAAATTATGCTGTCTTGGCTGCTGCAGTGGGGCGGGCAGCTGCCCATTCCGGCTCAGTGGGGCGGGGCGGTATGCTTGATGCTGGCTGTTTTTGTGGCGATGACGCGGTTTATTCCTTGGCCGAGGTGGAGTCTGCCGTTTTTGCTGCTTCCTTGGTTGTGGCCTGTCGCACAGGTGCCACAGAAGGGCCATTTCCAGCTATTGATGTTTGATGTGGGGGAAGGGCAGGCCACCGTGGTGCGTACCGCCGCTGGCTTGGTGTTGTATGATTTGGGACCCGCATGGACAATCACTAACGCTGGTGCAAAGGTGGTTCGGCCTTGGTTGCGCAAGCAACGCCAGCCGGTGTTGCTGGCCTTTGCCAGCCATGCGGACGATGATCATGCGGGTGGCTTGCGCGCATTGAGGCGGGCTATTCCTGATGGTTATTTGTTCAGCGGTCAACCGGCGCAGGTATCAGCTAGCCGTTTGTGTGAAATGGGTCAACATTGGCATTTTGCCGGTGTGGATTTTCGAGTACTATGGCCGCCAGCTCTGTTAACTGGGGTATCGGATAATGCCCGCAGTTGTGTGGTCAAAGTCAGTGGCCAGCAGGGCAGTGTGTTGCTAACGGGTGATATTCCCAAGTCCGTCGAATACTGGTTGGTGGCTCATCAAGGTGCGGCTTTAAAAGCAGATGTATTGCAGCTGCCCCACCACGGTAGTGCGACCAGTAGTAGTTATGCGTTTTTGCGAGCGGTTTCTGCAGAGGATACGCTAGCTAGCGTTGGGTTTATGAATCAGTTCAATCATCCTGCCGCTATCGTGCGCCATAAGTTGCAACAGTTACATATCTCGCTGTGGCGCACCGATCAGGATGGTATGCTAACGGTGTCATTTAATGCGCGCGGCATCCCGTTGATTGAGCGCGCTAGAGCTAGGCGGCGACCATGGGAAGGCGCTGAGCCTTGGTTACAGTTAAAATATATTGATAATAATTAATGAGGAGTCCGATAAGGTGCTGGATTTGATTGTCGCCGGTGGCTGGTTAATGCTGCCGATCATCTTGTTGTCCATTGTGGGCGTCGCCATCATTGCCGAGCGTTTTTGGTCGCTCAGAGTTAACCAGGTTGCGCCTCGCGATTTGTTGCCCGAGGTAAGTAGCTGGTTGCGACAAGGTGAGTTGTCGCGCTCACGGCTGGAAACGCTGCGTGAGCATTCGCCATTGGGACGCATTTTGGCGTCTGGGTTGAGTAATGCCCGCCATGGCCGCGACATTATGAAGGAGACGATTGAAGAAACGGCAAGTCAGGAAGTGTACGGCTTAAGCCGCTTTCTCAATATGCTCAATAGCGTGGCGGAAGTCGCGCCTATGCTGGGGCTCTTAGGTACTGTGAGTGGCATGATTCAGATTTTTGCGACCATTTTTGCTAGCGGAAATGGGGATATCGAGCAATTGGCTGGTGGTATTTCAGTGGCCTTGATTACCACGGCAGCCGGTTTGGTTGTTGCGATCCCGGCGCTGTTTTGTCATCGCTATTTCGTTAAACGGGTGGAAATGATTACCTTGCTGATGGAGCAGGATGCAACCAAGCTGGTGACCCTGTTGCAAAGCAGTAACGCCTTCCAAAATTCCGCCAAAGGCAACCAGAAAACCAAAAAGGCCACCGCAGAGAAAAAAGCGGCCTTGTCTGAGGTGCGTTCGTGAAGTTCAAACGTCCCGAGCTTAACCAAGGGGGCATTAATCTGACCCCCATGATCGATATGGTGTTCCTGTTGGTGCTGTTTTTTGCGGTATCGGCCAACTTTAATCAAGGGTCGCAGGTGGCGTTGGTGCTACCCACCGCCCAAGGGCAGCCGCCAGTAAAAGAGCAGCAAGTGGTCATCACAATTTCGGCTGATGGCCGTTACCATATTAACGGCAGCACACTAAGCCGCAGCGATGCGGCCACCTTGAAAACCGTGTTGCGGCCGCTGGCGGCTGACACCAAAGACAAACCACTGATTATTAACGCCGATGCGCAGGCCAGCCACCAATCCGTTGTAACCGTGATGGATGTAGCAGGACAGCTTGGCTTTGTGCAGGTCAGTATGTCGACCATTAAACCGGAAGGCGGTTCTTGATGGCTAACAACGCCGCAGAAAAAGCCACATGGGAAACCTATAAACGCCTGTTGCGCTACACCGCGCGTTACTGGTGGGTCATTCTAGTTAGCTTTCTCGGCTATGGGCTGTATTCGGTTACCCAACCGATAACCGCCGAGCTGATGAAGGTAATCCCTAAGGTGATTGAAAATCCGACGCCCTTTTACATCGGGGTGATTTGTTTGGCGCCGGTGGCCATTGCCCTAGTGCAGGGCATCGGTCAGTTTATGGGGGGCTATGCACTAACCTGGATCGGGCAACATATCGTATTCGAGTTACGCAATGATGTGTTCCGTCATTTACTTGGCTTCCCCTTATCCGAATATCAGCGCACTTCATCGGGGCGTTTGATGTCGAAGATTATCTACGATGCCGGGCAGGTGACTCAGGCAGGCACCGATGCCGTTACCATTGTGCTACGTGAAGGCCTAACGGTGCTTATTTTGCTGGGCTATCTGTTTTACAGCAATTGGAAGCTGACGTTGATCCTGTTTACGATCGGCCCTGCTATTGGTTTCGTGGTGTCTTATACCAGCAAGCGCTTTCGGCACATTAGTCGTCGTATTCAAGGCAGTATGGGCAGCATTACCCAGTCGTTGTCGGAAGCTTTCGATGGCTATCGCGTGGTAAAAATCTTTGGTGGGCGTGAATTGGAAGAAGACCGCTTTCATCATGCGAGCCGCCGATTTGAAAAACAAAACGTCAAAATGAAAGCCAGCACGATTATTAGCAGTGTGTCGGTGCGCATTATTATCGCCATTGGTGTGGGCGTCATCATTTATTTGTATATCGCGTTAATGGGTGAGCATGTCACGTTAGGCGATTTTCTGGCCTTTATCACGGGCGTTGGGCTGATTCAAAAGCCAATTAAGAAACTGACCGATGTGAATGCCAAGATTCAAAAAGGAGTGACTGGTGCGGCTTCGCTTTTTGAGTTGATGGATTGCGATACCGAGCCGGATGAAGGCGAGCTGCCGCTAAAACGTGCCAAAGGCAAGCTGGAATTTGACCGAGTTGATTTTGCCTATCAAGACAACAAGCCTGTCTTGCAGGGGCTGAGTTTTACCATAGAAGCCGGCGAAACGATTGCGCTGGTAGGGCGTAGTGGGGCGGGCAAGAGCACCATATCGCTCATGTTGCCGCGCTTTTACGACCCCACCGTCGGCGAAATTCGGCTAGATGGTGTGCCATTAACGGATTACCCCCTAGCTGACTTGCGCCGTCAGATTGCTATGGTCGGACAAAAGGTAGTGCTGTTTAACGACACCGTGCGTAACAACATTGCCTATGGCGAGCTGCGGGGCTGTAGTGATGAAGCCATCGAAAAGGCTACGCGTGATGCCTTTGCCTGGGATTTTATTCAGGAGCTGAGCGAGGGCTTTGATACAGAGCTAGGTGACGACGGCCTGCAACTATCTGGTGGCCAACGACAGCGTTTAGCCATTGCCCGTGCGTTGCTTAAAGATGCGCCTATTTTGATTTTGGACGAAGCCACGAGTGCGCTGGACACCGAGTCCGAATTTCACATCCAACAGGCGCTGGATCGCGCCATGGTTGGGCGCACCACCTTGGTAATTGCCCACCGCTTGTCGACCGTGGAAAAAGCCGACCGCATTTTGGTGTTGGATCACGGACAAGTAATGGAATCGGGCACACATCAGGAATTGTTAGCAAAAGGCGGCATGTACACCCAGCTTTACGAACAAAATTTCGCGGATCACTGAGAACAGCATGCGTGATGCGATTGAAAAGGCGGTGTTGCATCAGTGGTATGGCAAACCGACCTGGAGCCGCGCGCTATTGCCTCTGTCTGGAGTGGTTGGTTGGGTCGCCAAGCGCCGCTTGCGCCGTTTCCGACAAGACAACAAAGTGCCTCCCGTCCCGTTACTGGTGGTGGGTAATGTCACCGTTGGTGGTACGGGCAAAACACCGTTGGTGATCGCTTTAGTTGCAGCACTCAAACAGCGCGGTCTTAACGTAGTGGTGATTAGCCGAGGCTACGGAGCCAAACCACCAACCACCCCGTTCAACGTGACAGCTAGCGGCAAAATAGAACAATGCGGCGATGAGCCGCTGATGATGGCACAGCGTACTGGTGCGCCTGTTGTGATTGACGCCAATCGTCGGCGCGCCATGGAGTTCGCGGTTAATCAATGTGCCGCCGATGTTATTATCAGCGATGACGGCCTACAGCATTATGCGCTTCCCCGTACGGCCGAGCTGGTGGTAATCGACGGACAGCGTGGGCTGGGAAATGGGTATTGCTTACCCGCTGGCCCCTTGCGAGAGCGGGACAATCGGCTGAAAGACGTGGATTGGGTGGTCATTAATGGCGGCGGTTTTCAGTGGCCAAACGCCGAGCACATGCAGTTGAACGCCACACAGTTGGTGAATCTGGACTCAGGTGCCGTTCGCCCCTTAAGTTGGTTGGCCGAACAGCCCCTCATTCATGCCGTTGCTGGCATCGGCCACCCCGCCCGCTTTTTCGACAGCCTGCGTTCATTAGGTGCCACCATACAGCCGCACAGCTTTCCCGATCATTACGCGTATAGCGCCGCCGACCTGTCATTTTCGCCCGATGCGCCGGTGGTAATGACCGAGAAGGATGCAGTGAAGTGCCGCCACTTGGCTGATTCTAATCATTGGTATCTGGCGGTGGATGCCGTGCTGGATACCGCATTTGTAAAACGCCTTATCGATCAGCTCCTGGAGGCTGCTGCATGTCCTACCGAGTAATCATTCCGGCGCGTTACGCTTCATCGCGGTTGCCGGGCAAACCCATGGCCGATATTGCCGGCAAGCCAATGATTTTGCGTGTTTATGAACGCTGTTGCGACAGTGGTGCGGATAGTGTTCACATCGCTACAGATGATGCGCGCATTGCCGATGCCGTCAAAGCTGCTGGCGCACAGGTCGTGATGACAAGGGATGATCACGTGTCGGGTACCGATCGGTTGCAAGAAGTCGCTACGGCTTTGCAGCTGGCCGATGATGATGTTGTCGTCAATGTGCAGGGTGATGAACCCCTTATCCCGCCTGCCGTCATCGACCAAGCAGCGGACAACCTGCTGAAGCGCCCCGATTATGACATGGCAACCCTGTGTGAGCCGATTACTCAAGCGGACGACATTTTTAATACCAACATCGTCAAGCTGGTAATGAGTGAGCAGGGGCGGGCGCTGTATTTCAGTCGGGCACCGATTCCGTTTCAGCGACAAGATATGCCTCAAGACGGACCGGTCAGTGCCGGTAAATGGTGGCGTCATATAGGTATTTACGCCTATCGGGTAGGGTTGTTACATCGTTTTGTGGGCTGGCCACAGGGTCAGCTGGAACAACTGGAATCCCTTGAGCAGCTGCGGGTGCTAGAAAAGGGAGGCGCTATTCACGTGGCCGAGGCGGTAGAGGATGTGCCTGGTGGCGTCGATACGCCGGCAGACTTAGAACGCATTCAACAGGTGTTTGCATGAAATTATTGTTTGTTTGTTTAGGAAATATTTGCCGTTCACCTTCCGCGGAAGCCATTGCCACCCAGAAAATCGCCCAACGCGGCAAGACAGACGTTATTCAGTGCGATAGCGCCGGTACCGGCGATTGGCACATCGGTCATGCACCCGACCCACGTGCTCAGGCTGCCGGTGCTAAACGCGGCTATGATTTATCATCATTGTGTGCCCGTCAGTTAACCGCAGCCGACTTTGAACAGTTTGACCACATTCTGGTGATGGATAGTCATAATTTACAGGATGCAAAGGCATTGCAGCCGGATGATGGCCGCGCCAACTTGCAACGTCTGTTGGATTACCTGCCAGACCAGCCCATCCGCGACGTGCCTGATCCGTATTACGGGGGAGATAAAGGCTTTGAAACGGTGCTGGATTTATTAGAGGCCGCCATTGACAACCTGCTGGATGAGCTGGACGCCGCATGATGGCCGGTTACTCGCTGCAGGACTTTAACACCTTGCGACTGCAATCTAGCGCGGAATGCCTAGTTGAGCCGACAAGGGTAGACGCACTGCAGGACGCCTTGGCTGAGGCGCACCAACATAATTGGCCTGTTACCGTGCTGGGCGCAGGCAGTAACGTCGTGCTCAAACCCTATTTACCGGGTTGTGTGATTCGCCCGCAATGGCGTGGTATGCGCATAGATAAGCAAGATGCCACCTCTGCATGGGTTATCGCGGAAGCCGGCGAAACCTTCGATGACGTAGTGCAGTGGAGCCTAGCCCAAGGGCTGCAAGGGCTGGAAAACCTCTCGTTGATTCCTGGCACAGTGGGCGCCGCCCCCGTGCAGAATATTGGAGCCTATGGGGTGGAGCTGGCCGACTCTTTGCAGTGGGTAGATGTGGTTCGGTTGGACGATGGCAAGCTAGAGCGCCTAACCAACGATGCCTGCGAGTTTGCCTATCGTGATAGCTTGTTTAAGCGGCAAGCGGGGCGCTATCTTATCGTTCGTGTTTGTCTGCGCCTGACAAAACAGCAAGGGGCGAATGGGTTAGTACTGCACTACGCCGATCTGCAAGACAGATTCCTCGCATTACCCTCAGCGCAACAAAACGCCAAAGGGGTGCGTCAGTTGGTGGTGGAGACACGTCAACAGAAGTTGCCAGATCCGGTGCTGCTACCTAATGCCGGTAGTTTCTTTAAAAATCCGCTTGTCGATCAGATTCAGGCCGACCGATTAAAAGCGCAATATCCACAAATGCCTTGCCATGCTCAAGCGGACGGACACTATAAACTGGCTGCTGGCTGGCTAATCGATCAGGCCGGATTCAAAGGGAAGCGCGAAGGCGGGCTGGCAATGCATGAGCGCCAAGCCCTTGTCATGGTGAATCACGGCCAATCGACACAGGCTAATGATGTGCTAAAGTTCGCCAATATAATTAAAACAAAGGTTAACGAACAATTTGGTGTTTGCTTACAACAAGAACCGGTCATTTTACCGGCTGACACCAGATAAGGAGGCGACGAATGCGTTTGATCGGTCTACTGATTGCGCTGTTGATTGTTGGCCTGCTGGTCGCCAACCAACTCAGGGATAACGGCATGGCAACCCCCAGTGTGGATTTGCCAACAAGCGAAAACGGCGTGCCACAGGTGCCACAAAGACCGGATCAAGTCCCTGAGTTTCGTAAACAGATGAATCAATTTGTTGAAAAGCAAAACCAACAAACGCAAGAAAAGATCAAGCGTTTAACGCAATAGCGGGTCGTAATGGCGGATATTTCGGCGCTCTGTTACGACTCTTGTACAGAACAGAATCGTTACACTGCCATATGATGTTGCTGTTTTGCATGGCTATGTCTACTATACCTGCTGCCAATGCGCTTAATTATAAAAACAACCGCAAGGTTCACAAATGCTGGCTACACTTCTCGGTGTCGTACTCACGTTTTTCGGTATCTCCCAATCGGTTGATACCAAGCCTTATCCGAAAGGCTACGTTTATATTCAGCATCACACCAAACAAGGTGTGGTGGTGGAGCATGGCGTGGTTGTGGAAAAACCCAGGTCAGCTTTTGATTTTCACAACGTCGTGCGCCAGCGTTACGACTACTCTTGTGGTTCCGCCGCACTAACCACTGTCCTCAACAATTATCTCGGCCATAGCTTCGATGAACGCCAGGTTATGGAAGGGCTGCTTCGTTTTGGTGAAACCAAGAAAATCGTCAAGCGTCGGGGCTTTTCGTTGCTCGATATGAAGCGTTTGGCAACTGCTCTGGGTTACAAGAGCGGCGGTTTTAAGGCTACCTTTAAAGACTTGGCTACATTGAAAAATCCGGCGGTGGTGCCTATTCACTATGCCGGCTTTAAGCACTTTGTCGTGCTGAAGAAATTCGAAAACGGTCATGTGTATATCGCCGATCCGGCGGTGGGCAATATCAGTTTCACACAAGATCGCTTTAAAGACGTTTGGACAAAAAACGTGCTCTTTATTGTGTTCCCTAAAGAAGGGCAACCCACCAAAGACAAACTTGAGCTGACCCAGTGGGATATGCGCCACATTTCAGCACATACCTTTACGCACCAGGTGTATACCCAGTTTGCGGCACTGAATACTTTTATGGCACCGGAAGCACATCGCGTGTCTAAAGCCGCCTCTTTACAGCCTGTACTTAATTCGGAAACAGGCGAAACCATTAACATTCCGACGCGAACCTATTACAAACAGGATTAACCCGTCATAACAAACGATCACAACAAGGGAAACTCGCATGAATAGATACGGGGCTTTGATCATCGGCAGCTGCTTGGCATTTTGTAGCACGCAAGTGCTGGCAGCGCCGACTGACGCCAATGCAAATGCAACCGCTGGCGCGGATCAGGACCAGGCGACTGTTCAAGCAGGCACGTCATCAGCTACGGATAAAGCCGAAACCAAATCGTCGAGTACGGCCCAAGCAGCCGACGACAAATCGGCTGATACGGGGAAGCAAACCGAGTCCGAGGCCATAACTCGGGCTGAATCGGTAGCGGCGCAAGCCAAGGAAATGCGTAAGCAGGCGCGTAACGCGTTAAAGCAGAAGGAAACCGATGCGTCCACCGAAAAGAACCTTGAAGAGGTCTTTGAAGCGGCACAGAAACAGTATTCTTTGCTGAAATCGGGCGACATGGACATGACTTTGTCCGGTAGTTATACCTACTACAGTAGCGACAGCATCGATTTGCATTTCAACAATTCCGGCAGCATTGATCGTTTTCGTATTCTCAGCAACGCCCAGCATTCTTTTGGTATGGGGTTGTCGTTTGATTATGGCATCTGGGATAACCTCACCTTTAACACCTACCTGCCAGTGGTGTACCAATACGACACCGAGAAGAATGTGAAAAAAGCAGCCTTGGGTGATATTAGTCTTGGTTTGCGTTACCAGCCTTTCCCTGTAGTGCGTGGCGGCGTGAACACCACGCTTTACACAACCTTGTCTACCGCAACCGGTGACAGTGTCTACGAGGCTAACCCGAACACCGAAGTATCCAGTGGTAAGGGGTATTATTCTCTAGGCGGTGGCGTCAGCATGAGTAAGGTCATCGACCCGGTTGTTCTATACGGCTCGGTTGGCTACACCTTTGCTTTCAACGCAACTGGCCTCAATCAGCCTCAAAGTGGGCGTGTTCTGAAAAAGGTTGAGCCGGGCGACAGCCTCAGTTTCGCATTTGGTATGGCCTATGCCCTGTCTTATGACGTGTCATTGAGCGGTAGCTATCAGCAATCCTACAACTTCCCTAGCCGTTATCACTTTAATGATGGCGCAGTCATTGAATCGCAAGATGCCACCTCAGCTGCTGTGAATTTGTCACTGGGCTTGCGCACCTCCGACAATAATATTGTCAATCTCAGCTTTGGATTTGGTCTCACTAAAAATTCACCCGATGTGATGTTGGGCTTTTCTCTCCCGATCAATATCACCGGCTTCAAGACGGGATCTTGATACGGCACAGGGGTAAAGCAGTAGATGAAGCATAATAATTACATGTCGAGATGGGCGAAGACGGCATTGGCGGGTCTGTTATTGCTAGTAGGCCAAGCGGCCACCGCAGAACTGGCCACCAACCTAGCCATTGACGCCAAAGCCATGGCTCTGGGTAATGCGGTAACCGCAGATCCTCCCGGCATTATGGCGATCCATTTTAATCCGGCGGGGCTGACTCATCTAAAAGGGCGGCGCATGGACTTGCAGTTCATTGGTGCCAACTTCTCGATGGAGTCTACCTTTTCGGCACCACCTGGTTATAACGTCTTTGGTTATTCTGACGACCCGGTAGTTTGTGCCGACTTGCCGCGTGATGGCTCTTCTGTTTGTCATCAATTCAAAGAAGGGCACAGCTCGGTTGCCGGTGTGGCGTTGTACGTGCCTTTTGCCGACAAGATGATTAATTTGCCAGAAGGCCCCTTGCTGGCTGGCCCTCTGCCGGGCTTCTCAATTACGCCACCTGGCTCCAAGTTTACCTTTGCGACCGCCGCTTACATGCCCATGGCGGCTGGTTTGTACCGCGATGAGGATGACCCCGGCAACTTCATGGGGCAACGCATGGCGCTAGAGCGCATTACCTACTTCTCACCATCGGTCGCTTACAAAATCAACGATGCGTGGTCGATTGGTGCCTCTATTGGCTTTTCTTATCAGGCGGTAGCCATGGAGCAGAGCTTTCGTTCGCCTAACATGCTAATGGGCTTTGCGCGTACGCTTTACGAGAATATTTGTGCGCCTTTCCGTGGTCAATCTAACTTGGCGTTAGATGTCTTCCTGTTTGGCGTCTGTCGCCCGACTCACGGCATTGGTCCCTTTAAAAACTTGGCCACCATGCAAATTTCCATGACGCAACGACTGAGCCCGTCGTGGAATATTGGTGTGCTTTGGGAGCCTACCGATTGGTTCGCTTGGGGTGCGGTATGGCATGCACCGGCCAAGACACACATGAATGGCGATTATCGCATTGAGTATGCACCAGGCACACGCGAAACCATCAACGGTATTGGTAGCAGCCCGACAGGTGCGATCGGTTTGGCTGTGTTGGGTATTCCCTCATACATCCCGAAAGAGGAAGTCGGACGTGTCAGCATGGACTTGACCATTCCGGCCCATTTCCAAACGGGTATCAAACTAAACCTCACCGATCGTCTACAGTTCAACTTCGATATGATTTGGGTGGACTATGGCGCTTGGGATGCGTTCAACTTCCAGTTTGACCGCTCTTCCGCCGTCTTGTCGCTGGCGCGATTGTTTTCGCCGCGTTCATCGAGCACCAACTTGTATTTCCCGCTGGGCTTCCAGTCGACATGGAATCCAGCCTTTGGTGTGGAATATGATCTAACCAATCGCTTGAGCCTGCGTGCCGGTTATGAGCCGCGTGCATCGGCCATCCCGAAAGATCGCCGTAACCCGATGGTGCCTATTAACAAGGCCAACTATTTCAGCTTAGGTTTAGGCTATAAGTGGGATAAGAACACTACCATTGATCTAGGTATCGCTCAGCTGCGCAGTCACGATAAGATTCCGTCGAATACCAGTAGCTTTGCGAACAAAACTGGCTTGGATAATCTGATCTATAACCCCTATGCTGGGTTAAACATCGAGACACGCACCGTTATTACGCTGGTGGGAATGACATTCCGTACGTCTTGGTAATAAAAGCAAGAACAGGTCGCAATAATAAACGGCGCTAGGGCTAATCTAGCGCCGTTTATGCATTTGGTCGAGGCAGTAACTGATCAATACCACGAATACGCCTGCCAGCGCCCCTTCAAGATGTGCCAGGGCATACACCTGACCATGAATCAAATGATCCAGGTAACCTGCATCGTACCAAGGTGTGTGTTCGTAGATTAGTTTTGTCGCCACCAAGGCCAGTGCCAGACTGTGTAACTTGGGTGAGGCGCGCCAGCCAACCAGCAGGGCAATCACCAACCAGCCATGCAAGATGCCAGATAACCCGACATAACCCTGTAAGGACGAATCCAAGAGCAGGGCAGCACCACAAAGCGGTGCCGATACGGCAACCCACAGCCACAGAAGTCGACGGGTTAGCACATCCTGAAATACCCACCAGACCAACAGAAAGCCGCTGCCGTCCAGCAGAAAATGGTTCAGATTAAGGTGCACGAAATGGCAGGTAACCAGACGCCATAGCTGACCATCGAGCACTGCTTGGCGATTATAAGCTAGCCAGGGATCAGTCCATTGATGAGTTAGCGCCAGACACAGCATGACGCCAAAGAGGGCGAAAACGTGTAAGCCAAGACGCGGGTCTTTGGCTTGGGGAGAAAAAACAAGCCGATAAAACGCGTTTACCGGCTTGTTGTTTGGGTTAGGCATTAGTCTGGCCGG
>CAYVZZ010000029.1:0-22490 GCA_964456185.1 uncultured Alcanivoracaceae bacterium
TGTAGCCAAGAGCTGCTGCGGGCTGCAGCGATATTACATTTTTTATAGTGCCCGAAAAACGTTAAAAACACTATATCTTGTTGGTATGGGCAATACAAACCCCAATATAGGGGCTGAGCGCTAACACCTTGAATCAGCACATTTTGGCTGTTTTTTAGGCCGTTTAAACGTCGAAAAAGTGGCCAAATTGTGCTGCAACTGAGCCGTCAAAAAGACGCAACGTGAAGGCAGCTGTTTCCTGCCGTAACAACTGTAAAAAAGACAAATAATAAGAGCGAGTTAGGAGGACTAGGCTCGGCGGCGGGCAAAAAATGCTTTTAATAATTGCGCACTGTCGTCGGCCATTAAGCCGCCAGACACTTGCATGCGGTGATTAAAAAAGGACTGTTCCGGCAAATGGAGGTGGCTTTCGCAGGTACCACCTTTAGGCTCAGTGGCGGCATAAACCAAACGCTCAACGCGCGCATGGATTAGCGCCCCAAAGCACATGGTGCAGGGCTCTAGAGTGACGTAAAGCGTGGTGCCGGGAAGGCGGTAATTGCGCTGCCGTTGGCAAGCTGCCCGCAGAGCAATTATTTCGGCATGGGCGGTGGCATCGGCAGTACGTATGGGCTGGTTAAAGCCACTGGCCAACCACTGCCCTTGCGCATCGACAATGACCGCGCCAACCGGCACTTCGTCCACTTCGGCGGCTTGACGCGCTTGCTCCAGCGCCAGCCGCATCCAGTGGTGGTCTTGCGAGTCGTTCAATGTCGGTTAATGGCAAACTTGCCGGGGCCAAGCAGCACAACCAACAAACCAGAGATCAAGAAGAAAGCTTGCAACTCAATCGCCCAGCTGCCGTGTGAGGTTAATGCGAAGATTTCGCTGGTATGCGCCAGTGCCAAAGCAAACAGCATATTAATAACTACTAGAGCGCCACCGATGCGCGAATAAAGCCCGATAATCAACAATACGGGTGCAACGACCTCACCCACCAGGACACCATAGGCAAAGAAACCGGGTAAATGGTAAGCCGCCAGTGAACTGGCAATCCAGTTCATTGAATCAGGCAAGCCAAGCAGTTTGCTGATACCATGCAAGATGAGCATACCGCCAAGGGATACTCGAAGAAGCAACTTGGCCAAGTCGGGGCTTTGCAGCCGATCGAGAAAGGTCAACATAATGTCAAGCTCCGCATTTCATTGATTAGGAAAGGGTAATCTCGCACATTTTATGCAGAATTCCCAACCTTTACGTCTTTTGGCTTTGTAATAATTCGTACATGGCCTGCCGTTTTTCACCCGACCAGGCCGCCAGCACTTTCGCCGCTCTTGATAACGGCATTTCATCTGCCAGCAACTCAGCCAGTTGTTGCAACGCTTGATCAGACTTGGGCGCCGCTTTGGCACCTGCTACCACCAACACAATTTCACCCCGCTGCTGATTGGCATCGGCCGCAATGGTGGCCGCCAATTGACCGGCAGGCTGACGCAACAAGGTTTCATGACGTTTGGTTAACTCACGGCAAAGCACCAGGGGCCGCTCGGCATCTTGCTCGGCGATTGCCTCGACCAGCGCCAAAATGCGGTGTGGCGCTTCATAGAGCACCACTGTCATCGGCTGTTGTAACACGTCAGCCAAGACATCCTGGCGCGCCTTTCCCTTGGCCGGCAAAAAACCACGAAACTGAAAGCGGTCGGTTGGCAAACCGGCACCGGCCAGTGCCGCCAACAAGGCGCTGGCGCCCGGCACCGGAATGACTTTGATACCCGCCTGCTGACAGGCACACACAAGGGCAAAACCCGGATCACTCAGCAAAGGGGTGCCGGCATCGCAAATGAGTGCGCCGTTTTCGCCCTGCTGCATACGGGCGATTAAATCTTGGCTGCGCTCATGTTCGTTATGCTCGTGATAACTCACCAGCCGGGCGGAAATACCCAGCCCTGACAACAACGCGCCACTGTGCCGCGTATCTTCGCAGGCCACCCAGTCGACCCCATCTAGCACCAGTCGGGCGCGAGTGGTGATGTCATCCAGATTGCCGATGGGCGTGCTAACGATGTGTAATGTACCTGTCATGCTGCTGCTCGAGCCAAATTCAACTTACGGTTGTGCAGTGTACCTCAAAGCGACGCACTTCCCGACATCCTGACGATGCCTCTGCTACAATGCGATGGCCTATTGACGAAATAACTAACGGATTGCGGATGCGCCAAATCACGCCTTATACCTTGTTGTTATCGGCCTTGCAGTGCCGCCGACACGGTCGGTTTCTTGCCCTGCTTGCCGCCTTATTTGTTGCTGCCTGTAGTACACAGCCGGTGTCACAGCCCACGCCGCCCCAATTAAAAACCGTCATTCAGGTGCCGGTTGTGCCCGGTCAAATTGAACAGGCACTAACACGCCTGGATGCCTTACCGAACACCAGCCAAACCGCCTATGTGCTTGGCTGGGCACAACAATATCTCAACGCCGGGCGCGTGCAGGACGCACTCACCCTGTTGCGTTTACGCCGCCCCGAATCACTAACGGGTGACACGCGCCTGCGCTGGGTATCGTTAATGTCGCAAATAAAGTTGGCGCAACAAAAACCCAACGCCGCCGAAAAACTACTCAATAGCCCGACATTACACATCGACAAACTGTTAACTCAAGCGCCTCTGGCACTGCGCAATCGTATTGCCCTGCTGCGCGCCGACACCGCGTTGTTACAAGGCAAGCTAATCACCAGCCTGCAGCAGCGTGTTAGCATCGATCCATTATTAAATGAAACCACACGCCAATATAACGAACAGATGATTTGGACGGCGTTGATGCGCCTGCCGAAAATGCAGCTCAAACAGGCTCTGTCGTCTAGCCAGGGCGATCTGCTCGGCTGGTTGCAACTGGCTGACATTTACAGGGACTCACAAGCCAGCATTAAAACGCAGGCGGACAAGGTGGTACGCTGGCAACAAAACTGGCCGATGCACCCGGCTAGCCAACGCTTACCCTACGCCATTCAGGTATTGTTGGATGCCACCCACAACCGCCCTCAACAAGTGGCTATTTTACTGCCACAAAAAGGCAAACTGTCGTCTGCGGTGTCGGCCATTCGTGATGGTCTGCTAACCGCCTATTACGGCGCCCTGTCAGATAGTCAACAAACCCCTACGTTGCAGTTTTACGACACCTCTAATGGTCATATCCAGCAGCTTTACCAGCAGGCTGTGAATGCCGGCGCGGATTTAGTCATCGGCCCTCTGTCCAAACAGCGTGTCGCCAAGCTCTTGGCGCTCGGCCATTTCCCGGTGCCTGTCATTACCCTCAATTACAGCCAACCCACAGGCAAGCCACTGCCCGCCAACTTTTATGAATATGGCTTGGCCCCAGAAGATGAGCTGCAACAAATTGCCAATGAAGCGTGGCACGAAGGGAAAACGCGAGCCGCCGTGCTGTACATCGACAGTGCTTGGGGTGAGCGCATGGCGCGTGCTTTCGTGGCCGATTGGCAGGCATTAGGTGGCACACTGATTACCACCCAGCCTTTCAGCACGCACGCCGAAAAAGTGGTGCCACAGTTGCTACTGATTAATGAGAGCCGCGAACGGGAAGACACGGTAGACAATTACACGCCAAAGAAAGTGCACTATAACGAGCGCCCGCGACAAGACATCGACTTCCTGCTGTTTGTTGGTGACGCCAAACGCGGGCGGCAAATCAAGCCGTTGCTCAATTTCCATTTTGCCTCGCAATTGCCGGTCTTTGCCTTGTCCTATATTTACCAAGGCCACCCCAACCCCACTCGCGACCGCGATTTGGACGGCGTGCGCTTTACCAGCATTCCTTGGGTACTGCATGACGGCCCGTTACATGAAAAAGTCAGCGCCTTCTGGCCGGATTCGCATGGCCAGAACCAATCGTTGTTTGCCCTGGGGCTGGATGCCTATCGCCTAATGGATCATCTGCCGCTGCTGATTGCCGCGCCCGATATGTATCTTACGGGTCACACCGGCCGTTTAAGCTTGCAGGGACAGCGCATTGTGCGTGAGCTAGACTGGGCCAAATTTGAACACGGCAAAGCCGTACCTTTACCGACTATCGTGTCGGGCTGGGTACAATCGCCTCAATGACACAACGGAGTTTTGCATGGGCGCAAAACCTAAGGGAAAGCATCGACGACGCGGCTTTCAGGCCGAACGTATGGCCTGCCAGTGGTTACAGCAACAAGGACTCGTATTTATCGACCACAACTGGCAATGTCGCCTTGGTGAAATTGATTTAATCATGCGACATAACGACAGCATCGTCTTTGTCGAAGTGAAATATCGCCGGTCGCGCCAATATGGCGGCGCACTGGCCGCGGTAACTTACCGCAAACAACGAAAACTAATGGCTGCAGCGGGCATTTGGCTTAGTCGCCAACGCCGCCGACATGATGTCGCCTGCCGCTTCGATGTACTGGGAATGGAACCTGCGGCCAACGGTGGCGTCCAATACCAGTGGATACAAAATGCCTTTTGGGGAGAATGACATGAGTTTGGAGCGCATCAACCGATTATTTCAAGACAGCATTACCACCAAGCAGCAGGCAGCTGATGTCTTACCGGAAGCCATCCTGCGTGGCGGCCAGGCAATGGTTAACTCGCTGCTGAATGGCGGCAAAATCTTGACCTGCGGCAATGGCGGTTCGGCGGGTGATGCACAGCACTTCTCCTCGGAGCTGCTTAACCGTTTCGAGCGTGAACGGCCTGCGCTGCCCGCGGTTGCCCTCACTACCGACTCATCCACACTGACCTCTATCGCCAACGACTACCATTACAACGAGATTTTCTCCAAACAGGTTATGGCACTGGGGCAAGCTCAGGATGTGCTCTTGGCGATTTCCACTAGTGGTAATTCAGCCAATGTCATTGAAGCGATTCGTGCGGCTCACTCGCGCGATTTAACAGTAGTGGCCATGACCGGCAAAGACGGCGGCAAAATCGCTCCTGCTCTAAGTGAAAAAGATGTCGAAATTCGCGTGCCGTCGGACGTTACTGCACGCATTCAAGAGGTGCATTTGCTGGTCATTCACAGCCTTTGCGACTTTATCGATAATCAACTGTTCGGAGCCTAAGTATGCGTTGGCTCTTGGCGCTTATTTTAAGCACATCATTATTGCTGGGAGGTTGTGCTACCTTGGTGGCACCGCTTTCCAATCAGCCACTGGATCGCGACCATGGCGACCGCACCTTTGGTGCCTTTATTGAAGATGCGTCTATTGAGCACAAGATTCGCGTCAATCTAATCCGCCAATTGCCGGAAAAAGATAATTCACGCATCGTGGTGGTGAGCTTTAATGGCAATGTATTGCTGGCTGGCCAAACGCGCAGCCAAAGCATCAAAACACAGGCCGAGCAAATCGCCAAGCGCGTCCGTCACGTTCAGCATGTTTACAACGCATTACAGCTACGTGGCAACATCTCCTTTCTAACACGCGTCAGCGATGCCTGGCTGACCAGCAAAATCAAACTCGGCTTATTGATTAATGGTGACACACCGGGCATGCGCACCAAGGTGATTACGGAAAACGGCGTGGTCTATTTAATGGGGCTGCTTACCCATGCCGAGGCCACACAGGTGGTTAAACAAGTACAGGACGCCAGCGGTGTGCAGAAAATCTTCAAGATCATCGAATACATCGACTAAGCCTAAAATATCTGCAGTCGGTTAATGCAACAACACCGCCTAATTGGCGGTGTTGTTGCATTACTTCACAAAATTACTTCACAACTTTTAGATGCCCTCGGCCTCCGCCTTTGTCATCTTTTTTGCCCGACTTTCCTTTAGCCTTCTTGGGCGGACCACTTTTAGGCGGTGTGGGCGGTTCGGGTGGCTGCTGTGTCTCGAACGCCATGCCTTGACCGTTTTCCTTGGCAAAAATCGCCATGACAGCCTCGACCGGCACATCGACCTCGCGCGCCACGCCTCGGAAGCGAGCGGCAAAAGACACCCATTCAAGATCCATGTGCAGATGCTGCACAGCACCCGGTGTAATGTTAAGAACAATCTGGCCATCCTCAACATAGTCTTGCGGCACGCTGACGCCTGGATATAGCGCATTAACCAACAAATGAACGGTTAGGCCATTGTCACTGATCCAATCGTACATCGCCCGTAGCAAGTACGGGCGATTAGAGGTCATCTGGTTTGGCATTATTGCCTCACAGAGGTTGGCGAATTTCACGCTCGCTTTCCGACAGGCTTTCTTGGAAACCAGGTCGGTCAAACAAACGCTCTGCGTAATCGAGCAAGGGTTTAGCTTGTTTGGCAGGCAACTCGATTTCCATAGCGGGCAAGCGCCACAGGATAGGAGCGACAATGCAATCTACCAGCGTAAACTCTTCGCTCATGAAGTATGGCATCTCACCAAAAATTGGCGCAATGGTGATCAGCTCTTCACGCAATTCTTTACGGTGTGCAGCCAGCTCGGCTTTCTTACCTTTCCCTGCCAAGATTGCATCCACATGCACGCACCAGTCGCGCTTAATGCGATAGATCAATTGACGGCATTGCGCGCGGGTGACGGGATAAACCGGCAACAAGGGCGGGTGCGGGAAACGCTCGTCCAGATACTCGGCAATAATCTCGGCTTGAAACAAGGCAAGATCACGATCAGCCAACGTCGGCACTTCGTTATACGGGTTGTATTCCGGCAACTCGGCCGGTAACTCGCCATCGACCACATTGACGATATCCGCTGTAACCCCTTTTTCAGCCAGTACGATACGTACCTGATGGCTGTAGTGGTCTAGCGGATCAGAAAACAGGGTCATAGAGGAACGTTTAGTTACAACACCCATGGTTTAGGTTCTCCATCAATAACAGGAAAAGGCCTCTGCACGCAGAGGCCTAATATCGGGCAGAAAGGACGTCCGCTTAGTGGACATCTTTCCAAAACTCCCGTTTCATCAGGTAGGCAGGAATCAGCAAGATTACCAAGAAGATCAACACATAAACACCAAGGTGTTCACGGTAAGTTCGAATTGGTTCGGCGGCATAGGTCATGAAATTGACCAAATCGCCCATGTTCTTTTTGAATTCCTCTTCACTCATGCTATTGCGCATATTGTACAGCACATCGGGCATGGCCACCTTGGGAAACAACTTGTTGTTGGCACCAGTCGGACGTGAAAAATCCGTGTAGAAGCTCAACAAATAGGTGTAAATCCAATCGGGTGAGCGCAAACGGGCTTCGTAAGTCAGATCGGGTGGAGTGGTGCCAAACCAAGCCTCAGCATCTTCCGGACGGATAGCGTTTTCCATAAGATCACCGATACGATCGCCAGTGAACACTAAGTTTTTCAGTACGACGTCATCTTTCAGCCCCAAGTCTTTGGCCAAGCGGCCATAACGCAGGTACTTCATAGAGTGACAGCCCATACAGTAATTGACGTACAACTTGGCACCATTTTGCAACGACGCCTTATTGTGAAGATCAACAGGAGCTTCTTTCAGCTCGATGGTGCCTTCACTGGCCAGGCCAGCAACAGGCAGTAGCATCAACAGTATAACAGCCCACTTTTTCATTAGTGACCTCCTGTGATTCGTTCGGGCACCGGCTTCGACTTCTCGAAACGGTGAGCGAAGGGCAAGACGAGGATAAAGAAGAGGAAGTAATACACTTCACAAATCTGCCCGATAAGTTTCATGACAGGCGTTGCTTCTTGTGTACCCAAGTAGCCCAGAACCAAGAAGTTAATACCAAAGAGGATAAAGGCCGTCTTGCTAATCCAACCCTTGTACCGGAACGATTTAACCGGATTACGATCCAGCCAAGGCACCAGATACAGGATGGCAATGGCGCCCCCCATGGCGATAACGCCCCAAGCTTTAGCAGTAATGCCGAACCAGTCGATAGTGGTCGAACGCAGAATGGCGTAATAAGGTCCGTAGTACCAACTCGGCGCAATATGTGCCGGGGTGTGCAGTGGGTCAGCCGGTGTAAAGTTTGGCTGCTCTATGAAGTAGTGACCACCTTCTGGGAAGAAGAACACAAAGCCCAAGAAAACAAATAAGAAGACAATCACACCTACACTGTCTTTAACCGTGTAGTAGGGGTGGAATGGAATGCCGTCTAGCGGCACACCGTTTTCATCTTCATGATCGTGAATTTCAACGCCGTCAGGGTTATTAGAACCCACGGTGTGCAATGCCAGCAGATGGAACACAACCAGCGCAATCAACACCATAGGAATGGCGACCACGTGTAAGGCAAAGAAGCGGTTAACCGCAGCAGTACTTAGCTGGAAGTCACCACGCACCCAAATAGTGAGCGCTTTGCCTATTTCTCTGCCGGTGGCGTCGTCGATGAATGGCAACACATGCCATGGCACCGCCCCCACTAGCGAGATAATCACCTGAGCGCCCCAGTAAGACATGTTGCCCCAAGGCAACACATAGCCCAAGAAACCTTCGGCCATCATAGCGGTATAGATCAACATGCCAAAAATCCACACCAGTTCGCGCGGCGGTTTGTAGGAACCATACAGTAAGCCACGCCACATGTGGATATACACCACGGCGAAGAAGGCGCTTGCACCCACGGCGTGCAGATATCGAATCAACCAGCCCCATTGCACATCGCGCATAATATAGGCAACAGAACCGAATGGATCGGTCGGTGAATAAAACATGGTCAACCAAACACCTGTTAGCAGCTGGTTTACCAATACAAACAAGGAGATAACACCGAAGAAATACCAAAAGTTAAAATTCTTCGGTGCATAATATTCGGACATGTGCGTCTTGTAGGCTTTAACGATCGGCAGACGGGCATCTACCCAGCCTAGCAAGCGGCTAAAAATATTCATGCTTTAGTGCTCCCCTCTTCCGAACCAACAATGATGACCGTATCACTCAAATAAGAGTGAGGCGGAATCACCATATTTAAGGGAGCAGGCACTCCCTTGTAGACACAGCCCGCCGGATCATATTTGGAACCATGACAAGGACAGTGATAACCGCCATCCTCAAGAATTTTGGACGGCTTCGGCAAAAAGTTGGGCGAACAGCCTAGGTGAGTGCAAATACCAATCATAACGAGAATTTCTGGCTTGATAGAACGCCAACGGTTTTTGGCATAAGAAGGCTGTTGATTGGCTTCACTGTGCGGATCGAGCAAAACCGGGTTAAGCGCTTCAAGACCGTCAATAATCTTTTGGCTACGCCCAACAACCCAGATTGGTTTACCACGCCATTCAACGATAAGGCGTTCACCATCCTCAAGTTTGGACACATCAACCTTGACTGGTGCACCCGCGTTGAGTGCTTTTGCACTGGGCGACCAGGTTTTAACAAATGGAACGGCAGCACTAACAGCGCCTACGGCGGCTACCGCACAGGTGGTACCAACCAAAAACGTTCGGCGGTTGGTATCGACACCATTGGGATCTTTCATGAATTTTCTCCCTCTTGGCCTAGATTGGCAGAGTCACGCAAAAATAGCGACCCGAGTTCCAGCTAGGAAATACTGGCTCGCGAATATTAAAGAAATACGTGCTGTGAAACAAGGCTGCAAAACCGCACATTGGCGGTTTATCCGTCCGACAACACCACCTTTTGCGCTATTGTAATCAGCAGAGCCTATTTCACTGGCCTTTCTTTGTTACCTGCTGACGGGATTGTAGCGCGTTACCGTGTTACGCGCAGGTGGTTCCAATGATCTCATGGTACCAACATGACAAACACGGCCGCCATCACCAGCCATAATGCCAAGGCGCGTAGCAACAGCGTGTGTAATCGTTCTAATTTTTCAAGCTCAGTTGTTAGCACCTTGTCTTCTTCCGACACGGAAAAAGCATTATACATTGCCACACTCAACAGCCGTTCGCCCGGCCAATCCAGCCAGTGTCCTTTAACGCCGATGGTCACACGATTAAAGTCCGATGCCAATGCAATGCACAGCACCAACAAGCGACTGACTGGATAAAACAACACATAATCAAGCCGTTCGATAAAACCGCCCGATGTCGGCTGCAGGTGGCGAATATAAATGCGGTTCAACAAATATAAAAATGCCGCCCAGTAGCCCAGCAACACCAGCCAAAAAATCGAGGCAAACACGACGCGCGCATCACGTAGCAAAAACCGTCGCTGCAAACGTTTATAGAAATCATCGCCAGGCGACACATCAAAAAGTCGCTCGGCCTGTTGCTCCAGTGCCTCCTGGTTGTGCAGCCGTCCAAGCACCAGCAACTGATCGATTTGCCGAAACTCACTGGCGCCACCCCACAACCACAATAACAACGCAATGCCTAGCAGCCAGCCAAATAGCCCCCAAGCCACCCACTGCAATAGATAAAAGATGGCCGCGACGACAAGCGTCGGCAATAACACCGCAAGCCCCCAGTGCCACCAGCTGGATTTCTTGCCCAACAAGGCCCACCAAGGCGACACCCCCCGCGAGATACGATCGCGACTTTGCAACCATTCCGGCCAGCTTAATTCGAGGCGTCGCAACGCCAACACGACCAATATCGCCAGCAATTTCATGGTGTCCCTCTCACAACATCGATAGGTGATTCCGCATCTGCCAATGCGGCATGCAGTCGCGCCCAATCAAAAGCAGGCCCCGGATCCGTCTTACGTCCCGGCGCAATATGTTCATGTCCGGTTATGGCATCCGGCGCTATTGAGGGATAAGCGCGCCATAGCGCGGGAATGAGCTGCTGCAAACCGGCATATTGCCGGTCATCGTAGGGGGCATCATCCACCCCTTCCATTTCAATGCCAATGGAAAAGTCGTTGCAATTATCACGCCCCTGCCAAGATGACACACCAGCATGCCAAGCACGCTGATCACAGTCCACAAACTGAGTGACTTGCCCTTGACGGTCGATAAAAAAATGCGAAGAGACTTTGACGTCTTTGATGGAGGCAAAAAAGGGATGATCGTCAACAGGCAACTGGTTGGTAAAAAACTGCGCCACATAGCCTGTGCCATATTTTCCTGGCGGCAGGCTAATATTGTGGAGCACAATAAGTTCGGGAAAACAGCCGTCAGGGCGGGCATTAAAATTGGGAGACACCACTTGGCGCGCCTGTTTTAGCCAGTGGTCGCGTATCTCAAACATGCTCTCTCCGAAAACCGTCACCCCCTCATGATACACAATCCGTTGCGACGGCAAACCCTAAGCAGGCTGATGGCGTGCCACCTGTCGCATATTGCCTATGACTGATTCCAGGGCACGATCAAATAAGGCACCAGAATCCAGCAGCTTAGCATCTTCCTGATAAATCCGTTCAGCCAGCTCGACAGCACTACATTCCAGTGCTTTCACCCCACTGCGATTAATAAAAATCAATTTTTCGCCTTCGCGAATATTGGCCGCCAGCTTGCATCTTAGGGCGTCATCCCCCTGTCCCAGTTCAACCCACTGCCCATTGACCAGCCCTCGCATTTGTTTGATCAGCGGATTATCCAACGGAATGCTGGTTTGCGGTTGTGTCTCGACAACTGCAGGCTCCAACGCCTGACGCGGGCTATCCTGCCCCTGTAATGCCAGCATGTGGGCGTGGCGTAACGCAGCAATTAGTGTCTGCTTTTCGACGGAGTCATAATTGGCGGCCATCAAGCCTTGGTCGATGCTGGCGATCAACCGGGGCGACAGCGCTTTCAAGCGTGTTTGACTGGCCTCATCAGCGTGCGGCAACAGACTCCAAACGACGGCATCTGCCACTTTAAGCTGTTTACCCCATTCCGGGCTATTTTCGCCTTCGCGCAACAGTGTTAGCAGCAACACTTGTCGCCAAGCACCGCGCAACAATTTATCGGCAACTGCCGGCAACTGGCGGCCGACCAAGCGCTTATCCAGTTCTTTATCGACAATTTTATTGGCAAACTCAGCATGCGCTCGCCCTTCTTCCACCTCACGAACACGTGCTTCAACCCGCTCGCTTCGCTGGGTTTGTTGTGCCATCTCCTTGCTGACGTGATCTAGCAGATCGCTAAAGAGATCTGTATCCAGATCATAATCATCCAGCACTTGTATTACGCTGTCATTGACCAGCTTATACAGCGGATCGTCCAGCCCATTCTTCGGGCTCCATTGCGCTCCCACCTTCGCCAGCACATTCAGCAGCTCGCGTGCCGGGTGGTCATCATTGGAAAAGAAGTTCTTATCGGTAATCGCAACCTTCAGCAAGGGAATCTGCAATCGTCCGATTAGCGCCTTAATTGCCGTAGGCAGATCCTGATCATCCAGAATGAAATCAAACAGCATCGAAACCAGGTTAATGACATCATCGTCGGCCTGCTCTAGTGCATGCATCGCTCCCTGATTCTCGGCCTCAAGCAAATCGGACAAGTCTTCCTTAACATGCGATTCTTCTATCTTGTCACCATGACGACGCGCTTCACTATCAAGCGTGGTTTCCACGCGTTGCAGACGCGTCAACATGTTCAACAAATCATCCGAACTAACGGCATTAACCGAAGTACCCGCCTGTACAGGGACGCCATTGGCGTAGGCCACGCCATTTTGCATCACCGCCATATTGCCAGGATCAACAGGCGCGCCAGCCTGAGGCACACCGCTTGGCGCCACCCCTGTCGCCCCCCCCGCAGAGCCCAGCCCTCGCATGGCCGACAACATTTCTTGCAACATGCCAAACATTTGTTCGGCACTTTGCCCCGTGTCTTTTGATGCAGCCGCTGACGTAGCGCTCGTATGACCGCCAGTTTGAGGCTGACGGCGTCGTTTTACCGGCACCGCTTCCATTTCCGGCAAAACGCCAGCATCAATCAATTGCTGGTTAGCGGCCGCCACTACTTCATCCGTGGCTTCCAACACACCACGCTCGAACAACTTAAACAAAATCAAAGAGGTGCGAATGTCCAAATCCAGCGTTTCCATACTCTTTTGGAACGCCTGCGCCACCAACTGAGGCTCTAGCGGCCCATTGGTTTCATCGACCTCGCGCCGTCCTTCAAACAGATACTGCAAGCGATGATTAAACGCATTTAATTGCTTATCACAACCGTTTCGAACCCGGCGCGCCATATCGCCAATGGCCACATCAATTTCCAGCTGGTCATCATCTACCAACGACAAGTCGTCTAGCGACAATTCTTTTTCTGCAACCTCTTCTTGAGATCCTGCAGCTTTCACACGGCTCAGTTGCTGAAAATGATCGAGTAGCTCTTGTCGAAAACGCTTTTCCATGCCCTTGCGCTTGATTCGCAACTCGCGCATGGCATCAAGCAGCCGATTTCGGTCTTCGTTGGTCGCGCCGTCCGCCATGTCGAACAATTTGTCGTCAATACCGTCGAGAAACTCACCAAGGTACTTGCTCAGCGTTTTTGAGCTACGCTCACTCACCACACTCAGCTGCCTTGGCAACGGCTTACTGCGCTGCTTAGCGGAAGACACTGACTTTAACTTAACCGGCTTCTTCATAACCCTTCTCACACCAAGCTGCATCCTGCAAAAACCAATAATTTATTATTAAAGTATTAAAACGACAACCTAAGAACAAAGTATTGACGATTAATGACTATGCTAGCACATAATATTGAACAAAGTTTGATCCACTTGGCATTTCTCACAATATGAAATTGTATTAAATGATGGTAATTATCTTTTATAAAACAACCAGATATAAAGCATTATCAATTACACCATGCTAAATCTTATCGAGTAAACCAACCATTCCTGCTATTACACAAATATTGTCATATCGCTTGACGCCAAGCGTCACCTGCCGACAATAGCCCCAACATCCCGCTTATTGGTTCACTACATGCTCCCCACACAAAAAGACATCGCTTTACAAGTCGCCAATTCCTTAAACGAAGACATTGATACGGGCGACATCACTGCTCAGCTCATCCCTACCGGGGCGCAAAGCAAAGCGCGCCTCATTACCCGCGAGGCCGCCATCATGTGCGGTCGTGCCTGGGCAGACGAAGTGTTTGCGCAACTGGGCGATGTCACCCTGGATTGGCAAGTGGAAGACGGTGAAGCCGTCGCTGCCAATCAAACATTGTGTTTACTGGAAGGCAACAGCCGCAAGCTACTCACGGGTGAGCGTACCGCGCTCAACTTCCTGCAATTGCTCATGGGAACGGCCACCACCGCGCAGCGTTACAAGCAAGCGGTAGCCGGGCGTGATGTAACGATTTTGGATACCCGCAAAACCCTCCCGGGGCTACGACTGGCACAAAAGTACGCCATCGCTTGCGGCGGCTGCCGAAATCACCGCATTGGACTTTACGACGCCTTTTTGATTAAAGAGAACCATATTGCCGCTTGCGGAAGCATTACCGATGCCATCAACAAAGCGCGCGCACTAGATGCCAGCAAGCCGTTGATTATAGAAGTGGAAACCTTGCAACAACTAAAGGAAGCCGCCGCTGCCAAACCCGACCGCATCATGCTCGACAATTTTTCACCGGCGGATATCGCCAAGGCAGCAGCCGTGCAGCAAGCCGGCGTTGATATCGAAGTATCGGGCAATATCGATATTGAAGACGGTCAACTTCCCGAAGCCGACTTTCCGATTTTCATTTCCAGTGGCGCACTGACCAAGCATTTGCATGCCATTGACCTGTCCATGCGTTTGCTTGATTAGGAAGCCTTTTACTTTTTGGACACAAACGCATTACCCGCAATATAGAAACGCAGCGGCTTGCTCGCCCATTCACCGGCATAATCCACACCGATACGCGGCTTGGTCACTATGTCAAAGGTGGCTGGAACCGGACATGGCGCCAGCCACAAATCGTCACTTAGCAAGTCATGGCCATAGTGCGTCATGTTGATGCCCATGGCTTTGCACAATCGGCCGGGACCATGGGTATTGCCGGACAAATGCGCCACCGGCTCTAGGGCACGCAACAGAATCGCCGTTCCTGTGCTCTCTCCTTCGGTGACCACATTCATGCAATGGTGCATACCGTAAACCAAATACACATACGCATATCCCGGCGGACCAAACATGACACGCGTGCGCTTGGTCAGACCTTTGGAAGTATGCGCCGCCTTGTCTTCAGGCCCCAGATACGCTTCTACTTCTACGATGCGCCCCACCCGTTGCTCACCATTTGTTTGGTGCACTAACAGCTTACCCAACAATTCACGAGCCACCGTCAGCGTTGGTCGATGGTAAAATGACCGCGGCAAAGGCATTAGCGACTGACATTGTGATGCCGTAATCGCTTTTGCTACCGCCGAGCGTGATGACAAGGCTGGCATGTCACTTCCTTATATATTGTGCAAACTGTGCGTTAACAGCTTGCCAAGCAGCGGACAAGTCAGGCCAATCGGCAGCTTGGCTTAGGGCGACAAAATCGGGATTAAGGAGGCTAGGTTTGTTGTACACCAGCGGCGTGAAATCTTTCTGCAAAATCACACCACCTGCTGCCCGTAAAATGGCGTCCGCCGCTGCGGTATCCCACTCGCTGGTGGGACCAAAGCGCGGATAGATATCGGCTTGACCGGCGGCAATGGCACACATTTTCAATGAAGAGCCCAAATCCTGACGGGTCGCCTGTCCGCGTTGTTGCTCCAACAGTTGCCGCAGGGTACGCAGACGCGGTCCATGACTACGACTACTAACCACCAAGCGCCAAGGACGTTGAGGCGAAGTGGTGTTTATCGATACACGTTGTGACGGGGTGATCCGCCAAGCCTGATTGCCGCTGCCCAGAAAAGTCAGCTCGGGAATGGGCGCGACTACCACGCCCAGTGTCGGCTGGTTGTTTTCCATCAAGGCAATATTGACGGTGAATTCGCCGCTGCGAGCCACAAACTCTTTGGTGCCGTCCAAGGGGTCGACCAGCCAGTAACGTGACCAATGGCGGCGCTCTTCCCAGTCGGGGGCGGTGCTTTCTTCGGAAATAATCGGGATGTCGGGGGTCAGTTGGTTTAACCCACTGACGATGACATTTTGTGCGGCTATGTCGGCGGCAGTGACCGGCGAACCGTCGGGCTTTTCTTCTACCCAGGCATCATTACGGTGATAAATTGCGGCGATGGCATCTCCGGCTTGTTGCGCCAGTTGGGTCACTGCTTCTGCCAACGCCTGCCTGTTCATTTATGGGTTCCTAGATTGTCTTCTTTTTATTTGCATTGGCATCTGTCCTGCCGAGCACCGATAATGGCATCTTATCAGACTCATCAAAAAAGGTTGCAGTATGCCACTCGATTGGTCCGCCATTGAAACGGTTTTATTGGATATGGACGGCACTCTGCTGGACTTAGCGTTTGACCGCTGGTTTTGGCAAGAGCACTTGCCCTTTGTATACGCTCGCCACCACCAGCTGCCCGAAGACCAGGGCAGCCAAGAATTGCTAGACCGCATTGACGCTCACATGGGTACATTGCAATGGTATTCACTGGATTTCTGGCAAGAGCAAACCGGGCTGGATATTGCCGCATTAAAACATGAAGCCCGCGACCGCATTGCCTTGCGCCCGCAAGCGCTAGACTTTCTCAGCGCGCTGGAGAAAACCGGCAAACAAATCATTCTGGCAACCAATGCACATCCGGCAGCGCTGGCGATTAAGCTGGATAAAACCGGCATCGACTCCTATTTCGACGCCATTGTCTCCAGCGCCGATTATGCAGCGGCTAAAGAAGAACAGGCTTTTTGGCAACGACTGCAAGACGAACACCCCTTTCATCCGGCGAGCACCCTACTAGTGGATGACTCCTTGAATGTGCTGGGTAGCGCCAAACGATACGGCATTGGCCATTTGTGCTGTATCAAACAGCCGGATTCCGGCCGACCGCCACGCCCGCACACCGAGCCTTTCCACTGTGTCGACAACCTAGTGGATGCACTGCCATGACGTTGGAGAGTGTACGCATCGACAAGTGGCTTTGGGCGGCGCGATTTTTCAAAACTCGCAGCTTGGCAAAAAAGGCATTAGAGCACAATCAGGTCAAAGTGGATGGCCAGCGGTGCCGCCCCAGCCGAAAAATCGTACCAGGCATGAAGCTCAGCATTGAAAAAGGCGACAACACATTCCATATCACGGTAGTGGCGTTATCGGACAAGCGCAGCAAAGCCAGCATTGCCCAACAGCTTTATGAAGAAAGCGACGCCGACCGCGAGGCACGTTTAGCCGCTGCAGAGCAACGTCGTTTGCGCTGGAAAAGCCGACCGGCACCGGCACACCGACCCGACAAGCGCGCCAGACGGCAACTACAGCAATTGAAACACCGACAGTAAGTCATTACTCACATTTATCAGTCAATACGAGATACAGGCAACATGGACAATTTCCGACAGCGTTTCTTTTTTCCGGACACCGACCTGCGCGGCGACTATGTACAGCTCACCAGCGAGCTACAGCCGGTGCTTGGAGCGCGCCAGTACCCATTGGAAATTCAAGGGCTATTGGGTGAGGCCTTAGCGGCTGTCTGCCTGCTTACCGGCACCTTGAAATTTGACGGTTACCTGAGCCTGCAAGCACAAGGCAAAGGCGAGCTTAACCTGCTCTTGGCCGAAGCCACTCACAACAAACAATTTCGTGGTGTGGCGCACTGGCAGGCCGACTACCAGCCGACGGAGCAGCCCAAATTGGCCGAGCTGCTGGGAAGCGAGGCGGTTATGGCGATTACACTACACCCCGCCAAAGGCAATGCTTATCAAAGCTTGGTGCCGCTTCAAAAAGATACTCTGGCAGCGTGTTTGGGTGATTACTTTGAGCAGTCGGAACAGCTGCCCACCAAGCTGTGGCTAGCTTGCGGCAATGGTCGCGCCAGTGGCTTATTGCTACAGCGCCTGCCTAACCAGGAAGCCGACGAAGCGCACAATGCCGACCAGTGGCAAACCTTGCAAGCACTGGCTGACACCTTATCCACAGATGAAATGCTATCGCTACCGGCGAACGAGCTGTTACACCGCTTATTCCACGAACTATCCCCCACCCTGCCCGAAGCCGAGCCGTTGCAATTTGCCTGTCGCTGCAGCCGGGAAAAGGTAGAGAAGATGTTGCTGTCACTAGGGCGCGAGCAATTGCAGTCGTTATTGGATGAGAAAAATGAGGCGGATATCGAGTGTGATGTGTGTCGTCAGAACCAGCACTTTGATGCGGTTGATTTGCAGCAGCTAATACAACAGCTCTAACTAATCGTCATCCTGCCGGCGCGGTAACAAATTTTCCAAGCCGGCACGCCCCATCTTCAAGCGGATGTAGGCGTTGATGACGCGCGCATCGTCCATTTCAAGCACATCCTCCAGCACCTCGCGTGCTTCTGCCGCACTAATGCGACGAATCGCCGCTTTCACACGCGGCAGGTTGGAGGCATTCATGCTTAGGCTATCGACCCCCATAGCCATCAACATAACGGCCAGCGCGGGGTTGCCCGCCATTTCACCGCACACAGCGACCGGCTTGCCGGCTTCGTGCGCGGCTTGCACGACATGCACCAAAGCATGCAGCACCGCAGGGTGACAAGAATTGTATAGGCTCGATACTTTTTGATTGTTGCGATCCACTGCCAACAAGTATTGCGTCAAATCGTTGGTGCCCACCGAAAAGAAATCTACCCGCTCGGCCAAAGCGGCTGCCTGATAGACCGCTGCAGGCACCTCGATCATAACGCCAACGGGCGGCATCTTGATGTCGTCATGGTCTTCGCAAACTTCCATAAAGGCACGGTGGATTAACCGTTGTGCTTCTTCCACCTCAGACACATTGGTGACCATCGGCAGCATGATGCGCAAGTTGTTTAGCCCGGCACTGGCGCGCAGCATGGCGCGTACTTGCACCAAGAAAATCTCCGGATGATCCAGCGTCACCCGAATGCCACGCCAGCCCAAAAAGGGGTTGTCGTCACTAATCGGGAAATACGGCAGAGCCTTATCGCCGCCAATATCCAGCGTACGCATGGTCACCGGGCGTGGCGCGAAAGCTTTCAGTTGAGCCGCGTAAATTCGCCGCTGTTCGTCCTCCGACGGGAAGCGATTACGCACCATAAACGGGATTTCGGTGCGATAGAGTCCAACGCCTTCGGCACCGCGTTCCAACGAACGATCGATATCGGTCATCAACCCCGTATTAACACGAATGCGTACCCGCTGGCCGTCTTGAGTCTCGGCGGGCAGATCTCGCAGCTTTTCCAGCCCGGCGGACATTTGTCGCTCGTCGCGGATAATGCGGCGGAACTGCCGCTCAAGCTCGCCGGTCGGCCGCAAAATCAAACGACCACGATAGCCGTCGATAATGACTTTTTTGCCATCCATCTGCTTAAGCTGCATACCGGATGCGCCCACCACCGTGGGAATGCCCATGGCGCGCGCGACAATGGCAACATGCGAGTTGTATGCACCCTGCACAGTGGCAATGCCTTGAATGCGTTTTTGCGGCACTTCCATGAGCATAGCCGGGGTAATTTCATCCCCCAGCAAAATCGTGCGCTTGGGGAAATCGCGGCTTTTACGATCCGCCTGCTGCAAATGCGCTAGCAGCCGCCGCCCCATGTCACGCACATCAGCTGCCCTTTCGCGCAGATAAGGGTCATCCAGGCTTTCAATCTTTTTGGCATGCTCGTCAATCACATGGCGCAAGACACCCTGCGCCCATTGGCGACTTTCACGAATTTGATTAACCACCTCACCGGCCAACGCATGGCGATCGAGAATGCTGAGATAGGCATCAAACAGCGCCTGCTCTTCGGGACCAAGCTCAGCAGCACGCCGCCCGAGACTACGAATCTCTTCACGGGTGCTTACGAGGGCATCATTCAGAATGGCAATTTCTGCTTCAACATCGTCGACGTCGCGATCCGGCACCGATGACAAATCGGCTGGCGGATACAACACCACGCCGGTGCCAATGGCCGCGCCTTGAGCACCACTTAAGCCTTTAATAAAGACCGGCATTTTGCGATTACTGCCGGATTCTAAATGCAGGTGTCCGGTTGCACGCGCATAGGCCACCACCGCCGACAACTGTGCCGAAATGGTGACCAAAAAAGCTTCTTCCGATTGATCAAACCGCCGTGCTGCCCGCTGCTGCACCACAATCACACCAGAGACCCCGCCCTGATGCATTACCGGCACGCCCATATACGCATGAAATGGGTCTTCGCCAGTTTCCGACAAATAGTGAAATTTGGGGTGCTGATGGGCGTCTTCCAGATTGATCAGCTCTTCACGCTGGGCGACCTGCCCCACCAGCCCTTCGGTCACACCCAGGCTGACGCGGCGTACGGCATTGCGGTTCAAGCCCTCGGAGGCCATGAGAACATAGCGTTCTTCATTGTCATCGAGCAGGTAAATCGAGCAGACTTCCGTGCCCATGGCTTCACGCACCTGACGCACCATGAGATCCAGCGCCTCTTGCAACGTATCGGCGCCGTTAACCTCTTGAACAATGCGACGTAGCGTATCAAGCACTGTCGTTCCTCCAGACCGCCTTGTAGGCAGGCGACAGCTCGCGCAGCGCGTTGAGGTATACCTTGCGTTTGAAATACACCACTTTGCGTGCCGGATACCAATAGCTCACCCAGCGCCAGCCCTTAAATTCCGGGTGACTGGTGGCCTTCAAGTCAATATGGGAAGTGTCGCTTACCAAACGCAGTAAAAACCACTTTTGGCGCTGGCCGATGCAACAATTTTTGCGATAACGATTACGGCGTAAAAAGCGCTTGGGTAAACGATAAGGCAGCCAATCTTTGGTAACCGAGACAATTTCGACATCATCCGCCGTTAGGCCGGTTTCCTCATGCAGCTCACGATATAGCGCCTCTTCAGCGGATTCGCCTTCATCGAGGCCGCCTTGGGGAAATTGCCATGCGTTAGCGGGTGCAAAGCGGTGTCCCCAAAACAAGCGCCCCTCGTTGTTGACAATGATCATGCCAACATTCAACCGGTAGCCGTCCTCGTCTATCACACCGCCCATGTTATTTTCCGTGTTATTGTGTCAGTCACTGCCAAGCCGCCATCTTTAATATGGTGATTTAATGGGATTTTTCAACCCCCATTACATATTGAAAGACAATAATTTACCAACACTTTATCAAAAATAGGTGAAGCTCGCGGGCGCGGCCTCCTTCTAACGCTTAAACCTTAATCTCAAATTGGGTTACACTGCGCCTTTTGACGCATTGAGGTAGTCATGGCGCTAGCACTTTTCGATCTCGACAACACCCTGCTAGGCGGCGATTCCGATCACCTCTGGGGTGAATTTCTCGTGCAGCGCGGCCTGGTCGATGGTGCCGATTTCAAGCGTCAAAACGATGCCTTTTATGCCGATTACGTCAGTGGCAATCTGGATATCCACGCTTATCTGCGCTTTGTGCTGGCACCGCTAGCCCAACGCAACCCGGCACAACTCGCTGCCTGGCATGCCGATTTCATGGAACACTTCATTGAGCCGATTATTTTGCCGGCAGCAGAGGCCTTAATCGACAAACACCGCCAAGCCGGTGATTCACTTGCCATTATTACCGCCACCAATGACTTCATCACCGCGCCCATTGCCAAACGCTTGGGCATTGATGAACTCATGGCCAGTCGCGCCCATCGCATCGAGGGTTACTACACCGGCGAACCGGATGGCGCGCCTTGCTTTGCGGCAGGCAAACTAGTGCATCTCAACGCTTGGCTTGAAACACACCCACACTCTCTTGCCGATGCAACCTTTTACAGCGACTCACACAATGACCTGCCGCTGTTAAACGAAGTTGGCCACGCGGTCGCCGTGGACCCCGACGACACGCTGGCCAAAGAGGCCAAGCAACGTGGCTGGCCGATTATTAGCTTGCGCTAGCGCTTATCCTTAGAAATTAACGCGCCCAAAAATGCCAAAGACGGTTGTGTCGCCACCTAGCGCCAAACGCGCGCCGGCATCAAACTGTCGATTGAGATGGAACAAGGCCTGACCAAACAGCCCAGAATCCGAATCCACAATATCCGTGTGATAGACACCGCCTTCCAATTCCAGCTTGTCAGTGGTGCGATGCCTTACACCAGCACGCAGCGTAAAGCCGGTTTCGCTTTCACTGTTGTTGGTATGGTCGACTTCATAATTCGTCCATTCCAATTCGCCTTCCGCCAACAAATCCAATTTTTCAATTAGCGGCATGTGGAAGCCCAAGCCACCGTGCAGATTAGTGGTGTCGATGTAATCTGAATCACCCAAGCTGCCGCCACCAAGTGCATATAAATTATCATTGATCGCAAAGCTAATATCGCCATCCAGCGAAGTCAGGTTATCGCCCCAGCCATCATAATCATGGGTAGAAAGCCCCAGGTCGGCATAGGTCCATGAGAAATGATTATTCTGAGGTGCCGTCGTCCGTGGCGCAGCTTGCGCCACCGATACTGATGCCGTTGCTACCGCAGCTGCAATCGCAAGAGTCTTCCACATAAAAAAATCTCGTTGTTCAGTTAATCGAAGGGTAAGACTAAGCAAATGCCCAAAAAGTTCCCAGCGACTATCTCACACCAAAACACAAACCGCCCCACAGTGTTATGATAAAGCCGCACAGGAGGTATCCATGATTTCATCCCACGGTTTCGCCGCGCAC
>CAYVZZ010000030.1:0-7959 GCA_964456185.1 uncultured Alcanivoracaceae bacterium
GATTTGTTGGTTGGTAGGTAGTACAGCTGAGCGTGCGGCTAGCTCGTTGCCTGCGCTTAGGCCGACGAGGATGTCGTGGCTCATGCTGAGAGCGGGCATGGCGCTGGGGTCGTTTTTCAGGCCGTTGCTGATGCGGAATTTACCGTTAACGAAGGCCATGTCGCCGGTGACACCGCCGGTGGTAACGGTGGCGTCTTGCTGGCTGGGCTCGGCGGTAGAGAAGAAGGTGCCTTGGCCGCTGCATAGGCCGTTGGTGGCGGTACAGTCTGCGCCGGCGAATACTTTGAAAGCACCGCTGCTATCATAGCCGTAAGCACGAACGTAGTGTGTTGCGGTGCCATCATCAGACATAGGGTTACCGCTGGAGTCATTACGCACGACGCCGTGGCTGGTGGCGCGGTAAGCCAAGGAGTAGCCGAGGTAGCGGCTGTTTTTGTCGATGTTATCCGAGGCGTGGGGCGACAGGCGGAAGTTGAAGAAGCCTTCGTAGTTCCATTCGTTGATGCCGCCAACCAGCATGGAAGGACAGGTTTTACCTGTCGGGCAGACTTCACCGAGAACGGGATAATAATCATACGGGTTCGCTTGCCCGGCCTTGGGCAGCTCGATGCCGCCGAAGGTAGCCATTAGGTTGTAGCGCACGTTGTTGGAGGTGAAGTCGATACCCCCTTCATAGGCGGCATCTTCGGTGTAAACGCCGGCTGAGTTGGCTGCGCCCATGGGTTTCATGTTGACGTACACATCATCTGCCATGAGTAGGAAGCTCATATCGAACATGCCGATGGCCTGGCCTGCGGTGGTGTCGGCAATGAGCATATGGCTGCCGTTGCCGAAGTTACTGGCGCGGTTGCCGTTGGCCATGATGCGGGAATTGGTGACATTGGTATGACGCAAGTAGGCTTCGCCTGCGTCACGTACGCCGTTCATGTTGGTATCGACCCAGTTTTTGTCATCCAGGGTTTGCCCCATGACGACGATATCGGCCATCATGCCTTTGCCGTGGGTGGCGTCGTGAACACCGTCATCCGGGTAGAGATAAATATTGCCATTCATATGGCTAAGGGTGTTAATCAGACCCCAGTCGAAGTCGCGGTAACCACCACTAAATACCGGCGCATAGGCGCGAATGCGCTCGGAATAGGCACGGATGGAGCTATCGCGAAGGGTGTTGCCCAAACCGGTATCGGAAGGTGCGAGGCCAACCACTTCGCCCACACCGTTTGTGCCGCCACAGACGCCGCTTGCGGTCGTTACCGCGCCATAACAGAGTGTGTTTGCGCCACCGGCACCGGCGTTAACCGACCCTAGGCGGATATCCATGTCGCTGCCATAAGGTGCGCCCGGCAGGTTGCGCCAGTTCGCCAGCTCAATACGCGGGGGGTTAAGCTCACCCGGTGCCGCTTCGTTACCCAAGTACCAACGGAAAGCACTGTGCTTCATGTCGTCATCTGGGTCGATATCAGTAGCGGCGTAGGTGTTGCCCAGCAGGTTGGTCGAGATATCGTTGGAGTTATAAACGCCGGTAATATTACCACTGCCATCGCGACTGACATTCATGAAGTTCCACTTGGCGGTGAGGTGCAGGCCTTCGTTGTTGGCAATACCACCACCACCGAAGGTGAGCACAGGGTCAAGAATAGTGCCTTTCCAGCCAAAGCGGAACATGCCGATGCCGGAGGTGGAGTAGCAATTTGGGCCACCGGATGGACAGGTTGCACCTGTAAAGCCGCTACCCATGCCATTAATCAGGTTCATTTCCGGGTCAGTGTTGCCCGCAAGCGGTTGCTTGAAGCGGGTGGTGTAGACCAACTGCAGGTCGATAGCCTTGGCCTTCTGAATCAGCCCCTTGTCACCCACGCCAATGGTGGCATCGTAGGCATGCCACATGGTGCGTCCATCGGTCATAACCAGATAAGGTGCTGTTTCATCACCTGATTTTTGCCGCCAGAACATGGTGGCGTCGTCCAGCATGCCGAAGAGCATGGCGCCGCTACCGTCTTTATTGAAAAAGCCGCCGACGTTAGTGAGCACCAAACGGCCTGTGGCGTCATAGGCCACTTCGCCGAAGCTGCCTTGGTCTGTACCAGCGGCATCATAAAGGCGCACGTTGTCGGTATGGAAACGGATGCGATTGGGTATTTTCAGTGAGATAACCGGCGCAGGCTCACCACCCTTTTGGCCGATGTCCATGCCAATGAGCAATTGCGCGTTGTAGGCCGTGGTTGCAACACCATCATGGTCAACTGGCGTATAGGTGATGTTTTCCATTTCCAGGGTGTTTTCGGCGCCCGTACCTTGGTTGGTAATCAGGCCGATGGCTTGAGCTTTTAGTTTGGAAGTATCCAGCTTGATGCTGATGCCGTCCTGGCCGGAAATGCTGGCCATTTCGGTGTTGCTGAGTGCTTGCAGGGCAAAGGATGACACGGGTGCGCACAGCATAGCGACACCTGCCGCCAAGCCAGCAAGCTTGACGTGGAAAAGGCGATTTGTATGTGTTGTTGTCGTCATTTTCTTTGCCTTTTTTGTCGCGGACAGGGTCCGCTCCTACAGGTTGTTATTAACAATACTTATAGCCGCCGTAGCAGTTGACGGGGGGGACAGAGAATAATTCCAAATTAGCCGTATTAAGTGTAGATGGAATACCTGATTCATTTACGTGCAGGGTGGCGCCGCGTAAATCTTCGGTTAACACTTTAGGAATATTCATCCACCAGCCGGCATTGGCCGGGATGGCGTAACCGGTTTTATCATACTTGGGCCATGAAACCTGTTGGCGCTGAAAGGACAAAAAGAAGTCGCCAGTGTGATCGACCTTGAAGCCATGAATGAAACGCAAGTTTTGCTTTAGCTTTGTTACCAATGCCAAGTCCAGCGTCAGTGGAATAATGCTTAGCGCGGTAACTTCCGCATGGGCATGGGTTGGCAGGTTCACATTCATACCATTGATGCGAGTGCCTACGATATCAGTAGCAATAACGGAGGTGCCGCCCGGCCCCGCCGAGCAGTTGGTTCCCAAGTTGGTATTACCAAAACAGGCATTAGAGCCGTCATCGAGGCCCGGGTTATCCGCTGGGTTATCAATGGTTGCCGCGCCACCTAGCACGCTGCCTTCAATCGGCACCGCACCGGAAATGATGACGTGCATAGCACCACTCAAGGAGTTGAGGCCAGAGTGGCAGCCCAGTGAGTCGCCGTTTGTGGCAACACAGGTCTCGCCAGTTTCCAGGTTGGTTTCGCCTGCCTGATAAATACGACCAATGCCCATGTAGCCGGTGACCGATTGCGCGCCGAATTTGAAGCCCACCACTTCGCGTTTTGTGGGGTCATTGGGGTGAGCCACGGCAATGGTGACGTAGGGGCGCTTCATTCTGAAATCACTGGTTGCCGGAGCGCCGGCAAAGGGGTTGACCTTATTGTTACCAAAAGCATCTTTCATGTAGATGCCATCACCATTGGAATTAAAGTCATCCTGATTGGAGCTTGCTGTACGCAGCCCGAGCATAGAGACGTAATCCAGGTCGATATCACAGCCGACTTTGATGTTGTTGTTAAAGCCGCCACACCCCAATTGCAACTTATTGATGTTGACGTTGGTTTCGACGATGGCATCCAGCCCCATGCGGTAAAAGCCGATGGGCATCTGCGTGTTGGGGTCTGTGACACCGAGACTGTTTGGAGCGATATAATCTGCCGTTAGTAAGGCTTGGCCTGTAGTGGCCGATAGCTGCTCATTGGTCATGGGCGTCATGGCATTGGCAGCCAGCGGCAAACCAAGCAGCAGACCGGCGATAAAAGGCCGTAGGCGTTCCAGCGCTGTGGTTTTCTCGTTCTTTATCATGGCGGATGTTGCTCCCCGCTGTGTTGTATTGTGTGTTGAAGCCACTGGGTCCCCGACCTGCGGTCGAGGACGACGGTTGTTTTTAGAAGCCGAACATCATGACGCGGCCGCCGTAGTGTATTTTGGCTTCGTTCTGGTTAAAGTCGCTGACTTGGTAGCTCATGAACGAGCCGGCTTGGTCGGTCATGAAGGCCGGCTTGGTATTAAAAGACGGGTTGTTGTTACCCTGCATGGCGATGCGGCCTATGTATAAGTGCCAAGTGACGTCAGCATCGACACCGCGATAGCTCAAGTTATTGGGGTCGTATTGCATGGTTAGCACAGGCAAATCATCCACGAAGCAGCCGTTGGTGGCTGCATTCACTGCCAAGAGACAATTACCCGCTGCATCGAAGAAACGCGTGGGGTCTGGGTGATTGTTGCTCAATGTGTGAGTTACATCCGGGTCGCGCCCTGCCAAAGTGAGGGTGACGTTACCGCTACCGTCTTCTGTTACCGTGCCGCCGTCTAACCAGAGGTTGTTCATGCGCAGGACGGCTGACATATCTTTCAGGATGAGCCACATGCCGGGACGATTGTTGGTAGCAACGGCCAACGAACAGGGGTTGGAGCCGGCGACCACCCGCTGACAGCCGCCTTTTGCCGGATTGTAGTTAACAAAGTAAGTATTCGGACTTGTTACATTGGCGGTTGGGTCAATCATGTTGATGGGCAAGGGATCGCCACGGTGGTGCAAGATGGTTGCATTCGATTTGTTGGAGAATTTCTCTGTGGTCACCACTGTGCCATTCATGATGTAGCCATCACTGGAGATGCGCACCTTATGTGTGCCATTGGCGTCGGTGTACGTGCCGATGGTGTCTTTGTAGGCGTTGAGGCCGTAATCGAAATCCAGCGCGACGCCTTCGCGACCGGTGATGTTGGCCAGTTGGCTGTCGTTCAGTGGTTCAAGGCTGGCTGCGCTAGCAGTGGAGGTTAGCGAAAAGGCGATCCATGCGAAAAGAAAAGCTACAAAGACACTGGATCCCCGCGCTTTGCGCGAGGATGACAACCCTGGATGGACGTCACTAGATGCCCACGCATTGCGCGAGGATGACGAGAATGTAGGTATCATCTTCATCAGTTTGCCGCCCCCAGGGTGGTGACTTTGAGGTGGTGAATCAGCATGCCTTCTACGCGGGAGGAACCCAGGTTGATGCCGTTGATTTGCAGGGTGGCTGTGGCACCGCCATTGGCATTGATGACATTAAGTGCTTCGGTATCCAAGGCGTTATAGTCGGGGGATGTGTCGGCAAATAGCTCCCAGTCACATTCGCCCTGCCAGTTACAGTTATAGTCACTGGTTGAGGTCAGTTCTTCTTTAATCTCCCAGTTGCCGAGAATCGTTGCATTCACGCCCGCACTGGCGATTTCGGCTGCCAAGTTGGGGTTTTGCGGCACTGTCCAGGAGCCACCGTCGCGTGCGAGGAAAATCATCCCGCCTTCGCTCAGCAGTTGGCTGGCCGTGCCCTGGCCCACCGGGGTGCCCGTGGCCACCGGCACAGAGATGGTGCGTTGCACATCAATGGTTGAGCCAGACATCGAATTGCAATATTTATCGCGCGAGTTTTGACACAAGCCAATGCTGACGGTGCTTAGCCCACTGTGATAGATGTTCAGGATATTGGTATCGTTGATGGCCAAAGGTTTAAGGTGATAGGTCACATTCACGTTGTTGCCCGTAGTTACCCCGTCACCATTCGCCCCGGCGCTGGAGGAGTAGCCATAGGTGCCGCCAACACCGTTGCCACTAAGGTGGTTGGTGATATTGGCGGCATTACCACTGCCAATTTCGGTGACAAACTCGCTTTTGGTGGGGAAGTTGTCACCCCAGCGAACATAACCGTGGGTTTCGTAGTAGCGGTCGCTCCATTGGTTACGTTCGTAGCCGTAGGCGATAGTTTGCAACTGGGTTTTGGTCGGCACATTGTCACCCCAGCCGGGGAAGCCATAAAAATCGTTATAGGCAGCAGGGTCGTCGGGCACCAGGGAGGTTTCGGTGATGAAGTCGCCGGTGTAATTGCCACTACCATCGACTACGCCGGTGACAATCAGCGATTGATAGTGCAGTTGCCCCATGGGCAGGTAGGCATTGACGTGGGTGAAATACATGCCTTCGCGGCCATCGAATTGGGGGATTTCCTTGCCACCTGCGGCAGTGACGCTGCCTTTTTGGTTGACACTGAAGCGATAGCTGCCCGACAGGCGGTGGTGGTAAAGCATGCCCAAGGTGCGGTCGTTTTTACCTTCGCCCATGCTTTGATACATGCGGAAGACGGGGCCGACGACTTTATAGTTGCTGCAGTTAGTTGGCCCTGTCGCTGTGGTACAGGCGATTTCAATGCCGGTGCCGTCGCCGGCGGGGGCCTTGCCATCTGGCCTGAAGCGAGACACAGGCGCACCAAGGATGATTTCTTGGTTGGTTAGACGGCCTGCTGTGGTGCCATCAATCAGACTAGCGTCTTTCACTACGCCAGGCTTAAGGAGGTCAGTAGCGGGGTCAAAGGTGTCTTTAACGGCGTCTACTTCACCCCAGAAGGCCCAGCGGAAGTAGTCGGAGTTGGTGGCACCGACCAGTTCGATGGCTGTTAAGGCTTGTCCCGGAATCCATTCGTTTGGTGTGGCGTCGCCATCGCGCGCTAGGCCCACTGCATCGTGGCTGCGCACACGCAGTACGAAGGGGTTGTTGATTTCGGCATAGCCTTGAGCGCCGCCTTTAGCGATGGGCAGGCTCATGGTGCGGGTGACACCGCGCTGGTCGGTGTAGTCGAGAATATCACCTGAGGCCATGTAGGAGCTGCCGGGATTGGCCTTGAAGACGCCGCCATTCGCCGTATCGATATAGTCGGCAAATCCGAACAGCTCGCCGGCGTTACCGCTATTGCCTACACCGCTGGTAATGGTGGTGCCTATCCAGCGGTAGTCGCCCTTAAAGCCGTTGGTGGCATCTGAAACGGTTTTGTTGGGCACTTCGCCAATGTTTTCAAAGAAGCTGGTGGGCTCCATTTGAAAGCGGAAGTCGTCGAAGGCGAAGGCGAGGCCTTGGGCGTCGACATCCTGCATTTGCTTGTCGCTTAACGGCGTAAGTGCCACGGCGATGCTGCAAAGGCTCATGAGTGCCAAGGCAATGCCTAGCAAAAAGCTTTTGAGCACGCCGTATTGTTTGCGGATGTAGGCGCTCATGCGGCACCTCCGCTAGCAAATGGCGATGTCATTGCGTGTTTGTTTTGGTTGTTTCTCAACACCCTTCAGCCTCTTTATTATTTCGTGTTTTGGCACTTCTGGCGCTTTACATCTATTCAGTTATTCAGGATACGATATGCTTTCGATATAGCGCAATATTTGTGCGTGATGGGTTACACAATTGCTACAGGGGATGGAGATGGGTTTTGGGATGAAAGACACTGGATCCCCGCGCTATGCGCGAGGATGACGTGGTAGGTGACGTTGCCGCGCAGGGTTAAACGCATTCACGTGCTACGCGCAAGGATGGTGCGGGTGGTGATGCGCTCATCCTCCCCTATCATTGCGGACTTGATCCGCAATCTATTGTTTTAAGGGAGGTTTGAATAAGCCCCTACCCGTCATTCCCGCTTTGCGGGAATCTAGGGTCTTTGAGAGTCTCGCAGTGAAATCTAAAGACGCTGGATCCCCGCGCTACGCGCGAGGATGACGTGGTGGGTGGTGCTGCGCAGGATTGAATGCATTATGCGCATGGGTGACGTTGGTGGGTGGCGGTGCTGCAGGGCCAAACACATTCTCGCGCTATGCACGAGGGTGACGCCGGTGGTGGTAACTGCGGCTTTATTTGAAGATGTCGTTCAGGCTATTGGCGTCGAATAGACGGTCGCTCCATTGGGTTATGTCGGTTTGGGTGGCGTTTTCCAGGCGCTGGTTTGCCCATTCGGGGAGTTTGCCGAAGCGGTGGGTTAGTTGGCGCTTTAACAAAAGTGCTTGGCCTTCTTCGCGGCCTTGCATTACGCCTTGCATTAGTTTCTTTTGTTCCCATTCCTGTACGCGCTGGTAGAGCATGGTGTGTTTCTCCGTTAGTCGGCTAACTAGTAGTTTAACCTCTGCTGGGT
>CAYVZZ010000030.1:8059-22465 GCA_964456185.1 uncultured Alcanivoracaceae bacterium
TGCGGGTGAGAGAAGATTTTCTTGTAGGCGCTATCGTGGTTGAGCGCCTGGTTGTTGTTTTGGTGGGTCATCGGGCGTCCTTGCCTGATTGGGTTGATGGGGTGCGCTTAGTGGGGCTCTAGGCGCCGCAGGAGCCAACTTTTCTGGCTTTTACGGCGCCACCACCTAATGACCCCAGCATTTCTTTTACACTGTTTTTGCTGTAGTCCGTTACGGTTTGCAGGTATTCAAAGCTGTAATAGGCGGTTGGGTCTGTCCAGTGTGCGCGGAGTTGATCGTTAAAGGAGTCGTCACCGGTGCGATAAAGCGGCCATGAGGTATCAGCAAGGTCTATGCGGCCTTCCAGGTGAGCACCAAATTGGGGGAAGCTGCTGACATTACCCTTGTCGCGCGGCAAGAGTGTAACAGAGATGTCGACGCTGGTTTCGGATGGCGTGGCGAATGCGTAGCCGACTTTAAGCGGGTTGCCTTGGGCGTTTTCCACTAGTCCTGAGCAGTCGTTTTTATATAAATTAAGCGCCCATACGCCGTTGGTTTGTTGATTAAATTGTAGGTAGATCGCGTTGCCACTAGTGGCGACGCCGTAGACGTTTATTCGCGGGCGTTCTTTTGCACTTCCGGCATTTGCTCCCGGGATATCAGTTGCATAATTTCCACTTTTGCCAATTTCTTTGCTGGGTTGCGGGATAGCCTGACAAGCGCTGTTGTTTTTCTCTGCATCGGTGCAGTAGCGCATGAGTTGGATCTTGTAGATGTCACCATTATTGAGTGAGCCCAGTGCCACCGAGCTGAGTGGTGGCAGCTGAATGCTGGCGGTTTGGTTCATGCGTACGGGGTAGCTGCTGGAGGAGACCCCGGGCAACGGGCCGGTTAATTGGCCTTTCTCGCCGCTGGCAAGGCTGTAGCCTGGGTAATCCAACGAGAAACCGTTACGGTTAATCCCCGAATTACCGTTGGTGCCGGATAAAGTGGCTCCGTTATATAAGAAGCCGTTAAATAGGCGCCCCGTTAGTGCGGGATGCTGAGTCGAGCCGGGTTTGAGAAAGCTTAACTGGATGTCGGCCAAGGTGTTATCGGGTGTTATGCGAGGGTTGTTGTTTTGCGCGCCTGTTAGGATGAAATAGTTTGCTCCTGTTTTGTTCTGCATGATGCAAACCAGAAAGTCGGCCCATTCCTGAGATGTGGGCACACCACCGCTCTCAAGTGCGCCAATTTCTGCGCTGCAGACGTTGTTTGGGTCTTTGTTGTATATGCCAATGCCTGCCAGACTGCCGTCGGGATAGGCCCAGGCACGACCCGCTAGACGATTTTTGGTTTGTACATTAGAGGTAATTTGGTTGGTAACGGTGAGTTTGTAGGTGCCGGCATTTAGGCGACCTGCGCCTTGTAGAATGTTCTCTGCCGCACTGGCGTTGGGGTTCCCAGCGTATGGAAAGACGCTGGTAATTGTAGCGGGCAAGGCACCGCCTGCGGCTGTTACGTAGGGTTGCCAGTCGACTTTGAATTGGCTGTAGCTGGATTGGTTGAAGCCTTTGCTGGCATAGGTGGCGGAATCGGCCATGAGGTGGCTGTCGTCCAACGAAATGTCGAGCACACCTTCTGATGATTGCGATTCGTCTATTGCCATGAGTAGTGCGGTCTTGTAGACGATAGCACAGGCATCTTCCCGGTTGGCTTTACAATTACCCTGGGCATCGAAAGCAGCGGCGACATTAACGCGATTGGGCGAGTTTTGCAGGTCGGCCATGGAATAGCTGAGGTAAACGGGAGCTTGAGACAGTTTGCCAGACACGACATCATGGCGCACTTTGCCGTCGGTTCCAGAAACAGTAATGTTGGGCAATTTAATGCTGCCGATTTTGACGGCTTTATTGGTGGCGAGTTGATTTCTGACGCCAAGATAAAAGGTAACTTGGGTGGCGTCGTTTCCACAACGGGCGACGGGGATGTTGTCTTTGTTAACGTTGGTGGCGACGAGTTGCGATGCGTTACGCACGGGCTGGGTGTAGGAGCGGCCTTTGGCTTGGCCATTACAGACGTAATATAGCCCTTGAATGGGCTTGCTGGCATATAAGGCAATGCGGGTTAGGCCGCTTGATGGGTCGGTGTCAAAGGGCTTGTCTGCCTCGCCAATGTTTTGATCATCATACGGGTTTTGCTCGTTACACGCCGTAAGCAGGCTGCCAGCTAGTGTGCAGAGTAGTAATGTGAGAATGGCGTGTTTTAGGCGTTTGGCGGTGATCATACGGGTGCAATTCCGGATTGTTTTACTTAATAGTAGGATAACATGGCTGGGGGTGGATTTTAGGTGAGATGTGTTGGCGCTGAGTTGGTTGTGTGTAACAGGTTGGCTTGATACTAGCCCATAATTAGACATCAAAAAGTTTTTGGTACTTTCCGCTTAAATATCAATTTTTTCTTCAGAAATTGTCTGTTATTTCTGCTATTGGCGTGTGATGTAAGCCTGCGACTATTGTGAAGTGGATAACACAACTATAGTATTCGCGGCGCATGAGGGGCTCGGGATTCACGGATGAAGCCTGCTTTCATGTGCAACGCCCGATACGGCAGGAGGCTGTATCGGGCGTTGCTCTTTTATGCGGGGAAATTGTGTTACGCAAATAAGGTGTCGTAGCTGTCGGCTTCAAATAGGCGTTTGGTCCATTTTTCGATGTCGGCGTCATTTGCGTTTTGCAGGCGCTTTTCTGCCCAGCTGGGCATGCTGCCAAAGCGGGTAATCAGCAGGTTTTTCAATACGGCAACCTGACCTTCCAATCGACCTTCCAATCGACCTTCTTGACGACCTTCTTGAACGCCCTGCTGCACGCCTCTTTGCAACACGCCTTTTTCCCATTCACGGACTCTATCTTGCAGCATGATGGGGGTCTCCTTTAGCTGATTTACTATCATCTTAACGCCTGCAGGTGTTTTGGCCAATCCGGTTGAGATGACCAGCCAGCCGATGATGTGTTCTAGAATGATGTTACGTTCTTGTTTGTCGGTCACTTTTTGATTCAGGGTGGTTTCTACTTCTTGGTAAAGCTGCTCGATATCATTCCAGACGTTTTCCGGTTTCTGGCGCGTGTATTCGACTTTGATGAGTGCGTTGACCAGGTTGTGCAGCTCTTTCAGTTGCTCAGGGTTGTGGTGGCTTTCATCCAGCAAAAAATATTTTAGCTGGGGCTGCCATTTCTGCAGACTTTGCGGTAGGTCTGGCATAAGGTCTTGAATTGAAGTAGCCGCCCGCCATTTACGGCGGCCGTTATATAGCACGATAGGCAACACGGGCGGCAAGGTGCTGTTGGCCGGTAACATTTTGGCGTGAATGAGGTCTTCGTAAAGCAAGCCGACATAGCTCATTAAACGCACGGCCATGTACTTGTCTATTGTGGACTGGAATTCCAGCAGTACGCAGATATAGAGCGAGCTGCCGCGGAATTGCACCTGCCAAACGGTGTCGTTGAATCGCTGGCGGTTGTCTGCTGCGGTGTAGGCGATGTTAGCTTTGCGCAGCGTGCTGAAGTCAATGTCTTTTACCCAATCTTCGTGGATAAAGCCTTCGATGAGGTCGCGCACGATTTGTGGGTGCGAGAAGATTTTCTTGAAGGCGGCGTCGTGATTTAAGGTGCCGTTGTCTTGAGAGGTCATGTGGCGTCCTTGCCATTAATGTGCTGTAATTATAGCAATTTAAGGCATTATTTTATTTAGGCGCAACCTCACGGAAGATAAAAGGACGGGGTTGAACTTTTGATAATCCCCCCCATCTAATGGCTAATCACTTGGAGATAATTTCTATGAAGCGTATCGCCCTCTTTCTGTTGACAAACTTGGCCGTTATTGTGGTGGCGACTGTGGTGCTGCAGCTGCTGGGAGTCGATAATTTTCTGGCACAAAGCGGCTCTGGCCTTAACCTGACGGCGCTGCTGATTTTCAGCGCGGTGTTTGGTTTTGCGGGCAGTATTATTTCACTGTTGATGTCGAAGAAGATTGCCAAATGGAGCGCAAAAGTGCGCATCATTGAGCAGCCAGCCAATAGTGACGAAGCATGGCTAATGCAAACGGTATCGGGCTTGGCGCAACAAGCGGGCATCGAGATGCCGGAGGTGGGCATTTTCCCGGCGCAGCAAGCCAACGCGTTTGCGACGGGTTGGAACAAAAACAAGGCGCTGGTAGCCGTGTCTGCGGGGTTGCTGCAGCGCTTTGGCCGCGATGAGGCCAAGGCAGTGCTAGGCCATGAGATTGGTCATGTGGCCAATGGCGACATGGTGACATTAAGCCTAATTCAGGGGGTGGTAAACACCTTTGTGATTTTCCTTGCTCGCGTGGTGGCTTTTGGCATTAACAGCTTCCTGCGTGATGAAGATGGCGAAGGCCTGGGCCTGCTGGGCTATTACGCGGTGGTGATTGTCACCGAGATTGTATTTGGTATTGCAGCATCTACTATTGTGATGTGGTTTTCCCGCTGGCGAGAGTTTCATGCGGATGCGGCGGGCGCTAAACTGGCCGGACGCCACAACATGATTGCCGCGCTGCAACGCTTAAAAGCGGAGACCGAGATGCCCAGCCAGATGCCGGAATCTTTGGCGGCCTTTGGCATTAGCTCGGGCAAGCGCAGCGGCATACGCCAACTATTTAGCTCTCACCCGCCATTGGATGAGCGCATCAAGGCGTTGCAAGAAGCGGCTTAAACCGTTCCAACGACATTCGACAAAAGGCGAGCCTCAGTGCTCGCCTTTTTTATGCCTGGTCATATCACGATTCGCAATAACGCTTTGGATACGGGCGCTAGGGTAATTACAGCGCGTTTTCTTGGTGGTACTATCGTACCTATCGTTATAAATACCGATCGATATTAGTCCCACTGCTTTTCACTATTTCACGGATGCGAATGATGACAACAACACCATCTACCAAACAAACCGCCTTTTCTGACGGCTTACACCCCGCCAGCAGCGATTGGAAAAACTGGTCGGGCGATCAGCGCGCCACCCCATCCCAAAAGTTGCTCCCCGATTCCGAAGACATGCTGTGCCAACAGGTGAAGGCGGCAGACCAGCTTCGCGTGGTCGGTGCGGGGCACTCTTTTGCGCCATTGGTACCAACCAATGGTGCCCTGCTATCGCTAGATAAACTAAGCGGTCTGGTTTCCCATGATGAGGCCAATTGCCAAGCACGCCTTTGGGCAGGCACCCGGCTTTTTAATGCCGGCCCCCTATTGCACGACCTTGGTCAAGCCATGCCCAACTTGGGCGATATCAACCGACAAAGCCTAGCAGGCGCGATTTCTACGGCAACACATGGCACGGGCGTTACCCTGCCCTGCATTGCCGCCGGTGCCGAGGGCCTGCGGCTGATCACAGCCAACGGCGAAGCGGTGGAATGCAGCCGCGATAAAGACAGCGACTTATTTAATGCAGCGGCGGTTTCCTTGGGCATGTTGGGCGTTATCACCCAGGTCAATTTGCAAAATATCCCGTCTTACCGCCTACGAGAGCGTGTCTTTGTGTCTTCACTGGATGATGTGTTGCCTCGGCTAGACGCCTATGTGGCCGAGCACCGTCATTTTGAGATTTGGGCGTTTCCCCATAGCCGCAAAGCCATTGTCAAAACGCTGGATCTCACTGACGAATTGCCGACCAAAAAAGACCACGGCGCTGATTCGGATGATCTGGGTTTATATGTGGGCTGCGAAGCCATGCGCCTTTTCCCGGCGGCGGGTCGAGGTGTGCAAAAGATTCTCGATAAAATCGTGCGCCCCTCGGAACGCACTAACTGGTCGCACAATATCTTTGCCTCGCACCGTGGCATTCGTTTCAACGAAATGGAATATCAAGTGCCCCGTCAATCCGGTGTCGCCTGTTTGGATGAGGTGTGTCAGGCGATTGCCCGAGATAAAACGCCGGTCTTTTTCCCAGTCGAATTTCGTTATGTCGCCCCGGATGACTATTGGCTTAGTCCGTTTAACGGCAAACCAGGTGACGAACGCTGCTCGATCTCGGTACACCAATATTGGAAGCAAGATTACCGCCCACTGTTCTCGATGACCGAGGCCATTTTGCAGCGCCATCAAGGCCGCCCCCATTGGGGCAAGCTGCACACCATGGAATTTGACCAGCTCAAGGCGCACTACCCTCACCTGCCGCGCTTCCTTAAGTTGCGAGCCGAGCTCGATCCCACCGGCAAGTTCCTCACGCCTTACCTTAAACAGCTCTTCAACATAGGTAACGCCTGATGGCCGGCAGCCCTCACAACGCCTACTTTGCCGGGTTGCAAAATGCCCTGCGGACGGCTGGCCTCGCTTGGCCTTGCATTATCGTCGACCGTGATCGCCTAAAACGTAATGCCGCGCGGCTGAATGATTTGATATCAAGCCGGATGAACCTGCGCCTGGTCGAAAAATCATTGCCCGTGCCCGAGCTGCTCGACACCGTGCTGCCGCTGGTCAATAGCCAGTCGTTAATGGTGTTTCACGAACCACAATTACGACAAGTCACCGCCCGTTTCCCCACGCTGGATTTACTCATTGGCAAGCCCTTGCCTGTGCTGGCGGCCAAGCATTTTTACACGCATCGTCCCGAAAGTGCATTTAACCCCGAACGCCAGTTGCAATGGTTAGTCGACACACCGCAACGCCTGGCAGAATATGCCGCCCTGGCCGACGCGCTTAACATTAAGATGCGGGTCAATATCGAGGTGGATGTTGGCCTGCACCGTGGCGGCGTGGCCACACCCGACCAGCTCGAAACGCTGCTCACACAGCTAGACGCACACCCGCAATTAGAATGCAGTGGACTAATGGGCTACGACGCCCATGTTGGCAAGCTACCCGGCTTGGTGGAATCACGGCATAAAAGCTTTAAGCTGGCCGTGGCCGATTACCGACGCTTTCAAGCGGTTGTGTTGGCGCACTACCCGCAGCGGCAGGCGGACAGCTTTTGCTGGAATGGGGCAGGCAGCCCAACCATTGCGCTGCACAAAGATGACTCCCCGCTTAACGACATTGCCACCGGCTCTGCTCTGCTCAAACCGCGTGAATTTGATATCGATCTGCTGGCCGATTTCGAGCCAGCCGTGTTCATCGCCACGCCCGTGCTGAAAGCCTTTGACGGCACACGCCTTCCGGGGCCGGCATGGTTATCACGATTACTCTACACTGGCCGCACCCAACGGGCGCGTAGCTACTTTGTGTATGGCGGTGGCTGGCCAGCAGAGCCCTGCTCGCCCGACGGCATCGTCAATAACGCCCAATTTGGCCTGAGCTTTAATCAATCCATCCTCAATGGGCCCACGCAGCCTGCTTTGCAGGTTAACGACACGGTGTTCTTGCGCCCCTATCAATCGGAAGGCAGCCTGCTGCATTACGGGCCGGTCAGGGTGGTTGAGAATGGCCACATTACCGATGAATGGGTGCCCTTTAACGAGGGGTAATGCCCTCTCGTTTTCAGCCCTCACCCACTACGCGTTGCATGATGATGTCGGTGAGGTCATCTAGGCTGAGGTCGCGGTTGGGGTTAAACCAATTATGCGCCCAGCTGCTCATGCCGGTAATCAGGCGGCGCATAATGAACGGCGTGCAGCTAAAAGCGCCTTGTTGGTGTAACGCTTCCAGCACGTCCAGCCAGATATTTTCGTAAACCTGCCGCAATGCCAACGCCTCACGCTGCTGAGCTTCACTCAGGCAGCGCCACTCTTGCACCATGACATTCATGGCTTCACGCGTGTCACCCACGATAAAAACCAACTCTTGCCGAATGAGGGCGCGCAGTTTGTCTTCCGGTGCATCTACCGCATCACGCGCGTCTTTAAGCCGTTGGGTGTTGGCCTGAATGACTTCCTCAATGACCGCATAAAGGATGGCGTCTTTACTGGGAAAATGATGAAAGATGCTACCGCTTTGAATACCAACGGCAGCCGCAATATCACGCACGGTGGTGCGTTCGTAGCCTTTGTCACGAAACAGGCGGGCGGCACCATTTAACAGACGGCCACGGGGTGAATTATCAATGCCATAAATGCTCTGGGGCTGGCTCATGCGTGTTCCTTAATATGTCATAAACGCCGGAAAGCCGACTGCTGAAGCGATATTTTGGCCTCTTTCGGCATCGCAATACAAGCGAGCCACCACTAGCATGTGGCCGAAAACATCAATGAGATCACACCCATGACGACAGGCACTACGGGCATACTCATCATTGGCTGCGGCTTTGGCGGCATTGGCATGGCCATTCAGCTAAAAAAAGCTGGCTTTAATGATTTTGTCATTTTAGAGAAAAGTGATGGCGTAGGCGGCACTTGGCACGACAACACTTACCCCGGCGCGGCCTGTGATGTGCAATCGCACCTGTATTCGTTTTCCTTCGAGCCACGCCCGGACTGGAGCCGCAAGTTTGGCCGCCAACCGGAAATCAAGGCGTATATCGAAGCCTGTGCAACCAAGTATGACCTGTATTCCCACATTCATTTTCAGCAGGAAGTGCGCGATGCCCAATTTAGCACACAAGACGCTTGCTGGACGGTAAAAACCGCCAATGGTGATAGCTGGCGAACACGCAGCGTGGTGAGTGCGGTGGGTCAGCTAAACCGACCGGCTTGGCCTAACATCCCCGGCTTAGACGATTTTCAAGGCAAGCTGTTTCACTCGTCACGCTGGGACCACGACTATGACCTGACAGGCAAAACGGTGGCAGTGATTGGCACCGGGGCGAGCGCCATCCAGTTTGTGCCGGAAATTGCCAAACAGGTGAAGCAGCTGCACTTGTTTCAGCGTTCCGGCGCCTGGGTGATCCCCAAAGGTGACCGTGCTTTTAAACAGGTCGAAAAGCTGTTGTTCCGGCTGGTGCCGGGTTACAACGGGCTGTATCGCGATTTGATTTACTGGGTTAACGAAAGTCGTGCTTTAGCGTTTTCGCGCTTGAGTTTCTTGCTGGAAGTCATGGCCATGAGCAACAAGCGTGCGTTGCGCAAGCACGTCAAAGACCGCAAAAAACGCCGCCAGCTACTGCCCGATTACAAAATCGGCTGCAAGCGCATCCTGCTGTCGAACGACTGGTTCCCCGCCATGGCGCGCGACAATGTGGATATCGTCACCGACGGCATTGAACGCATCACCGCCGATGGCTTGACCACCCGCGATGGCACGCATCACAAGGTGGATGCCATTTTGCTGGGCACCGGCTTCAAAACCACCGATTTCCTCACGCCGATGCAGATCACCGGCCTGGACGGGCAAGATTTGAATCAAGCCTGGAAAGACGGTGCCGAGGCATTTCATGGCACCACCCTAAGCGGCTTCCCCAACTTTTATATGTTGTACGGCCCGAATACCAACTAGCTACACAACTCCATTATATACATGCTGGAATCGCAATTTCAGTATGTGTTGTCCGGCAGCTAGCGTATCTCGACGTCAAACCGGAACGCCAAGCGGCTTATAACCAACACATCCAACAAAAGTTTGCGCACAGTGTGCTGCACCGATGCGATTCTTGGTATATCGCCGACAACGGCAAAATCACCAATAACTGGCCTGGCTTCACCTTCCGCTTTCGCCAGCAAACACGCGAGATTAATGCCAAAGATTACAATCTGGTGGCATTGGCTGATGCCAAGCGTGAAGTGGCATAACTTTCCTGTCACTAAGTATGATGTTTAAGGTCATTGCTAATCGAACGGCAGAATGAATAAATAGAGGCTCAATCATCAAGGAGCCTCTTATGTCACTTGCCGGAAAAACCTTGTTTATTAGCGGTGCCAGCCGTGGCATCGGTCGCGCCATTGGCGAACGAGCCGCACGCGATGGTGCGAACATCATCCTCTTCGCCAAGACCGCGACGCCACACCCCAAGCTACCTGGCACTATTTATGATGCCGAAAAAGCCATGCAAGAAGCGGGCGGCAATACGCTGGTTTGCGTGGGCGATTTGCGGGAAGAAGCCCAACTGGAAAATGCCGTAAAGAAGGGGGCCGAGCATTTTGGCGGCATTGATATTTTGGTCAACAACGCCAGCGCCATTGCGCTTACCGGCACCGAAGCCACTGCGATGAAACGCTATGATTTAATGCACCAAATTAACGGGCGCGGCAGTTTTATGGCGGCACAAAAATGTTTGCCTTGGCTGAAAAAGGCCGACAATCCGCATGTGCTAAATTTGGCACCACCGCTTAATTTCAGCGCCAAATGGTTTGGTCAACATGTGGCCTATACCACGGCAAAGTATTTAATGAGCCTTTGGGTGCTGGGCATGGCCGAGGAATTCAAAGGCAAGGTGGCCTTTAATGCACTCTGGCCTGCCACGGTAATCAATACGGCAGCGGTGCAAAATCAATTAGGTGGCGGCAGTGCTGTTTCCGTGGGGCGGCAACCCAGCATTGTGGCCGATGCAGCTTATGCCATTTTAAATCGCGACCACAAAACCTGCAGCGGCAACTTCTTTATTGATGAAGAGGTACTGAAAAAGGAAGGCGTGGAGGATTTGAGCGGTTATCAGGTCAACCCCGATCTGCCGCGTGAGCAACTCATGAAAGATTTCTTTTTGGATTGATTAAGCGGATTAAATCATCGCCCGATGAATCGGGCTCCTACGTGGCGACACAGCCAACAGTAGGAGCCCGATTTATTGGGCGATTGCTTCACTCCCAAATAATGGTTTCACCACAATCTGCCCAGTCGTCCGCTTTGGGCTGGTAATTGTTTTCAATCACGTTGCGCTTAATTTTCATGGTGGGTGTAAGGAAGCCATTTTCGATGGTCCACTGTTCAGATACCACTACCATAAATTTCATGCGCTCGTGCTTTTCGATTTCGCTGTTCACTTTGGTCAACAACTTTTCGAATTCAGCGGTGAGCTGCTTGCGTTTGGTGTCATCCACTTTGCCCTGTAGTTCTTCGGCAAGTAGCAGCAAAGCGTAGGGTTGCGGACGGTTGGCACCGCTCACGCACGCCACTTCCACATCGGGATGATCACTCAGCAAAATTTCGATGGGCGCGGGAGCCACATATTTGCCTTTGCTGGTTTTAAAGAGCTCTTTCACACGGCCAGTAATTTTCAGGCGACCCTGGTCGTCGATTTCGCCCATGTCGCCGGTCTTGAAGAAGCCGTCATCGGTCACATCTTCTTTGGTTTTCTCCGGCAGTTTGTAATATTCCACCATTTGCGCCGGGCTTTTGATTTGAATCTCGCCTGTGTCTTCTGCGATACGGGTAATCACGCCCGGGTTGGAATTGCCCACGTAGCCAATGCGTACTTTGCCGGGCAAAGAAGCGTGCGAGTAGGCGAAGTTTTCGGTCATGCCATAGGCATCGAGCATTTCCAGCCCAAGGTTGCGGTACCAGCGCACCAAATCAGCCGACAAGGGGGCCGAGCCGGTTACAGCATAGCGCACGCTATCTAGCCCCAACTCGCGCAAAATCTTTTTCTTTACGATGCCGGAAAGAATGGGGATGGACAGCAACAACTTTTGCTTTTTCGGCGGAATCTTGGCGTTAACGCCTTGGTAAAACTTGGTCCAGAGTCGGGGTACTGAGAAAAAGATGGTTGGCCGCGACCGCTGCAAATCTTGCTGAAAGGTATCTAGGCTGTTAGCAAAGTAAACATGAAAACCAAAGTATAACGAGCCTGTTTCAACTGCGGCGCGTTCGGCCACGTGAGCCAGCGGCAGGTAAGACAACATGCGGTCTTCATTGGTAATGCCAAACATTTCGCCCAAGCCTTTGGGTGCCGCCACCATGGTGCCAAAGCTGTGCACTACGCCTTTCGGCTTGCCGGTGCTGCCGGAGGTGTAAACGATAGTCGCAATGTCGTCTAGCTCCGGGTCGGCTACTTCATCCAAGGGCGCGTTGTTGGCAATAATGTCGTCCCACTTGGGGGTATCGGCAGGCAGGTCGTCCAGCGGTGCCATGGGCAAGGCAACTTTGGGCAGGTCGGCGGGGATGCCTCGTTTGATTTCGGGCCAGGTATCGGCATCGCCACTCAGTTTACCGATGAAGATCAGCTTGGCTTCGCTATTTTCCAACACATAAGCAGCGGCTTCTTCATTAATTGTTTGATACAGCGGTACGGTGACGCAACCCGCCATCCAAATGGCCAAGTCGGTGATAATCCAGTGAGCGGAATTTTTGCCCACCAGCGCAATGTGACTCTTGGGCGGAAGCTCCAACGATTTGATGTATGCGGCGAGTCGTTTTGCCAGCTCGACGGTCTGCTGCCAGGTGAAACTTTCCAGATCACCGTTGGGGTAAGGCTGGGTCATATAAACCCGATCTGGTGTGGTATTTCCCCAGTGCAAGGCACGGTGTAACAGGGTCTTGGTGCTCTTATCTTCGCTCACATTTAACTCCATCGTTGTTCTGGATTGTTCTGGTCAACCGATGACTGGAAAGGTTAGCGCAAAAGTCGACACATTCGTAGCGTGAATTGCGGTCAATTCGGACGTAAATTGGTCTAATTGGCCTATTCCAACATGAAATTGCCATTTTCTTCCAAACGGGTTTAATCGGGCTTTGAAAACCGAGCGCTTGCTTGGTAGAGTCATTCTACCTTTAAACAGGGAAGAATGACATGAAAAATCTTGTCCGCATCGGTTGCGCCTCCGGCTTCTGGGGCGATACCAACAGCGCCGCTTTCCAGCTGGTGCGCCAAACCGAGCTGGATTACTTGGTATTCGATTATCTGGCCGAAGTCACCTTGTCGATTATGGCCGGTCAGCGCATGAAAAATCCCGACATGGGTTATGCGCATGATTTCGTCAAGCAAGTCATGGGGCCGCTGGCGCGCGAGATTAAAGACAAGAACATTAAAGTCATCAGCAATGCGGGCGGCGTGAATCCGCGGGCTTGTCGTGCAGCCTTGGAAAAAGTGTTCACCGAGGCAGGGGTGGATTTGAAAATTGCCTTGGTCGAAGGCGACGACATCAATCCGCGGCGCGGTGACTTTGCCGATTGCACCGAAAACGATACCGGCGCTCCCCTGCCGCCTTTCACCGTTACCATGAATGCCTATTTGGGAGCCGAGCCCATCCGTGCCGCATTGGAAGCCGGTGCAGATATTGTACTCACCGGCCGCATTGTGGATTCCGCTATCGTGCTGGGGCCTTTGTTGCATGAATTTGGCTGGTCGTTGGACGAGTACGATAAATTGGCACAAGGCTCATTAGCTGGTCATATCATCGAGTGTGGCGCGCAGTGCAATGGCGGCAACTTCACCGATTGGGAAAGCGTGCCCGACTTTCACAACATGGGTTTTCCGGTGGTGGAATGTGCGCCTGACGGCAGCTTCGTGGTCACCAAACCCGAAGGCACTGGCGGGCTGGTGAGCACCGCCACCGTGGGCGAGCAAATTGTCTATGAAATTGGCGACCCGCGGGCTTATATCTTGCCGGATGTGACTTGTGATTTGACCCAGGTACAGCTGGAGCAAGTCGGCGACAATCGCGTGGCGGTTTCCGGTGCACGCGGCCTACCGCCAACCGATACCTATAAAGTCTCGGCCACCTATCCGGATGGTTACAAGCTTAGCGCGTCCTTTTTGATGGCCGGTCGCGATGCGGTGAAAAAAGGGGACGTGGTCACTAAAGCGATTCTCAAGAAGGTGCGTGGCATTTTGGATGACTTGAAGCTGGGCGATTTCATGCAAACCAGTGTGGAATTGCTGGGTAGTGAAGCTACCTATGGTGCCCATGCGCGGCATCAAGATACCCGCGAGATAGCGGTTAAGCTCGCCGCCATTCACAAAGAAAAGAAAGCCTTGCGCATCTTGGGGCGCGAAATCGCCCAAGCTGCCACCGGCATGGCACCGGGTTTGTCAGGCTTGGTCGGCGGCCGTCCCACGGCTTATCCGCGCATTCGTCTGTTTTCTACCCTCGTGCCAAAAAACAAGGTACCGGTCACCGTGGACATTGACGGGCAAACCATCGATGTGGCCATCCCGAATGGCCAACCCTTTGATGATAGCCAACTCAGTTGCAATGCCGGTAAAGAAACCGCCACAGGCGATGCCATCGTGCCGCTAATCGCCCTCGCCTGGGCGCGCAGCGGCGACAAAGGTAACCATGCCAACATCGGGGTGATTGCCCGCAAAGCGGAATATTTCCCTTACTTACGCAACGCGCTTACCACCGACGCCGTGGCCGAGTATATGCAGCATGTGCTGGATGACGACACCGGCAGCATATCCCGCTGGGAGCTGCCGGGGCTGAATGCCTACAACTTCCTGCTGAAAAACGCCTTGGGTGGAGGTGGCATTGCCTCCATCCGCATCGACCCGCAAGGCAAAGCCTTTGCGCAACAATTGTTGGATTTCCCCGTCAAGGTGAGTGCCGATTTAGCGAAGGCGTTGGGGTATTAAGCCATGTTGTCGCGGACAGGGTCCGCTCCTACACAGCCCCCGTCCTGTAGGAGCGGACCTTGTC
>CAYVZZ010000031.1:0-22437 GCA_964456185.1 uncultured Alcanivoracaceae bacterium
GGCGGCTGCCTCGGACAATAGCGAGTCGTAGATATCAAAACGCGGCTGGTCGTCTGTCACATGTTTCAGCGGAATGTGGGCGGCACCATTTTTTTGGTTGTACAAGATGGCATGACGGTGCGAAAAGGTGCCGCGACCGGCGTCCTGTCCGCTAATACGCACCATGATGCCTTCATCCAATAAGGTGGCATACGCCATGGTTTCGCCATACCCCCAATTGACAGGTAAGGCACCGGCCGTCATTTTGCGGCGGTCTTCGACGATTTTCTTCACCTGGCGCTGCAGCACAAAGCCCTCGGGCAGTGTTTCCATGCGATTCGCCAAGGCTTGCAGTTGCTTCAACGGGAAGCGCGTATCGAAATGTTCTTGATGTTCATTGCCCAGATAGGGTGACCAATCCACAAATAATTCGCTGTTGGGTTGGGTGACCAGACTTTTGACGACGTGCTTGCCCTCATCGAGCAAATCACGATAGCTGGTTGCCATCTTCTCGGCTTCGGCTTCGGACACCGTGCCCTGCTTAATCAGTTTTTCGGCATACAAGGTGCGCGTGGTCGGATGCCGTTTGATGACCTGATACATCAATGGCTGGGTAGCCGATGGCTCGTCCGCCTCGTTATGGCCACGGCGACGGTAGGAGATTAGGTCAATTACCACGTCTTTGTGGAACTGCATGCGATAATCGGCAGCGACCTGTGTTGCCAACAACACCGCTTCCGGATCATCACCATTCACATGAAAAATAGGTGCCTGCACCATTTTGAAAATATCGGTGCAATATTCGGTTGAGCGGGCATCTTCACGGCCAGTGGTAAAGCCCACCTGGTTGTTAATCACCACGTGCAGGGTGCCGCCCACACGGAAGCCGCGAATTTGCGACATTTGCAAGGTTTCCATGACGACACCCTGCGCGGCCACGGCGGAATCGCCATGCACCAAAATGGGGACAACCAGGTTGCCGTCTGCATCGTCACGACGGTCTTGGCGTGCGCGCACCGAGCCTTCCACTACGGGGGAAACAATTTCCAAATGCGACGGATTGAACGCCATGGCCAAATGCACTTCACCGCCAGACGTTTGTACATTGGACGAGAAACCTTGGTGATATTTCACATCACCAGAGCCTTCTTCGTTGAAGTTCTTGCCTTCAAATTCGCCAATTAAATCGCTGGGGCTTTTGCCCAGGGTATTGACCAGCACATTTAAACGACCACGATGCGCCATGCCGATAACGACTTCTTTAATACCGTAGCTGCCAGTGCGCTGGATGACTTCATCCACTAATGGAATGAAAGATTCACTGCCTTCCAAACCAAAGCGCTTGGTGCCCGGGTAACGATTGCCCAAGTATTTTTCCAGCCCTTCGGCTGCGCTCAGGCGTTCGAGCAGATGATGCTTTACTTCTTTGCTGTATTCGGGATGACTGCGCACGCTTTCCAAACGCTGTTGCAACCAACGGCGCTCGGTGGTGTTCACCAAGTGCATGTATTCCACACCCAAAGAGCCGCAATAAGTGGACTCCAGGCAATTGACAATTTCGCTTAACTTAGCTTCCGGCTTACCCAAGAACAAATTGCCGGTTTGGAACACCGTATCCATATCGGCCGGGCTGAGCCCATGGTGAGTTAAGTCCAAATCGGGTACGGGCTCACGCGGTGCCAAATTTAATGGATCAAGCTGAGCACGTTGATGGCCACGGTTTCGATAGGCAGAAATCAAATGCAGCACGCCAACTTGGCGTTTTTCGTGCTGACTACTTACGGTACCCGCGCTAACCTTTTGAACCCGGGAACGGTTTTTGGCCTGCAGTAAAAAGTGTTCACGAATGGTGGCGTGAGGAATATCCTGCCGGACCTGCCCTTCCAGCATGGGCAATTTATTAAAGCAGTCCCGCCATTCTTGAGATACCGAATTGGGATCGGCAAGGAAGGATTCGTACAGCTCATCAACATAACCTGTGTTGGCTCCTCCCAAATAAGAAGATGCCCATTGTTGATACATCGAACTGTCTTGCATGACTTTGTCTGACCTCTTAGCTCACAAGTCCGTAAAAACCCGCCGATGGCGCAAATTTCACCGGCCAGCTACCCGATCAACTCAATTGAGTGTAACGCCTTTACGAATAAAGGGTAATCCCCATTGACACTTTTTTATTGATCGGAATCACATACCCTTCCAACCAATGCAATTAGTGATCCATTTCGTCATTCCATTGTGTATTCGTTGACCATCACCTCCTTAAATAATTCCGACTCAATAAATAACAAACGTAAAAAAACCTCCCGAACCGATAAAGGCGCGGGAGGTTTTTTGTGTTGCACAAGCTGCGTGTTACACGCCGCGATCCAACAGCATCTGGCGAATGTTGCCAATCGCCTTGGTGGGGTTGAGCCCTTTCGGACAAACCGCCACGCAGTTCATGATGCCGCGGCAACGGAATACCGAGAAAGGATCATCGAGACGATCCAACCGCTCTTCCGTGCGGGTGTCGCGTGAATCGGCCAAGAAACGATAGGCCTGCAGCAAAGCAGATGGCCCCAAGAACTTCTCGGGATTCCACCAGAAAGACGGGCACTGAGTAGAACAGCAAGCACAGAGAATACACTCGTACAGGCCGTCCAACTTGGCGCGGTCTTCAGGCGATTGCAGATATTCGCGAGCCGGTGTGGGGTTGTCGTTGACCACCCACGGCTGAATTTTTTCGTATTGGTTGTAGAACATGGTCATGTCGACAACCAAGTCACGAATCACCGGCAGGCCGGGCAGCGGACGCAGGATTAGCGGACGCTTGCCTTCCAGTACACCCGGGGCGACTTCGGACAAGTGCGTAATACACGCCAAACCATTCATGCCGTTGATGTTCATGCCGTCGTAGCCACACACCCCTTCACGACAAGAACGACGGAATGACAAGGTCGGATCTTGCTGCTCTTCCAACATCAGGAGCACGTCCAACACCATCAGGTCTTTGCCTTCCGGGTTGTCGAGCTCATAGTCCTTCATGTACGGCTCTTTGTCCGTCTCCGGGTTGTAACGATAAATACTGACTTTCATTTGACTGCCTCGCTTAATAACTGCGGATCTTGGGCTTGAAGGTATCCATTGTCTTCGGCTGCATGTTCACAGCGCGCTTAGTCAATTGCTTCGTACCCGGATCATAGATTGAATGACACAGCCAGTTGTCGTCGTCGCGATCAGGATAGTCGTAACGCGAATGAGCGCCACGGCTTTCTGTACGCGTGTCGGCCGCGATAGCAGTGGCTTCAGCCACTTCCAGCAGATTATCCAGCTCCAAGGCTTCCATACGCGCGGTATTGAAAGTCATGGACTTGTCTTCCAGCTTGGCCTTACCGATCCGCTCACGCAGATCTTTCAGCAGCTCGATGCCTTCTTCCATCAAGTCGGACTTACGGAATACACCGAAGTGCTTGGACATCATTTGCTGTAGCTCGTTACGCAGAGCAGCAACGGATTCGCCGGTTTCGGAACCGTCCCAACGATCCAAGCGGCGGCTAGCATGATGAATTTCTTCATCAGTCGGCTCAGCTTGTTCCATGCCTTGACGCAAGCCCTCTTCTACAAAGAGACCCGCAGCACGGCCAAATACGACGATATCCAGCAAGGAGTTACCGCCCAAACGGTTGGCACCGTGAACCGATACGCTGGCACATTCGCCAATGGAGTAAAGGCCGTCAACCAGTGTTTCAGAGCCATCCAGACCACCTGTGTGATACAGCACTTGGCCATGGATATTGGATGGCAGGCCACCCATCATGTAGTGACACGTCGGGATAACCGGAATCGGCTCTTTCGTGATATCCGCGTGAGCGAAGGTCTTGGCCAAATCCATCACGCCCGGCAGACGGGCTTTCAGGGTTTCGGCACCCAAGTGATCCAACTTCAGATAGATGTGGTCACCATTCGGGCCAACACCACGACCATCAAGGATTTCCATTACCATGGCGCGTGCTACCACATCGCGGCTCGCCAGGTCTTTAAAGTTGGGCGCGTAACGCTCCATGAAGCGCTCGCCGTCCTTGTTCAGCAGGAAGCCGCCTTCACCACGGCAACCTTCTGTCACCAACACACCTGCACCAAAGATGCCGGTGGGATGGAACTGCCACATTTCGATATCTTGCACTTGCATGCCAGCACGCAGTGCCATACCGATACCGTCACCGGTATTCATGTGGGCATTGGTTGTAGAGGCGTAAATACGGCCTGCACCACCAGTCGCCAAAATAGTAGCGCGCGATTTAAAGAAGACGCGCTCGCCGGTTTCGATGCTGAATGCCACCACACCGGCAATTTTACCGTCGTGGGTTTTCACCAAGTCAACGGCATACCACTCGTTGTAAAACTGAGTGCCCGCCGCGAGGTTTTGCTGGTACAGGGTGTGCAACAACGCATGACCAGTACGGTCGGCCGCCGCACAAGTTCGTGCTGCCTGCTCTTTACCGTATTCACGGCATTGACCACCGAAAGGACGCTGATAAATGCGGCCTTGTTCGGTACGCGAGAAAGGCATACCCCAATGTTCCAGCTCGTAAATGGCTTCGGGAGCGACCGACGTCATGTATTCACATGCGTCCTGGTCGGCAATGTAGTCTGACCCTTTAACGGTGTCATACATGTGCCAACGCCAATCATCTTCCGGATCCATGCTGCCGATGGCCGCATTAATGCCGCCCTGCGCCGATACCGTGTGCGAACGGGTCGGGAAGACTTTTGAGATAACGGCAGTCTTGTAGCCGGATTGTGCCATCTGGATGGAGGCGCGCATGCCGGCACCACCACCACCAATTACGATGGCGTCAAAATTCAAAGTACGAATAGCCATTAAATTAGACTCCCCAAATCATGAACAAGCCCAGCAACAGATAAGCTGAAATGGCAAGTACCATCAGCGTCTGCAATACAATGCCGAGCGCGGCGTGATGCTTATGAACAAGGTGCGATGACGCATAGTCGGTCAACACTGTCCAGATGCCCACCCAAGCGTGAGCCGCAATCATCACGAACACAATGGTGTTGATGACCTGCATGGTAAGCGAGCCCATAAAGCCGCTCCAGGTCTCATAACTGATGTTCGGATTGGACATCAGAAAACCTAAAACACCAACAAAATAAACGGCAATAACTACCGCGCTGACACGCTGGATGACCCAGTCATACAGGCCATTACGTCCCAGACTCCAAACACTTGTTACCATATCCAGCCCCCTACAAATAGAATCAGCACGATGCTGACGCCAAAGACAATTTTGGCACCACGACGGCCACCTTCCAAAGATTCCCCAATGTCGGCATCCATCAGCATATGGCGCACACCAGCACACAAATGGATCAGGGAAACCGACAGCAACCCCCAAATAATCAACTTCGCCAATGGCGCGTCGAGAACGGATTGTAATTCGGCAAAACTTTCAGGTGACGCTAACGAACGATCCAGGATCCACAGCAAGATTGGCAATCCCAGAAAAATCAGAACGCCAGTAATGCGGTGAGTGATGGAAAGAATCGCAGGCACCGGTTGCTTGATCGTTTTCAGATCGAGGTTAACAGGTCGATTATCATTCACGGTTGTCATCACTTTTTAGTTGGCACCACAAGCCCAGTCGCAAGGGTGCAGGTTTTCAGGAAAGACCGCGCGCAATGAATGAGCATTCACTGCGTGGACGGTGGAAAAGTATAGCGCTCGAAAAAACTGAAAACAAACCAAACACTTATATGAGAACGATTATCATTTATAAAAACACTTTGGTGCACCATGGCACCCAGCCGCAATCTGCACTATAATTACCCGCAATCTGGTTACGCGAACTCGGCCTCTACCCTCCGGCAGAGACCACCAGTTTGTACACAAACAGCTGCGCCCAAAAGGCACTCAACACGCACAAACAGCCAGAACATAGCAGCCTTCCACTGCGCTAATTTTCGGTTTGATACGAGTCAACACCTGGCAGGTGCCGACCCTGTATTTATTGACAGGCAAAGCACCAAGCCCTAAGGTTCGACCCGCGTTGATGACCACAGCCGCGCTCGGTTGTGGTCTCTGCCTATAATTGGAGAAAGTTTCATGAGCGACAAGAAAGCAATTCTAAAGGTAGATGGTCTCGACAGTGACATTACCTTGCCGGTTTACACCCCGACCTTGGGTAAAGAAGTAGTAGACGTAACCAAACTGATCAAGAGTGGCATTTTTGCCTTTGACCCCGGTTTTGGTTCTACCGCCTCTTGCGAGTCAAAAATCACCTTCATTAACGGTGAAAAAGGCCAGCTGCTACACCGTGGTTACTCCATCCAAGATCTCGCCAGCAAAGCCAGCTACCCCGAAGTTTGCTATCTGTTGCAGAAAGGCGAGCTGCCCAGCAAGAGCGAAAACGACGCTTTTGTTAAGCAACTGAAAGACAACACCGCCGTCGACGATAAAATCAAAGCCATCTTCAACGGCTTCGATAAAGACGCGCACCCCATGGCGAAATTGCTGAGCGCCGTAGGTGGCCTGTCTGCCATTTATCACGAAGGTCTCGACATTAACGACGCTGACCAACGTGCCGAAGTCGTCACCCGCTTGGTTGCCAAGATGCCGACGCTGGCCGCCATGTGCTACAAGCACGGCCAAGGCGAAGACTTCGTTTCACCACGTGCCGACCTCGACTATGCCGAAAACTTCCTGCACATGGCATTTGGCAAAGAAGGCGACACCGGCGAAATCAGCAGCACTCTGTCTCGTGCGGTCAACCGCATCTTTGTATTGCACGCTGACCACGAGCAAAACGCATCGGCTTCTACTGCCCGTTTGGCCGGTTCTTCAGGCGCCAACCCTTATGCTGCTATTGCTGCAGCCATCGCCACCCTTTGGGGCCCGGCACACGGCGGTGCTAACGAAGCCGTATTGAAGATGCTGGGTGAAATCGGCGATGTATCCAACATCGACAAATTCATCGCTAAAGCCAAAGACAAGAGCGATCCGTTCAAGCTGATGGGCTTTGGTCACCGCGTCTACAAAAACTACGATCCACGTGCCACTGTCATGCGCGAATCTTGCCACGAAGTGCTAGAAGAGCTGAACGTCGACGATCCCAAGCTGGAACTGGCCATGAAGCTCGAAGAAATCGCACTAAAAGACCCCTACTTCGTCGAGAAGAAACTCTTCCCGAATGTCGATTTCTACTCTGGCATCGTGCTCAGCGCCTTGGGCATCCCCACTTCCATGTTCACCGTGATGTTCGCCCTGGCGCGTACTGTGGGCTGGATTTGCCACTGGGACGAAATGCTATCGGCTCCTTACCGCATCTGGCGTCCACGCCAGCTGTACACTGGCGAAACCCAACGCGACTACGTCGAGTTGGACAACCGCTAAGCCGAACGGCAACAGCAAAAGCCCCGCAGTTTTTAGGCTGCGGGGCTTTTTTGTGTAGGTCACTCACAAGGCCAGCTTATCATCCAAATAGCGATATATCCGGCTATCTGCTGGCCAGTTGCGTAGAAAACGTGAACGGTCGCGTTGCCATGCCTGTTTATAGCGATTAGCCCGCTTGTAAACACGCAAACTATCTAAATCAATCAGGTACCACCCTTCACCATTCCAAAGGATATTGCTTCCCTTTAAGTCGCCATGGCCTAAGCGGTAATGTCTCAGCTGCCGAAGCAAGCAGATGACCGATTCCAATTCTTGAGTCGGGGGTAAAACATCTTCAACCGCGTATCGCTGCCAACGATTGACGATATTGTCTCCGCTGACCGGCACTTGCAACAACCAGGCCTTACCACGCAATCCCCAGCGCCGATTCTCGCGAACAGCCGCTGCCCTGGCAGCCGGCACACCAAGAAATGCCAACAAATGAGAAGCCAACCAACTATGCCAAGCCCGACTAGGGCGCCAGAATCTCTGCAGCCAATGCCCCACACTCTTGATGTTATATCGTTTGAGAATCCACTGCCGCCCTCCCCAGTCAATGCTAATAACCGTGGCGGTATTTCCTTTTTTCAGATAGCGCGCATCGTCCGTAAAAAACTGGTCAGCTTCCTGCATCAAACGATGTAACTCATATTGTTCTGCTAAATGGCGATCCAGCAACACCTTGCTGTCCTTGTCATCGCCACTGGCAATCACCGTAGATTCCCGTTGACGTTTTTTTAGGTGCGCCTTCATACGCTGCATTTGTTTTTGACTGATGGCCTGCTGCAGTGCATTGACTCCACCAGGATACTGGCCGTAAGCCCGCTCCAGTTGAGGCAAATAATCAGTCAAATCCACCCCGAAGCAGCACAAAAAAGCGGCCAGCCCTTTTAAGGCTCTATCGGGCGACAGCGACCCATCTCGCGTCGCCCGTACGCTATCGCCATCCAGCACCAATAAGCGTTGGTCATCTACTAAAATATTACCCAGATGCAAGTCGCCATGATCAATTCCTTTTTGATGTAAGGATGCCAGCAGCTCAAGCGCACGCTGGACACGCGCCAAATGCGCTTCTTGAAGCGGCAACACAGGATTGGAGTGACGCCACTGTTCAGCAAGACTTTGGGCATCGGGCAGAAACTTGGTGAGCAGACAGGACTGCCTAGAACAAATATATGTATGCAGTAGCTCAGGTGTCGGAACTCCACGATCAGCCATTAATTGCACGCCATGCCGTTCCCGCCGTGCATCCCGTTTCGCCGACTGGCCTACAAACAGTTTTATCAGAACATCTTTTCCACACCAGACGCCACGCCCGACATAACGTTTATTAGGCAAAACTCGCAGCCATGACTTAATCTCAACCTGCGCACCGTCAAGCGCTAAAAGCAGAGGAAGCTCAGGATGCCGCCCACGTAATTTCGTCCAGTTTTCCAAGATCACTCCTCAACAACTGTTAGCCGCCATATTGTAGCAAGGGTCAATGGCGATTCATCCGCAAGTTTGTTTAAATATACCAATCCTATTCGCAGGTTGCGCCGCAACCAATTCCCTTTTTTGGAGCGCTCTATGAAATTAGCTTTCGTGGCTTTCCGCTACTTTCCATACGGCGGATTAGAACGCGACATGCTTGCCATGGCACGCACCTGCCTGAAGCGAGGACATGATGTACTGATCTGCGTTGGTCACTGGGAAGGGCGCAAACCTGACGACTTAAACGTCAGAGTGGTGTCTGGTGCAAAAAAGTATACTAACGCTGGGCGCAATGCCGAATTCATTAAACGGGCACTTCCTGTATTAAAGCAAGAAAACTACACGCTGGTCGGTTTCAACAAAATGCCCCTGCTGGATTTTTATTATGCAGCAGACACTTGCTTTGCCGCCAAAGCATACGGCGAGCGGGGACGATTGTATCGCTCCACTAAACGCGCCAAACAATATTTGGCTCATGAAAGGGCCGTGTTTTCGGCACAGGGCCACACCCATTGCTTCATGATATCGCCACAAGAAACGGCCAAATTTGAACAGTATTATCAAACGCCACCATCTCGCTTGCATTCGATGCCGCCCGGCATCAACGAAAAACGAGTCATGCCGGCCGATTATGACAAACAACGTGAACAACTTCGCCAGCAATACGGGATTCTCCCTACTCAACGAATCATATTAATGGTGGGATCGGATTTCAAACGAAAAGGGCTAGATCGAGCTCTTAAAGGGTTAGCCGCACTTCCTCCAGCGATAAAAGCGAATACGCAACTTTGGGTAGCAGGACAAGACGAGCCCAAACCATTTACCAAATTAGTCAAACAGCTTTCCATTGGCCAACAAGTAAAGTTCTTAGGGGCGCGTGATGATATTTCCGAACTTATGTGGTCGGCCGATATGTTAATTCATCTGGCCTACTCTGAAGCCGCCGGTCTTGTCCTATTGGAAGCCATGGTAGCTGGGTTACCAGTGGTGGCCAGCAAGGTTTGTGGATATGCGCCTTTCATCGAAAAAGCCCGAATGGGGCGCTTGCTCAGTGAGCCAATATCCGCTGACGAAACAGCCACCCAAATGGAAGCCGTTTTGTCAGCCCCTCGATCCGATTGGGTAGCATTTGGGCGACAATTTGCCGAAACCGACATTTTTTCCATGACAGAACGTGCCGCTAACATTATCGAGTCCGTAGGTACTGCCGTATGATACTCTGGCTTCGTCACGATATCTCGACTCACTGGACAGAAAGCAATGCATTCGAATCCGCTGCAGAGCAAAAAGGAGATATATACCGGGCCAAAGAAGGTCGAAGGACACTGCGTTTCACTTTAGCTGGAAACAGTTATTTTTTGAAACATCATAGCGGCATTGGCTGGAAAGAAGTGATCAAGAACCTACTTCAAGCCCGACTGCCGGTCACATCGGCCATGAATGAAGTGAACGCCATTCAACGCCTGACGGCCGCTGGCATATCTACCATGACACTGGCTGCTTACGGCAAGAGGCATCTGAATCCGGCGGCGACTGAATCATTCATTGTCACCGATGACTTGGTCAACACCATCAGTTTGGAAGATTTAACCGAAAACTGGCAGGTTGCCCCACCCTGTTTTTCATTCAAGCAGGCACTCATCGCCGAGGTGGCCAATACAGCGCGTCGGATGCACTCGGCCGGTGTAAATCACCGTGATTTTTACCTTTGCCATTTCCTCATGGATCGCGAAGCTGCTCGACATGAAAAGCTGGCCAGCTTACACCTCATTGACTTGCATCGAGCGCAATGTCGAAAAGCGGTTCCCAAGCGATGGATAGTCAAAGATATTGCCGGCCTGTATTTTTCGGCAATGGATGCCGGATTAACCCAACGCGATCTACTTAGAGCCATGAGCTTTTATACAGGTAAATCATGGCGCGCTACATTATCGGATGACCGCACATTTTGGCAGGCCGTTCAGCAGCGCGCCGAACGGCTCTATGAAAAAGATCACAATAAAACTGCACCCACCTGGTTTTAGCGTTACCGTAAGTGCGTTCCATTCAGGAGACATAGTTTAATGCACCACCTTTGGGTCGATATCGCCACATCCTTATTGCTTCTTTTCACCGGATGCCTAGCCTTTCTAGTGATGCTGCGAAAGATCCGTTCTTTGCATAGCAACTTATCACCCGGCCCTCATTTGGATGACTTGAGCATTATCGCGTTAGTCACCACCCTTATCGCCATCCTGCAGCCTTTCACGGCACTGTATATTCTTTTAGTCTCGCTGCTATTGGTTAGCATGTTGCTGCTGTGGCTCGACGCCGTACTTGTTTATCTATTCGGCTTCGAGGTCAACATACATAATATCCGCATTTTTCTGCAGGGTGCCGACTCCTTCTCTGGTGACTCCAGCGAGCTAACCAAGACCTTCACCAAACGCTCCTGGGTTCTCACTCCTCCTTTGGCCGCCGTCTGTTTATGGGCAGTATCGATCTTTCTGGTCAGCGGCAACACATCGTTTATATACTGGTCGATCGCCACCTTGGCCGTGCTGTTTCTCATGGGGGTGACAAAGAGCCGCTTCAACCTGCCGTTTATTCCAGTGATTGCGCTGTTAATTTATGGTATTTCATGGTCGTTACATGAAGTCAGTTTATTAATAAGCCACTGGGCTTTCCTATCCTCTGCCACGTCACTTTTTATTCTGGTCACACTGGCTCTACTGGTAGTAATTAAGCCCTATTTTGAAACCGCTTTTTTTAGTGTGCGCTCTCCCCTAAGGGATTTCCTAAGGGGCTGCCGCATGAAGCCCCATCCTTCGGTACAAATCAGCCAAACCGACCAATCCACTCATGTTCAATTACCGCAGGCTGTCCCACAGCCCAGTGACGCATTTGGTCTGTGCCAGAACGCGAACATCATCCTAATAACAATGGAAAGTATGGCCCGTGACTGTATCGCCCCACATCAACCGGACGGTGCCAGCTTGCGCTATTTGAATCAGCTGGCTCAGCAAGGCTTAGTCTCTGAACGGCATTATGCCTGTTGTCCCAACACCAATGCCGCAATACAACACCTTTACCAGGCCAACTATCCTGTCAACGATCGCTATCCTTTCTTGAAAGCACTGAAAACACGAGGCTATAGCACCACTTACATGATGATATCGAATACGCGTTATTTTCGGTTACGCGATATTCTGGATCAAGCGGGGTTCGATCATATACTGGACAGGGACAGTGAGCAGCTCAACCCAGAACGCGGGGATTACAGCTTCATTGATCAAGTGGACCGATTAAATTCCACCTTGGGCGATGGCCCCTTCTTTTTGCATATAAAAAACGAACAGACACACTCCCCTTATCAGGTAGTAAACAAAGAAAAATTTAGCCGCCATAATAACAACACGCGCCTTGGCCGTTTCGGCAACGCCCTGGAAGAAGCTGATAGTGTAATTCAGCGCTTGATAGAGGAGCTGGCAAAGCGAAGAAACTTAAACAACACTATTATTGTGTATACAGGCGATCACGGCCAAAGCTTTGGTGAGCTTGGTTACACATCGCACTCAAGCTCGACCGTGAAGCAGCAGGTTCGTGTTCCTTTTGTGATGTCTCACCCTGCCTTACCTCCTGTTACACTGGAAAGGTCCAACCATTTTGATGTGCTACCCACTCTAATGGATCTATTAGGCATTGAAGTTGACACCCCCATATTTGGCCAATCCTTAATGCATGGTGCTGACAACCGTCCGCTACTGCTACATTCAAAAACCCGCAAGGGAAATGCGCCCTCCAACTCCTGCTTTTTGCACCATAATGATAAAACCATGATCGACCTCATTTATGGTTACCGATACAGGCTGGATGAAGAAGATAACTTGGATAGAGAACTTTCCCCCAAGGAAACTGCATATTATGAAACACTACTTTATGCAGCACTGGACAACCGCGGCTTGATCGACGACAGCATTTTCATGCCGCGCCCGAGAACGCACAATTGATATTATCAAATAGAACAATGAGCCAATTTACATGCTAAACGTCTTGTTTCTCACTCAGCCTTTCCAACGAAAAGTTAGCTTAGTGCCCATCTTCGACAGCATCTGCCGTCACAGTCATTGCGATTTGCGTTATCTGGATGCTGACCAACAGAACGATCTCGCTGGTTACTTGAAGGAAATAGATACTAACGCCTATGACTTTGTCATGATTATGTTGCGGAACAAGAAAGTCATGCGCCAAGTGGAAGCACTAAAGCCCATCCGCAACCTAGTATTCCTAGAACATGACGCCTGTCAAAACTATATGAAATATAAATATCGGGGCAAGTTCTCCACACTTTACAAAGCGCTTCCCCAATCAACCGTCTTGTCATCTGGATACACGGTTTCAAAGAAGTTGGAAAAGGAAGGAATTAACACGCACTTTGTGCCTAAAGGATACGACCAGACAGTACTCAAAAATTTGCATCTAACGCGCGATGTAGAAGCAGCCTTTGTAGGAACCATCAACAAGCATCTATACAAAAGCCGTTATAAATTTCTACGAAAACTAACCAAAAAATCGGAAGTTCAAATTATCACAACCAATGGCGGGGCGGATTATCTGAATCAATTAAACCGAATTCGTTTTTTTATCAGTGCGGACATTAAATTCGGTGAATACATGCTAAAAAACTTCGAGGCTATGGCGTGCGGCTGTGTTGTATTTGCCTGGGACCAAGGAGAATCCGAAAACCAAGCCCTCGGCTTCAAGCACATGCAAAACATCGTGCTATACCATTCACACAAGTCACTACTTGAAAAGCTAAAATACCTTAGGGAACGCCCAGAATTAGCCAATCAAATTGCTCACAATGGCCAGAAACTGGTTGAACAACACTACACCTTTGACTTTATCGGTCAACGTATAATACACACCTTAGAAGAGATCAAAGCTGCCTAAAGGCTCTCTGAACAAGTCCTAATCTTCAGAGAGCTCTTAATAGATAGATTTACTGCCTTCCGGCTGATGCTTAAACCGCCGATGCACCCACAAATATTGCTCAGGGTGCTGACGCACAAACTGCTCGATGGTGGCGTTAACCAGCTGGGTATCCGCCGTTTCGTCGCCGCTGGGGATGCTATCAAGCGGTTCGCCGAACACAATCGTATAGCGCCCGCCTGGGTGACGGTAATGCGCGCAAGGAATGACTTTGGCACGTCCCATTCGGGCTAGTCGACTGGTGGCGGTCAGCGTGGCTGCCGTTTGTCCGAAAAAGGGAACAAAAACAGCATGCTTGGTGCCATAGTCTTGATCGGGGGCATACCAAACCACTTCGCCTTTCCGTAAGCAGCGCACCATTTGTTTCATGTCATATTTGGAGATGGTATTGACGTTTTGACTGCGACCTTGATCCATCATCCAGTCGATCACGGGATTATCGTTTGGGCGATACACGGCATTAAAATCCAACACTTCACCCAACAGGCGGCTGCCCACATCAATGCTGTTGAGGTGCATGCCCAATAAAATTATGCCCTGCCCTTGTGCTTGAAGCGCCTTTAAGTTTTCCATGCCCTTAATAGTAAGCCGCTTACTCAAATCAACACGCTTGTTGAAATAAGTCCCCGCCAGCTCCATTATCCCCTCGCCTGTGCTAACGAGGTTGGCATAAGCCAGTGCCTTTTGTTGGGCAGCGTCCAACTCGGGAAAACAAAGGCGAATATTAGTTTCCGCAATATGACGCCGACGTTTTAGCAACCGCCAAGCCAAACGACCAAATAAGCGCCCAAAGGCTAGCAGCATATTCCATGGCAACTGGCCGATCAGCCAAAAGAGGCCCACGCCCAACCAAGTTAGCCAGTAGCGCGGAGCAGACAGGCGTTGATCTGCGTGTTTGCTCATACAGTGCCCTTTCTATTGGCCAACCAATGACGAGCGATTTCCACCACGGCCGGTAGCACAGACACCACAATAATTGCCATCATTAGCGCCTTAAGATGCGCCTGCACCCAAGGCAGGTTGCCCACGAGATAACCGCCATAAATGAATAGCGCCACCCATAGCAAACCGCCGGTGATGTTGTAGAAGGCAAAACGCCGGTAGGTCATGCGCGCCATGCCTGCCACCAATGGGGCGAAGGTGCGCACGACGGGCACGAAGCGTGCGATGATGATGGTCTTGCCGCCGTAGCGTTCGAAAAAGTCGTGTGTTTTTTGCAGGTGCTCCTGACGAAAGATTCGCGAGTCTGGGTTGGAAAACAGCTTGGCACCAAAAAATTTGCCCACCAGATAATTCACGGCATCTCCCAAAATCGCCGCCACAGCCAGCAGCACCATTAACAAGTGCGGGCTCATGCCGGTTTCCGGACGCGCCGCCAGGGCCCCGGCAAGGAAAAGCAAAGAATCGCCCGGCAAAAAGGGGGTTACCACCAAGCCGGTTTCACAGAAAATCACCAAAAACAGTAAGGCATAGACCCAAAGGCCATAGTTGGCAACAAAAGTGGTTAAGTGGGTATCCAGGTGCAGCAGGAAATCAATAAAAAACTGCATCGTTACCTCGCGTTAAATAATAGGATGGCGGCAAATTTCAGCGCTGGGTGCCACTCATAAAGGGCACGAAATTTACCGCCTCGATACGAGCACGATTAAAGTGGTCGCCTTCGCGCTCGACTACCGTCAACCATTGACCGTCAGCCTCACTCACCGGCATCACCAAACGTCCGCCATCGGTCAGTTGTTTAAGTAATTCCACCGGAATATTGGGACGCGCACAAGCCGCCAAAATGGTATCGAAAGGCGCGGCGTCTGGCCAACCCAAACCACCATCGGCATGGCGGACTATCAAGTTACGCAAGCCCAAATCCAGCGCACGTGCTCGTGCTTGACGCATCAGTGGCTGAATGCGCTCGAGTGAATACACCTTGTCGGCCAAGGCAGCCAGCACAGCGGCTTGATAACCACAGCCGGTGCCAATTTCCAATACACAGCCCAAGGATTGGCGCTGCATCATGAGGATTTCGGTCATGCGTGCCACTACCCAAGGCTGGGAAATGGTTTGCCCATGGCCGATGGGTAAGGCGGTGTCGTCATAGGCTTGGTGTGCCAGCGCTTCTTCAACAAACAAATGACGCGGCGTGTTGCGAATCACATCCAGCACCCGTTCGTCGGCAATGCCACGCTCACGCAATCGCTGCACCAAGCGCTCGCGCGTGCGTTGCGATGTCATGCCAATACCCCGTCGGTTACGTTGGTACATGGATTGATTCACCTAATCTTCCCCGTTTTCTTTGATGAGTTCGGCCAGTAATGTGGTCGCAAAAGCACCCTTCGGCAAGCAAAAGCGCAATAACAGCGCGTCGTCCTCAAATTGCCACGTCATATCGGCTGCCATTAAGCGAGTGGCACGGCGCGCAGCCTCTACCCTTTCGGTTTGCAAGCCTGCAATCTCTGCCGTATAAGACGACAATGCCTGTTGTTCTATTTGTGCTGCCTTGCCGGTTGTGACCATCGTTTCAATGCCCGGCAAAGGAGCGGTGGGGTGCACTTCTCCCGTCGCCACCCGTTCGGCGGCCTGCGGGTCATCATCGGCATAAAATAGCCCTCGACTGCCTGCAGGCTGCAATATATCACCCTGCAGCGGCTTATCCCAGACACCCTGCCGCACACGCGCCGACAACACTTGATTAAATAAGTGACTGCGGACGGCCGATAGCCAAAAACTTTTTACCTTACGCTTACGCGGTGCTTCTCCTACCCCACTTAACCAATCACTGCCATGGGTTAAATTGGCGCCTTCGCGTCCAAAACGCTGTCGACCAAAATAATTGGGAGCGCCCTGTTCAGCAAGGCTTTGCAGCCGCTCTTCGATGGCATCACGCTCCCCACGAAGTCGAGTTAGCCGCAGGATAAAACGGTTACGGCGATGAGTGCCACGGTTTAATTTGCGTTGGTGACGATGCGCTTGCAAAAGGCGCAGGCCATCCGGCCACTCAAAATCGGGATCGGGCTTGCTGGGCAATTGAATGCTAAACCATTGGCGCGTGATGGCGTGTTTGTCTTTTAATCCGCTGTAACTAACCGCCAGTCGCCTGACATTGGCCGCCTTAGTGAGCCATTTAGCCACATCATCGGTGTTCCAGCCGGTTTTCTCGATTTCCAGCCACAGATGTTCGCCACCGGCATTAGGAGTAAATCCCAGCTCTTCGATAACTTGAAAATCGGCAGGTTGTTGCTTAATCAGGGCGCAGGCCGGTGGCGCACTAACGCGGGCAACCGTTAAGGAATGCTTAGTCATTGGGTTGCTGAGGCGTCAACTTATTATCGCCGACAATTTGATAAAACGTCTCACCGCGCTTGATCATGCCCAAGTCTTTGCGGGCAATTTCTTCGACGGCTTCGGTGCCTTGTTTAAGGTCCTTAACGTCCGCAGCCATCAGTCGATTACGTCGCGCCAAGCGGTCGTTTTGTTGTTGGAGTTTTTCCACTTTTTTGGACAGCAACATATTGTCGCGGATGCTGCCGTTGCCAAAAAATAGCTGCGACAGCAGTACCGCCAAGGTGGCCAATAAGGCCACCAAGACCAACGTGCGTTTCCATGACCGCTGTCGCTCGGCCATGGATCAACCTTGCTGGTTGAACGCGTTTAAGCCCGGATACACCACGCGGCCCAACTCTTCTTCGATACGAATCAGGCGGTTGTATTTAGCCACCCGGTCGGAACGACACAGTGAGCCGGTTTTAATCTGGCCGGCCGAGGTGCCTACGGCCAGATCGGCAATGGTGGTGTCTGCGGTTTCGCCACTGCGGTGGGAAATGACCGCCGTGAAGCCTGCATCTTGCGCCATGCGGATGGCATTAAGCGTTTCACTCAGGGTGCCGATTTGATTGAACTTGATCAGAATGGAGTTGGCAATATTTTCTTTAATGCCGCGCTGTAGAATGGACGTATTGGTAACGAACAAGTCATCGCCCACCAGCTGCACCTTGTCACCCAGTTTCTCGGTGAGAATTTTCCAGCCTTCCCAATCTGATTCGTCTTGGGCATCTTCAATAGAAATAATCGGATAGCGATCGCACAGATCAGCCAAGTAATCAACAAACTGCGCCGAATCCAGGCTACGGCCTTCGCCTGCCAAGACATATTTGCCGTCTTTGTAGAATTCGCTAGCGGCGCAATCCAACGCCAGAGTAATGTCCTTGCCCGCTTTAAATCCAGCCTTGTCGATAGCCTCCATGATGGCTTCCAATGCGGCTTCATTGCTGGGCAGGTTAGGCGCAAAGCCGCCTTCATCGCCAACTGCGGTAGACAAGCCGCGGCCTTTCAACACTTTCTTCAGTGCGTGGAACACTTCCGCGCCATAACGAATGGCTTCGGCCATGTCGGCAGCGCCCACCGGCTGAATCATGAATTCTTGGATATCAACGTTATTATCTGCATGCTCACCGCCATTGATGATATTCATCATCGGCACCGGCAAACGGTAATCAGCCTCGTTCTGGTACAACTCGGAGATCCAGGCATACAGCGGTTTGTTTTGGCTAATCGCGCTGGCCTTGGCCACCGCAAGCGAGGCGGCCAATAGCGAGTTAGCGCCGAGCTTGGCTTTATTGTCGGTGCCGTCCAATTTAATCATGTCGGCATCAATGGCAGCTTGGTCATTAGCATCACGATCCAGCAACAACTCGCGCAACTCGACATTGACGTGCTTTACGGCTTGTTGCACGCCTTTACCCAGGTAACGATCGCCGCCATCACGCAGTTCTAGCGCTTCACGTGATCCGGTAGAGGCACCGCTAGGCACACAGGCTGACCCCAGGCTGCCATCATCCAGCAGCACATCGGCTTCAACAGTGGGGTTACCGCGAGAGTCGAGAATTTCGCGGGCTTTTACGTCAACAATAGTGGCCATGAGGAGCTCCGGATCGTTGGATTAAGTTATGAGTTTTCAAATGCAGGCAGGGATTTTATCAGATCATCCACGGCTTTCATTTGCTGTAGGAAAGGTTCCAGACGACTCAAGCGCAAAGCACAGGGGCCATCGCACTTGGCTTGGTCAGGATCGGGGTGGGCTTCCAAAAAGAGCCCGGCAATACCTTGGGACAAACCCGCACGCGCCAGCTCAGCAATTTGTGCGCGGCGACCGTCCGCTGAATCGGCACGACCACCCGGCTTTTGCAGCGCATGGGTGGCGTCAAAGAACACCGGATAGCCCATGGCTTTCATGGTGCGGAAACCCAGCATATCGACAATCAGGTTGTTGTAGCCAAAACAGGAGCCGCGTTCGCATAAAATCAAGCGATCGTTACCCGCTTCCTGACACTTGTTGGCAATGTGCTGCATTTCGTGCGGCGCAAGAAATTGCGGCTTTTTGATGTTGATAATGGCACCGGTGCGCGCCATGGCAACGACCAAATCGGTTTGGCGCGCCAGAAAGGCCGGCAATTGAATGATATCGGCTACGTCAGCGACAGGTGCCGCCTGATATGGCTCGTGCACGTCGGTAATAATGGGGCAGTTAAACGTCTGCTTAATTTCAGCAAGCCATTTCAGGCCTTCTTCCATGCCGGGACCACGAAAAGAATGCATGGAAGAACGGTTGGCTTTATCAAAGCTGGCCTTGAACACCCAGGGAATCCCCAGTTTGCTCGTCACTTGCGCATATTGCTCGGCCACCTGCAGCGCCAGATCGCGGCTTTCCAGTACATTCATGCCACCAAACAGCACGAACGGTAATTGGTTGCCAATACGTAATTGCGCAAGTTCCAACTGACGCTGCTCGGCCATGTTAACGCTCCTTTTTATAGGCTAAAGCGGCTTCGATATAGCCTTTAAACAAACCATGGCCATCGCGCGGTGTCGAGGTGAATTCCGGGTGGAATTGGCTGGCCACAAACCAGGGATGATTGGGCACCTCTATCATTTCCACCAACTCCTGGTCGGCGCTGCGACCGGCAATGCGCAAACCGGCTTCTTCCAGCTGTGGCACATAGTGGTTATTCACTTCATAACGATGGCGATGCCGCTCGACAATACGCTCGCTACCGTAACATTGTCGTGCCGTCGAATCAGCAGACAGCACACACTCTTGTGCGCCCAAGCGCATGGTGCCGCCCAAATCGGACTGGGCATCGCGTTTTTCCACCTTGCCGTCCGCATTGTGCCATTCGGTAATCAGGCCAACAACAGCATCGGGTGTGTCAGGATCCAGTTCGCTGGAATGGGCATTTGCCAGACCGACCACATGACGGGCATATTCGACCACCGCCAACTGCATGCCTAAGCAAATTCCCAAATACGGCACACCTTCTTCGCGAGCATATTGGATGGCAGAAATTTTGCCTTCCGTGCCACGATCACCAAAACCACCCGGCACAAGAATCGCGTCCAAGCCTTGTAAGGCCTTCACCCCATGACTTTCCACTTCTTCCGCATCAATATAATTAATCGTAACCTTAGTCTGGCAGGCAATACCGGCATGCATCAGCGCTTCGTTCAATGACTTATAGGCGTCTTTCAGCTCGACATATTTGCCGACCATGCCAACAGTCACCTCGTGGCGCGGATTGAGCTGGGCAGACACCACGCGATCCCACTCGGACAAATCCGGCTCGGGGTAATCCAGCCCAAATTTGCCCAACACAATGTTATCCATGCCCTGCTCATGCAGCACGCGCGGCACCTGGTAAATCGAGCGAGAATCTGGCGCAGATACCACTGCGTTTGAAGCCACATTGGTAAACAACGCAATCTTTTCGCGCGCCGATGGCGGAATGACATGATCAGAACGACATACCAGCACGTCCGGCTGCAGGCCAATAGAGCGCAGCTCTTTCACGGAATGCTGGGTGGGCTTGGTCTTGATTTCGCCGGCGGCAGGAATGTAGGGCACCAACGTAAGATGCACCAACAGCGAATGCTCCGACCCCAGCTCGACACGCATTTGGCGCACCGCTTCCAAGAATGGCAGTGATTCGATATCACCAATGGTGCCGCCAATTTCAACAATAGCGACATCCGCCTCGCCTGCCGAGGCACGAATACGACGCTTGATTTCATCGGTAATATGCGGGATGACCTGAACCGTCGCCCCCAAATACTCACCGCGACGCTCGCGATCGAGCACGCTCTGGTAAATCTTACCGGTGGTAAAGCTGTTTTTACGCGTCAGACGGGTGCGAATAAAACGCTCGTAATGCCCCAGATCCAAATCGGTTTCGGCGCCGTCCTCGGTAACAAACACTTCACCGTGCTGATACGGACTCATGGTGCCCGGATCGACGTTAATGTAAGGATCCATCTTGGTGAGCGTCACGCTCAGGCCGCGCGACTCCAACAAGGAAGCCAGCGACGCAGAGGTAATTCCTTTCCCCAACGAGGATACCACACCGCCTGTAACAAAAATAAAGCGAGCCATAAAAAAATACCGAGAAACCAGCGAGTTAAAAGAACAGGCAAGATAATTACTGCTATCAGCAAAAGCCTGCTCGGGACGGGAGTAAATGGTAACAGAAGCGGCCTATGGCGACAATTCAACAGCGAACATCAATCGCGCCATTAAAGCTCACGGTGCGGCGGTTTTAATGCATAGAAGAAACGCCTAACTTTTCTTTCTACACGCTTTGCAAAGTAATCACTGCGTTTTTTCTTCCGTGCATATTTTAGTCGTTCTTCTTCAATGCTGGACACTTCGGCTAGGGCGCCCAATGCAGCCGCTGGCGGGTAAACGGCAAACATATTCAACCCTTTAGCCAGATAACCACCACTAATGTATTCATCAACCGGCAACCAAAATTGGTTTGACGAATCCAGCAACTTCTTTGCCGCGTCCGGTTTCATTAGAATGGTCGAGGAATAGAAGGCGCTTCTATTGGCGAATCGTACCAACTGATGGTTACCATCCAGGTCGTGACGCTGCCAAAAAGAGGGCACGCATTCGTTATAAAACAGCATCACCAGCTCCCAGGCCGGTTTTTTCATGTGGCAAAGTTGTTCACACAGCGCCAAGGTGTTTTCATTAATTAGGGCGTCACTTTCCAATACCAACACCGGCTTGTCGGCTTTGGCAGCCAGCTGCCATGCGCGGCGGTGTGAGTCGAAGCAGGCAACTTCGGAGGGAGTCAGCTCACGTCTGAATTGGGATTGAGACTGCTTTGCACTGTAACCCGAGACAGCTTTTAGCTGGTCGGCCTGCTTACCATCGGTCGCATTGATAAAGGTGAATTCTGTGATACCGAGTTGATTAAGCATGGCAGCCATTTGCGTCCGGCGTTCGGTTTCGCGCTTCATGGCAATTACAAAGACATCAAATGCGGCAGGCGAACTCATGGTTCCTCTCTTCTTAGCAGGCTTGGCCAGTAGCAGCATAAGCACTGGCAGCCAGGTAAACAACCAAAAAGGGTGTGGCCGATAAAGCGGATAGATCCCCTCGACCAAATGCACGACAAGCCCGTAGGCCAGCAGCGGGAAATACACCAACTGTATAGCACGGGACTGGAAGCGTCCGCGTTTAGTGGTCTGAAAATACAATGCAGCGAGCACTAACAAGCCAAAAATGCCTGCGTAGTAAGCCATACCAAAATACAGGCTGT
>CAYVZZ010000032.1:0-21967 GCA_964456185.1 uncultured Alcanivoracaceae bacterium
CGATGGTTGGAAGCGCCCCACCAAAAAGGAAGACTAAGTTATGTGCGGTATTGTCGGTGCTGTTGCCGAGCGCAACGTCGCCCCTATTTTGTTGAATGGGCTAAAACGTCTGGAGTACCGGGGCTATGATTCCGCCGGTGTCGCCCTGTTGGCCGAAGATCATATTGATCGCGTTCGCTGCGAAGGCAAGGTGGCCGCATTGGAAGCGGCCATGGGAAGCACTAAAGGGGCAGTGGGCATTGCCCACACCCGTTGGGCAACCCACGGCGAACCCTGCGAGCGTAATGCCCACCCGCACTTGTCCGGCAGTAAACTGGCATTGGTGCACAACGGCATTATTGAAAACCATGATGCTCTCCGCAATGAGCTAAAAGCGGCCGGTTATCAATTTATCTCGGATACAGACAGTGAGGTGGTGGTTCACCTCATTGACCAGCAGCTGCAGCAGGGCGCCTCATTAAAAAACGCGGTTAAAGCCGCCGTCGCGCGCTTGGATGGTGCTTACGCATTGGGTGTGATTCATAGTGACGAACCCGGCCACTTGATTGCAGTGCGCAGTGGCTCTCCACTGGTGATTGGTCTTGGTCTGGGAGAAAATTTCATCGCCTCGGATCAACTGGCCTTATTGCCGGTGACCAACCGCTTCATCTTTTTGGAAGAAGGCGACTTGGCCGACATCACCCTCGACCACCCACAAATCGAAAATGCAGATGGTGAAGCCGTTAAACGTGACGTTCACGAATTTGACGGTAATTTGGAAGACGCCGAAAAGGGCGAATACAAGCATTTCATGCTCAAGGAAATCTTCGAACAGCCGGCTGCATTACAAAAGACGCTGGAAGGTCGTATCGATTCGCCGGAGGCACTTTTGGCCGCCTTTGGTGAAGATAGTCAGCGTATCTTGTCATCGGTAGAAAATATTCAAATCGTTGCCTGCGGCACCAGCTATCACGCCGGTTTAGTGGCGCGCTATTGGATCGAAGCGCTTGTTGATATTCCCTGTCGTGTCGAGGTGGCCAGCGAGTTCCGCTACCGCGACCACGCCATCCCGAAAAACACGCTTTTTGTCACCGTGTCACAAAGTGGCGAAACAGCGGATACCTTGGCTGCTTTACGAAGTGCCAAGCATCCGCATTACATCGCCCATTTGGCCATATGCAATGTGCCCAGCTCCTCCTTGGTGCGTGAGTCAACACTATCGGTATTAACCAAAGCCGGACCGGAAATCGGTGTGGCATCGACCAAAGCCTTTACCACCCAACTGGTGGCTTTTTATCTGCTGACTTTGGCTCTGCAAGAAAGTCGCCAGGCCGGTAGCAGCGAAGCGGGTCGGCAGGCGTTGCGTCAGCTGCCCAATCTGGCGGAACACTGCCTGCAGCTGGATAACACCATTTCCAGCATCGCCGAGCGCTTCGTGGAAAAGCAGCATACGCTCTTTTTAGGGCGGGGACAGTTATTCCCCATTGCCTTGGAAGGCGCATTAAAGCTGAAAGAAATCTCCTATATTCATGCCGAAGCCTATCCGGCAGGCGAGCTAAAGCATGGCCCGCTGGCGCTAATCGACAAGGATATGCCGGTTGTCGTGGTGGCGCACCATGATGCTTTGCTGGAAAAACTGAAATCAAACCTTGAAGAAGTGCGCGCGCGCGGTGGCGAGCTGTATATCTTTGCCGACCAGCGTGCCAATGTCACCACCTTGGCCGGTGGTGCCGAAGTGGAAATGCCCAAAGCCGCCGAGCATCTGGCTCCTATCTTGTACACCTTGCCGTTGCAGCTGTTGAGCTACCACATTGCCGTGCTACGTGGCACCGATGTAGATCAGCCGCGCAATCTCGCGAAATCGGTTACGGTGGAATAAGGCAGGCAAAAAAATCCCTGGCAGCGAGGGGGAAGGGGTGCTGCCAGGGATGCTTGCCGCTTCGGTCTCTGGGGAAAGATCCGAAGCTATAGCCACTTGCCGGAGAGGGTTACTGGGGGATCGGGAACCGGCAAGTGGTATAAGGTAAGATACGCTTGTCGATAAAAAGTTCCTAATGGCTCAAAATTTTTATCGATTAACGGCAATTAATTTATGTGGTGTCGGCGTGCACCATGTGACATGCCACGAGCCGGCTCAAATTTCACCACTAAATTGACGGTGGAACTGCTGCGCAGTGCGTCCCGAGCGCACGCCTTTCTCCATCGAGAAACGCCGCGCCAAGATGTGCAATTGTTCCGGATCAGGGTGGCGAGGAAACAGGTAATCGATCATCTCAAAGTATTGTGGCTCGCTAATCGGATAAAAGGAGATACACAACCCAAAGCGATCGGACAAGGCAATTTTTTCTTCCACCACCTCGCTTTCGTGAAGCTCGCGCCCCACTAAAACTGTCTGCTCATTATCACTGTGATATTCCGGCACCAGATGGCGGCGGTTGCTGGTGGCATAAATGCGGATATTGGCTGGGGGCAGCTCGATAGAACCTTCCAGCACACTCTTCATGTGCTGGTAGTTGGTTTCGCCTTCATTGAATGACAAATCATCACAAAAGACGATGAAACGCCAAGGCTCATCGCGGATATGATCGACAATATCCGGTAAATCGGCAAGATCATCCTTTTCTACCTCAAGCACTCGCAAACCCTGGTCGGCATAAGCGTTGATTAATGCTTTGACGAGCGATGACTTGCCCGTGCCACGGCTGCCCCAAAGCAGCACATGGTTGGCAGGCTGACCGGCCAAAAAACGCTCGGTGTTTTGGATTAGCTTGGCTTGCTGCGTTTCTATGCCTAGCAAGTCGTCCAGCCGGATGGGATCCAAATCGCGCACCGTGCGGAAACGCTGGCTGCGTCCCCGCCAGATGGCGGCAACATGCTGTTGCCAGTCGACCGGCTGCATGGTTACTTCTCCGGTGCCTTGAAGGACATGCGCTTGAGGGTGTCATCCTTCATGAAATAGTGATGGAAGAGCGCGGCGACGGCATGCACACCAATCACAAAGAGACCAATTAGACCAAGCAGCTCATGTATCTCGATCACCTGATGACTGACGTCTTTGCTGGCATCAGCAATCGCCGGCAGACCAAAAGGCAGCATGTCGGGGAAGCTGGCACCAACGGCAAACCAGCCCATCAGCGGCATGGCAAACAAAAAGGCGTACAAAAATACGTGCACCAGATTGGCGCTGTGTAGCATCCACTTGGCGGGCGCCGGGTTAATGGCCGGCTTGCTGCCAGCCAGCACACGGAAGACCAAGCGAATAATCACCAAGGCCAAAACCGTAACACCGCACATCATATGCCAATGAATGGATGTCTCATGCCAAGGGTTTTCTTTGCCCGTATTAACGTGGATGAACACAAAGGTATAGGCGGCCGCAACCAACAAAAAAACCAGCCAATGCAGCAGAACCGTAGGGGAGGCATAACGATTAGGGGTATTCTTTAACATGAAGATTCCTTATAACGTGAAGAGTCATTGGATTAGGGCGCCAAGCGGTCGATGGACCACTGGCCATTAGCGTGTAAAGTGTAATGGAAACGATCGTGCAGGCGGCTGGGGCGGCCATGCCAAAACTCAATCTCATGCGGCACAATCAGAAAACCACCCCAGCTCGCCGGTGCCGGGATGTTGGTTCCCTCGGGGTATTGTTCAGCCAACTTTTTTACCTCGGCTTCCAGCCAATCGCGCTCGGCGGCATGGCTCTGGGGTGAAACGGTCGCGCTCAGTTGGCTGCCGCGTGGACGGCTGGAAAAGTACGCCCGTGACATTTCTGCCGACACTTTTTGTGCTCGCCCCATCACAATCAATTGGCGGTCGAGCGTTGGCCAACGCATCACAAACGAAACGCGCGAATTGGAGGCAATTTCGCGTCCCTTACGACTATCGTAATGTGTATAGAAAACAAAGCCCTCATCGGTAACGCCTTTCAGCAGTACCGTACGGGTGGAAGGTTGACCTTGTTGATCGACCGTTGCCAACGTCATGGCATTGGGGAGAGGCTCCTCACTGGCCACCGCCTCATCGGTCCAAAGTCGCGCCTGGGCGATAGGGTTGTCGAGCAAATCGTCACTATTTAATGGCGGCGCGTGATATTCGGCACGGACATCCTGCATGGGAATATGGTTACCTAGTAGATGGCAAAACCACAGTATAGCCACAGATTCTGGCGCTTTGTAGTTCGGTGTGGGCCGGATCACGTCATTACACTAAGTGAACAGACTATTAAATGGAACAAACGCACCATAAACAAAATATTATCAGGATTGCATAAAAAACGAACAATCTTTCGCTTAGAGTGGGAAGAGAACTAAATTAATCGCTGCTTTGAGCGAGAGGAATATGAAGAATAAAGCAAGCAACCGCATTTCACGCCTGCTGCGCGTTGGCACCTTGTTTGGGGCGTCCCTTTTGGCGGGTAACGCGGCAGCCAGCATGGGCAACCTAGGCACCACCTATGGTGTGTTGCCGTCGGATGTGGCATCGGCTCAAGCGCTTTCCATGTTTAACACCCAAGTATCGGCGGTGTACTACAACCCCGCGTATCTGGTCAAAGATTCACGGGGCGAACTAACCATGGGCTTCATGCATGCCCAGCCACAGTTGCGCGTTAATAGTAAGTGGAGCGACGGCACATTAACTCGTAGCGGTACCAATGTGTTAAATGACACCCCATCGCAGCAAATTCTGCTGGGCATGAAGACCGATTTGACCTCGCTAACCAAATATCACAAGCCAAGCTACTTGGCCGTGATGATCGGCATGGAAAAATACGGCCAGGAAATGATGGCCTTCGATTCCCAAACGTCACAGCGTGGTCAGTTTTTCCAATATGGCCGAAAGCCGCTGTTTTTGGTGATTGGCGGTGCCTCTACCTTGTGGCGCGGTATTTCCGCGGGTTTCTCTACCCGTACGACATTGCACTCCACCGCCACCATGAACGCTTCGTCCACCATGGGCGGTAAAACCACCTATGAGCAGATGGAAGTGTCGGCCAAGCCGAAAATCCGCCCCATCTTTGGTCTCAATATCGACTGGGGCAAAACCATCTGCCCCGATAGTGAATGCTGGCTAGACGGGTTCGAAACGGCGTTTGCCTATCGAGCCTATTCCAATTCACAAACCACGGTGGCCTCAAACATCACCATCCCGAATACCGTACCTGCACCTGGCGTGGCGCTGGCCATTACCACGCTGGACGCCTATCAGCCCAATATCTATTCCATGGGGCTGTTGTACGCCAAAGACAAGCAATATCGCATTGGCGTAACGGTAGAAATGCAGCAATGGTCTGACTTAGAAGAAGAACTGAAAAGCGACACCATTAAAGACCAAGCCGTGAAAGCTCGCATCGGTCAGTTGCAATTTCGCGACATCATTGTGCCGCGCCTTGGTGCGAATTATTGGTTCTCCCCAAACATCAAGCTGACCGCTGGAGTGGCTTGGATGCCCACGCCATTGGACTCTAACGCCTCACTGGACGTGAACTATTTTGACGCAGATAAGATTGTTGCCGGGCTGGGCCTGAGCATAATTTTCGAGAAGCCACCGATTTTCGCTTTCCCGCTGCGTCTTGATATTGGTTACCAATATCAGCAGCTACAAGACAAAGAATTTGACCTCTACACCAGTAAAGACGCCAGCATTGCATCACCGCGTCATTACGAAACTGTCGAAGCGGACGGTAACGTCAACGTCTTCAGTGCTTCGCTGTCACTGAAATTTTAACGGAGGTGTGACATGAAACGCTTACTCATACTGATGCTTGCCAGCATGGCATTGCTGGCAGGCTGTAAAGATACCCAGGACACCAAGGTCGACAATTGGTCGAGCGCTAATGGCACCCTCTATTACAGCTATCCGCTGGATGGCCAGAAGAATGTGTCGCCCCATGCGCCAATTGTGCTGGCTTACATGGATGCGGTATCAGGCACCCCCAAAGCGGCTGATTTTAAGCTGACTTATACTTATAAAGCAGATAATGACACGTCGACACCTGTCAAAACGGGCACGGTGACATTCAAAAGTGTTAAAACAGTCAATGGTGGTAAAGGCATCCGTTTGGAGCCGGCTAAACCATTGCACTTGCGTGGCGACTACACGCTGACCTCCAGCAAATACGACATGCCAAATGACGATGACATCACCTTTACCGTAAGACCTGGCTACGCGGGATCCAGCTGGATGCGCAAGACGGCAAAGGCCTTCACCGTGGCGTCTATTTCACCTAATGGTAGTGACCGGCCTTTCTTGGACTTCACTACCATCAACGTCGAATTCACACAGCCTGTGGATCCCTCCACAATGACTTACGGCACTAATATTCAGCTGAAGCAAAATGGCAAGTTGGTGCCAGCCACACTGTTGTTCGAAGGGCGGAAGGCCAGTATTGACCCGGTTGACGACCTAGCGCCTGACGTACCTGTTAAACTGGTCATGGAAAATATTAAAAACTGGCGACATTCAAAGACCCTAGCCAAGATTGAAAAAACCTTCACGCCACAAAACACCAAGCCGCACGCCACCATGGTACAAAGCGCACCGGCGGCTAACGGTGCTAACAGCTTGGCTGGCGCCAAGTGTAAAGTGGCCAACCCGGCCAATCTGACCAAATCACCACTTACTGGCGATGCCATTAACTGCATCCCCGTTATCGCTAAACTGCTGGGTGATACCACCGTTTCCAGCCAGATGGGTAACATCTATGCGCAGTTGGCCTTTGGTCCGCACTTCCCCAAGAAAACGCCACTGAGCATCAAGAAAGGCTCATTGCTAGAAGGCGGCGCCTTGGCCGTGAAAATCGGCGGTCATGTGGATGCCGGCTACAACTCGGGCAAAGTCACCGTCACCTTCATTAGCGACGCCAACGGATTTCTGCTGCCCAACCCTTACACCGACAACCCCAATGCACCCAAGTTGTTGTATATGGTGTCCAACATGGCGTTCGACACCAAGGATCCACGCTCCAACGGTGCTTTCACGCAGAATCTGTTGCACGTAACCATGGTGGGCACTGCCATTGCCGACCCGGAAACGGGGGTGCTTTCGGCTGATGCAGTGAGCGTCGTCGAGCCATCTGTGCTTGGGATAGAGCACGGCTACGGCATTCTCAGCTTCCATATGGAATCCTATCCCGATCAGGCACATCTGCCGGTGCCAGATAAGCAGCAACCGGATAGCCGCGCGCTGTCGCTGACATCCTGGGTGCCGGGTACGCAAGCACGTAAACACGATACAACCAGTGCTAATCCAGTACTACAGACGGCAGACATGATGGATGTCAAGACCGGTAGCTCGTCGACCAACATCGCCGACATGCTGCGCCCGGGTGATCCTATCATTCTGACCTTCAATAAGCCCATTGAGCCGAACAGTGTCGAGGGTAATGTTGCACTCACCCTCAATGGTACCAACGTGCCTTTCCACTGGTCGCTGCACGGCACGTCGCTGGTCATTCAGCCAGATACCCCACTGCAATACAGCGACCAAAATGTGAGTGGTGGCACAGTAAATAGCACTAACAAGTCTGTGTACAAGGTAACCTATGCCGGCGTGAAGCCTGTTAGTGGCCCCTCTTTCGCATCAGCACCAAATGGTCTTACCTTTGTGATGCCGTTGTATGCCGATGTGAATAGCGCGGGCGATACACCAAATGGCGGCGCTGGAGCGGGACATTCGCCTGTGGTCACCTCAACCTATCCAGGGTTCCCGTGTGTAACGACCGGTAAGGACCTTGCCAATGGCAGTGTGGGGTACTGTGTGAGTCATCCCAAGGATGGCACCACCTTGTCCACGCCAGACGACGAATTGCCTTTAATGCCTATGCCTGCTAATCGCTCTATTCATGTGATTTTCTCGCAGGTGATGAAACAGGACACCATTCGTCTAGGCGAAACATTTAAAGTAGAAGCTTGTACGGATGCGACCTGTTCTAGCGCAGTCAATGTCCCAGGGGTATTGGATGTCAAAACCCGCGCACTTACGTTTACACCAAATAAACCGTGGCAGCCCGGCACAATCTATCGCTATAGCTTGGCGTCAGATGACTACTCAACCGACCCTTCGGTGTGTAGCGCTAGTGGATCGGCCATTTGTGCCTTGGGGATTAGTGGTAATTATCATCCTCTGATTACCTCCCTGCTGGATTACTCCTATGGCTACAACGAAGGTGGACCGGTGCTCACTATCTATTTCAAGGGCGCGCCGGCAACGGATAACGTGCTGCAATTGTTAAAGCAAACGCCGACATCTGATGTCGATAGTAGTTTTACGCATGATCCAGGAGAAACGGTGCCATCAACTCAGCCCCGTGCGGTGCTCAATAGTGCCAAGATCAATTACGTGGGTGTCACGGGTTTGGCTCTAGAGGATGCAAATGTGGGTTGCGATATAGGCCAAACTTGCCCCGATAAAACCTATATCCATCTGACAGGCTCGTTAATGGCCGACATTGTGGGTTATCAAACACCACAAGCCATAGGTCAGCTGATTAGCAATGGCGACATTCCTGCGGCAGCAGTGCCATCAGCTTTGTGCGGTGGGCAGGTCTGTACTCAGGCGAACGACGTGCAAAAAGGCGCTATTCTCACTTGGATATATCCTACCCGCATTGTCGCTTCCAATTTAGTGACCTATTCGAAAGCGCCTATTGGCTCAGCGCCTCCCGCAGAGACGGGTCCTCAAGTGATGCGCATGCGTTATACCTGCAACGCGGCGAATGCAGGTGCTTGTGATAACCAATCCCATGGACGCATACCCGGCTGGATTGTAGAAAGCGACACTGCCGGCGCACCTCCCGAGTTTTATACCAATTTGGATATTTATCAGGATGCGCCAGGACTAGAGCCGATGGTGAATATTCCCGTCGTGGCTCCTAACCATGAACTGGACACAGACATGCACAGCAAACCGCTAACGCTCAATCTGGTGGGGCCGCTTACCTTTCTACCAGATGGACGATTGCAAATTCGTCAGGTTAATCAGAATGTGGTGCCGTTGGCAATTACGCTAGGCGATGTGCCCTTAGGCTTGCCCGGTAAAATTAAGCTAGAAATTCCTGCAGGCGGAACAACGCTTAATTACCTAGGCTATCCCATCGAAAACTAAGTTAAACCCTGCCCGGGTAACCGGGCATTTTCCGCGGCTCCCTTTGGGAGCCGTTTTTTTGTTAGGTGGATTGTCGCGGACAGGGTCCGCTCCTACGGTAAATCAATGACTTGTGTGTGGGAGCGAACCCTGTCCGCGACAAGACTGTCCAATCACAACCCCCGCAACCGCGCCAACAACAAATCCACCGCCTTGCCCCGATGGCTAATGCGGTTCTTGTGTTCGGCATCTAATTCCGCTGCTGTTTTGTCCAGCTCGGGCACGTAAAAATAGGGGTCGTAACCAAAACCGTTGTCACCGCGTGGTTGGTCGATAATGCGACCTTCCCAGCTGCCGTGGCAAATAATCGGCGTGGGGTCGTTGGCATGTCGCAGGAAAACCAACAGCGCGTGATAGCGGGCAGTGCGTTGCGCGACAGGTACATCGGCGAGCTTTTCGATTAGCAAAGCGTTGTTGGCCGCATCATTGCCGTGTTCACCGGCAAATCGCGCCGAGTGAATACCGGGCGCGCCGTTTAAAGCGTCTACCTCGATGCCGGAGTCGTCGGCCAGTGCCGGCAGACCGCTGTGTTCACAAGCATTGCGGGCTTTAATGATGGCGTTTTCCACAAAAGTCAGGCCGGTTTCCTCGGCGCCTGGCACGGCAAAGTCGCTTTGTGGCAACACTTGCCAACCCAGTGGTGCTAGCAGTTCACTGAATTCCTTTAATTTGCCGGCATTGCCAGAGGCCATGACCAATTTCATCGGCTCACCCGGTAAATGGCGATTTCGGTAAACAGATTGGGCAGGGCATTGGTCAGGGGGCTGCCGTGGTGTTCGTGATTCAACAGTGCCCGATCGAGGATGCGGATGCCGTTTTTAGCGCAATGCGTTTCGAAGTCCCGTACGGTGCAGAGGTGAATATTGGGCGTGTCATACCACTGGTAAGGCAAGCTCCGGGACACCGGCATACGGCCTTTGAAGAGTAAGTAAGCACGCACTTTCCAGTAACCGAAGTTGGGGAAAGTGATAATCGCTTCCTTGCCCACGCGCAGCATATCGGCCAGCACCTGTTCCGGGTGCTGCATGGCCTGCAAGGCTTGGGTCATGAGCACTTGATCAAAGTGGGCGTCAGGAAAATTATCCAGCCCGTGGTCGATATCCTGCTGGATGACATCAACGCCACGTTCTAAGCAGCGAGCCAGGTTGTCCTGGTTGATTTCCAGCCCGAGGCCGGTGGCTTGTTTGCTGTTGATCAGGTGTGACAGCAGGGTGCCATCACCACAGCCTAAATCGAGTAAATGACTGTTGGGTGTCACCCAACGGCTGATATATTGCAGATCGGCGCGTAGTGTCGTCATGCCAAGTCCTCCGCCACCCGGTTGAGATAGGCCGAGAAGGTGCGTTTATAAGCGGGAATGTCCAGCAAGAAAGAGTCGTGCCCGCGGGTCGAGCTGATCTCGGCGTAGCTTACTGGCTTATGCGCACTGGTGAGCGCATTGACGATCTCCATGGAGCGCGCTGGCGGAAAGCGCCAGTCGGAATCAAAGGAGATCACCAGAAAACGGCATTGCGTGGTGCGCATGGCGTCCACTAGCGAGCCTTCAAAATCGCGGGCCGGGTCGAAGTAGTCCAGCGCCTTGGTCATCAACAAATAGGTGTTGGCATCAAACTTTTGCGAGAAGGTTTTGCCTTGATAGCGCAGATAGCTTTCCACCTGAAAGTCCACGCCAAAGCTGTAATGCAGACTGCCGGTGCGCAGGTCGCGGCCAAATTTCTCCCGCATGGCGTCATCACTCAAATAGGTGATGTGCCCCAGCATGCGTGCCTGTGCCACGCCCTGTTCCGGCACCACGCCTTGCTCGGCGTATTGTCCGTTATGGAAATTGGGGTCGGTTAAAATAGACTGGCGCGCCACTTCGTTAAAAGCGATGTTTTGTGCCGAGAGCTTGGGTGCCGAGGCAATGACCACGGCGTTACTTAACCGATCGGGGTATTCCAGCGCCCATTGCATGGCCTGCATGCCACCCATGCTGCCGCCGATGACGGCTGCCCAGTGGTCGATGCCCAAACGCTGGCTAAATTCGGCCTGGCTGTGCACCCAGTCCTTAATGGTAAACAAGGGAAAATCCGCCCCCCAAGGCTTGCCGGTTTGCGGGTTAGTGCTCAAGGGGCCGGTAGAACGATGGCAGCCGCCAATGTTGCCGGGGCAAACCACAAAGAATTTATTGGTGTCGATGGGCTTGCCGGGGCCGATGTATTCGTCCCACCAGCCAGGGCGTTTGTCATTTTCACTGTGGTAACCGGCGGCGTGATGATGGCCGGACAGGGCATGACAAATCAGCACGGCGTTGCTCTTGGCCGCGTTGAGCTCGCCATAGGTTTCATACCAGAGGTCATAGGCGGGCAGGGTGCGCCCGCACTCTAGTGTCAGTGGCGTGTCGATGTGCAGTACAGCCGGTTCGACCAGCCCGACACTATCAGTGGGTATTGCAGAAGCCATGGTGGTTATTTCCCAACCAAAGTGAACACAAAAATTAGCGCCTTACAGTCCGAACGCAATCATCAAAAACTGGATGGCAAAGAGCACCAAAATCGGACTCAGATCCATGCCGCCCATGGGCGGAATAAGACGACGGGCAGGTGCCATCACCGGCTCGGTCAGTTGCGTCACAATCTGCACAAAAGGACTGTAAGGATCGGGCGATACCCAGCTGAGCAGCACGCGAATCAGCACCGCCCAGAAAATGTAGTTAAGCAGCATCGACGCTAAGCTATGCAGGCTGACAACCAACAACACCGCGCCGGTGGGCTGACGCCCGACCAGGTAACTCAAAAACACCACTTTGACGACGATAATGATTAATACCATCACAATCGAAGCAAAATCGAAGGTGTTGCTGGACGGGAGTATCTTCCGCAGCGGCATCAGTAGTGGGTTGGTAAAGCGCACGATCATCTGCGATACCGGGTTATAAAAGTCGGCCTTTACCCATTGCAGCAGAAAGCGGGTGAGCATGAGAAAAGCGGCAAGATCAAGCAATGTGCCTATCAAGAATTGTAGGGCGCCTTGCATATTCATCTGTAACTCCAACCTGAAAAATTAAAAAATGACGATTAATTCGCCGATAACTCGATGCTGCGATCCCTTGCGGCGGTTAACGCATCGCGTACTGTCTGCTCAAAATTGGCCTCGCTAAACACCGCCAGAGCAGCCGCCGTTGTGCCGCCCGGCGAAGTCACCTTGCGGCGTAGCTCGGCAGGGCTATCGTCGCTTTGCCCCGCTAATTTGGCGGCACCCAACGCCGTTTGCAACACCAGCTGACGCGCACTGTCGGCATCCAGTCCCAGTGATTCCGCGGTGGCAATCATCTGTTCCATTAATAAAAAGAAATACGCCGGGCCCGAGCCGGATACCGCCGTCACCGCATCGAGCTTGGCTTCATCGTCAAACCAGCGCACCAAACCGGCCGCCTCCATTAAGGTTTCAGCCAATCGTTTTTGTGTGTTACTTACGCTGGCGGCGGCATATAAGCCAGATGCGCCAGTTTGCACCAATGCCGGTGTGTTGGGCATCACGCGCACTAACGGGCGTTCGCCGAGCCAATCGGTGAGTTGCGTACTGGTAATGCCGGCAGCGATGGAAATAACCAAGGTGTCATCGGCCAATGCCGGTGCCAAAGCGCGCGCCACGCCTTCCAGCACTTGCGGCTTTACGGCCAGTATGACCACCTCGGCGGCCGCCACGGCCTTCGTATTATTACGGGTGACATTCACGTTGAGTCGTGCGGCGACATCGTCCAATGCCGTTTGGTTGACATCGGTTAGCGTGATGTGATCCGCTGGCCAGCCCTTGGCTAAAATGCCATTGGTGAGGGCCTGTGCCATGTTGCCGGCACCGATAAAAGTCAGTTTGGCGTAATCCATGTTTGCTCGCTGTGTGTTAGAGGCTGGCGCGCCTATTGTAGATACTGCCAGCACGGCTGTCATGCCGTGAGCGAATAGATTGAATAGCGGCGGCCAACAGGGTAGGTTAGACTCTCAGACGTTACTATTAGAAGAATAGCGGCGACGCTTGTCGCCCTGAGTAAGAGATTGTCCATGGATATTACCGAACTGCTTGCTTTTAGTGCCAAAAACGGTGCCTCGGATTTGCACCTGTCTGCGGGGCTGCCGCCGATGATTCGTGTCGATGGCGACGTGCGCCGTATCAACCTGCCAGCCATGGAACACAAAGAAGTGCACGCGCTGGTGTACGACATCATGAACGATAAACAGCGTAAGGACTTCGAAGAATTCCTTGAAACCGACTTCTCCTTCGAAGTGCCAGGCGTTGCCCGTTTCCGTGTCAATGCGTTCAACCAAAACCGTGGTGCCGGTGCGGTATTCCGGACCATTCCTTCCAAGGTACTTACCCTGGAAGACCTTGGCATGGGCAAAGTATTCCAAAAAATCTGTGATTTTCCGCGCGGTATCGTGCTGGTCACCGGGCCGACCGGTTCGGGTAAATCCACCTCGCTAGCGGCCATGATCGACTACATCAACAAAAACCGCTATGAGCACATCCTCACCATTGAGGATCCCATCGAATTCGTACACGAATCGAAAAAATGTCTGCTTAACCAGCGCGAAGTCCACCGCGACACTCTGGGCTTTGCCGAAGCATTAAGATCCGCCCTGCGTGAAGACCCCGACATCATTCTAGTGGGTGAGCTGCGTGACCTAGAGACGATCCGTTTGGCATTGACGGCAGCTGAAACCGGGCACTTGGTATTCGGCACCCTTCATACATCGAGCGCTGCGAAGACCATCGACCGGGTAGTTGACGTATTTCCAGCTTCCGAGAAAGCGATGGTGCGTTCAATGTTATCCGAATCATTACAAGCGGTGGTATCGCAAACCTTGTTGAAGAAAAACAACGGCGGGCGCTGTGCAGCGCACGAGATCATGATCGGCACGCCGGCGATTCGTAACCTCATTCGTGAAGACAAGGTTGCGCAGATGTATTCGGCCATCCAAACCGGTGGCGCTTTGGGCATGCAGACACTGGATCAATGCCTGCAAGGTTTGGTACAAAAAGGCGTGATCAGTCGTGACGTAGCCAGAGAAAAAGCCAAGGACAAAAAGTCCTTTTAAACGCGCCCGCACAAGACCAAGAAAGAGAAGGATAGAGCAAAGCCATGGAATTTAATGACCTCCTAAAAATCATGATGAAAAAGGGCGGCTCCGACCTGTTCATTACCGCCGGGGTGCCGCCGTCCATGAAGGTCAACGGGCGCATGGTGCCAGTGACAAAACAGGCGCTCACTCCCGACATGACGCGCGATATCGTCTTCGGCGTGATGACCGACAAACAGCGCAAAGAATTTGTGGCCACCAAAGAGCTTAACTTTGCACTATCAGCACGCGGCATTGGCCGTTTCCGGGTTAGCGCCTTTCACCAGCGCAACCTGGTTGGCATGGTTATTCGTCGCATCGAGGTGAATATCCCCTCAATTGATGAGTTGCGTTTGCCGCCCGTTATTAAAGACCTCGCCATGACCAAGCGCGGGTTGGCCATCTTTGTGGGCGCGACAGGTACCGGTAAATCCACCTCGCTGGCCGCCATGATCGGCTACCGCAACCGCAACTCGCGTGGCCATATTATTTCCATCGAAGACCCCATCGAATACATCCACCAGCACCAAGGGTGCATCGTCACCCAGCGTGAAGTAGGTATTGATACGGATTCCTTCGAGATTGCGCTACAAAACACCTTGCGGCAAGCGCCAGATGTTATTTTGATTGGTGAGATTCGTACCCGTGAAACCATGGAGCACGCACTTGCCTTCGCAGAAACCGGTCACCTTTGTTTGGCTACCTTGCATGCTAATAATGCGAACCAAGCACTCGATCGCATCATCCACTTTTTCCCGGCCGAGCGGCATCAACAGGCCTGGATGGATTTATCGCTTAACCTGCGCGCGTTAGTCGCACAGCAATTGATTCCCACGCCCGATGGTAAAAGTCGTCGCGCCGTGATTGAAGTGATGCTGAATTCACCCCTAATCGCCGATCATATCCGTAAAGGCGAACCGCACTTGATCAAAGAAATCATGACCAAATCACGCGAGCTGGGCATGCAAACCTTTGACCAGGCACTCTACGACTTATACAGCGATGGCGAAATCACCTATGAAGACGCGCTGCGCCACGCCGACTCGCCCAACGACCTGCGCCTAATGATCAAGCTTGGCAGCGAAACCGACGCCACTAGCCTAGACGCCGCCACACAAGGGTTAACACTGGAAGATGAATAAAGCACGCACTGTGTAAAGAGTGAACAACACCACAAATGATAGGCATAGGGCTTGCACTTAACACAAAAGCGTAATATCTTGCCTAATTAGTGACTTATCTGACATACTGTGAGTAATACTTTAATAACAAGCCAAAACGAGGGTACCACCATGCCACGAATCAAGCGCCCTTTAACCGCCGCAATCTTTGCTTGCGTGCTGTTTGTCATGGGATTGTCGCCGGTCGCTCAAGCCGATAGCTTCAATCAACCTGCTGTGACCGAGCCAAGTGAATTCGCCATTCTCGGTGATGTGCTGGTTGCCCGCCCCTTTAGCATCGCAATGACAGTAGGAGGGGCAGCACTGTACGTTGTCACTTTGCCGTTTAGTCTTTTAGGGGGTAATGCCGGCGAGATGGCAGATATTATGGTGAAGCGTCCGGCATACTCTGCCTTTTTGCGCTGTTTAGGTTGTACACCTGCGGAAGCCAAAAGCCGACGTATCTCAGAAGATGTCGAATCGGATTAACTAACCGTCGGTTGATTAAATTGGTAGGTTAAGTCAATCAAATAGTTTCGACTGGCTTAGCGTCGGTTAGGTTTTGTCGAAAGTGTTGTTGATTTTGGCGTTATTGATAAAGGGCACCCAGTTTCGGGTGCTCTTTTTACGTTTGAGCAGTATCGACGGCTAGCCCCCAAATCCCCCCTAACACCGCCACTGGCGCCGTCTCGGCACGCAACACACGCTCACCTAAACTGAATGCGTTACAACCGGTATCTTTTGCTGCTTGCCGCTCGGCTGGTGAAAAGCCGCCTTCGGGGCCGGTGAGTAGGGTGAGTGGCGAGTCGTCTTTGGGGAGTACCTTTGCTAAAGGCTCGCTGTTCGGTTGGGCTAGCAGGCCTGTTCCTTGAGGGCCGCTTTCAAGTAGATGGCTGAGGGGCTGCGGCACCATTAGCTCCGGCAATCGGTTCATGCCGCATTGCTCACAAGCACTAATGAGCGTGTGTTGCCAGCGTTGTTGTTTCTTTTCCAAGCGTTTGTCTTTTAGGCGCACTTCGGTGCGCTCGCTGGTATAAAGGCAAATGCGTGCCGCTCCCATTTCGGTGACTTTCTGCAATGCCCAATCCAGCCGGTCGCCTTTGATGAGCGGCAACCACAGGGTCACCTGTCGTGAGGGGGTGCGATCGATGTCTCGAAAGGTGTGAGGCAGCACGGTGACCGTCTTGCCTTCTATTTGCTTGATGCGTGCATCCCATTCGCCGCCTTCTCCGTTGAAAAGTGTTAACTCATCGCCAGTGTTCAGGCGTAGCACCCGGGTTGCATGGTGGGCGGCGTTTTGACCTAATACCAGTGGTTGATTGGCGGTAATGGGTTGCGGGTCGTAAAAGCGGGGCATTTAAGACTCCAAGCGTTGGCGAATGGCGGTTTCAATGCCGGTGGCGTCTAGCCCTTGGTCGGATAGTAGCTGGTCGCGATTGCCGTGGAGTATAAAGCAATCGTCGATGCCCAGCAGCAATAAATCACAAGGTGCGGCCGCTTGATGTAAATGCTCACTAACGGCAGTGCCTGCGCCGGTGGCTGTCTGGTGGTCTTCCAGCGTCACTAGTAAGTCATATTGTGTGGCAAGCTGGTCAATGAGGTCGGTGTCGAGCGGTTTTACCCAGCGCATGTCGACCAAAGTGGCATCCAGGGCGGTAGCGGCTTGGCGGGCGTTATCCAAAAGCGCACCAAACGACAAGATGGCAACCCGGCTGGCAGGCTTATCACTGATGATACGGGCTTTGCCAATGGTCAGTGTTTCCAGCATCGGTGTGATGGCGACTCCCGGCCCTTGCCCGCGCGGGTAGCGCACGGCGGCAGGCCCGGCATGCAGGAAGCAGCTTTGCAACAGTTGACGGCATTCGTTTTCGTCTGCCGGGGCCGCAATTAATAGATGGGGCAGGCTGCGCATAAAACCCAAATCAAACAGCCCGCCATGGGTGGCACCATCGCCGCCAACAATGCCAGCGCGATCGATGCCGAAGGTGACGTCCAATCGCTGCAAGACGATATCGTGAATCAACTGGTCATAGGCACGCTGTAAAAAGGTGGAGTAAATGCCCACTACCGGTTTCAGCCCGCCACAGGCCAACCCGGCGGCTAAAGTCAGCGCGTGTTGTTCGCAAATGGCGACATCGTAAAAGCGTTTTGGGAAGCGTTTGGCAAAGGCCGTCATGCCAGAGCCTTGCGTCATAGCGGGGGTAATCGCCACCAGCTCAGGATGAGCTACGGCAGCATCACAAAGCCATTGTCCAAACACGGCTTGGTACTTGGGGCTAGCGGCGGTGGCCGAAGGGACGGCGTTTAACGGCGCAATTTTGCTGATGGCGTGATAGCCCACCGGGTCGGCCTCGGCCGGGGCAAAACCTTTGCCTTTGACGGTTTGCAAGTGCAGTAGCTGCGGGCCGCGGCGATCTTTTAACTGGCGTAAGCTTTGCAGCAGAGCGGGCATGTCGTGCCCATCGACCAAGCCCGTATAAGCCAACCCGAGCTGTTCGAACAAGGTCGGGATGCGGGTGGATTGGTCTTGTCCGGCCGCCTTCCGTAGTTCGGCCAAATAATCGGTCAGCCCACCTTCGCTGCGACCAATGGACATGGTGTTGTCGTTGAGAATCACCAGCAAATCGGCTTGCGTTTGTGCCGCATGATTAAGCGCTTCATACGCCATGCCTGCACTCATGGCACCGTCACCAATAATAGCAACGGCTTTATCCGGTCGCTGAGTTAACCGGCTGGCGAGGCTCATCCCCAAAGCCGCACCAATTGACGTGGATGAATGCCCTACGCCAAAGGCATCAAAAGAGGATTCATCCCGACTGGGAAAACCGGACAGACCGCCTGCTTGGCGGATAGTCAGCAGTTGCTCACGCCGCCCGGTAAGAATTTTATGCGGGTAGCATTGGTGCCCCACATCCCACACCAGTTTATCGTCCGGTGTGTTGTACACATAATGCAGTGCCACGGTGAGCTCGACTACACCCAGCCCCGCGCCGAAATGCCCGCCGCTTTGCCCTAACGCATACAGCAACCAGCCGCGTAATTCGTCTGCCAAAGGTTGTAGCTGTTCGTCGGCTAGCTGGCGCAGAGAGGCAGGCGATTCGACAGTATCCAGCAGTGGCGTGGCTGGTGGCTGGTGGGGGATTTGAGTATAGGTTTTGACCATGCAGGGCGGCTTGGGTTGGTAATAAGTTGAAATAAGGAAGCCAGTATACCGCGCAGCTCATGAGGTAAACACAGTATTAGTTGATAATGGGTTCTCATTAGCAATAAAAGCGGCTAAAATGAGCGCAAGTTGAAATAGGGTTGGTCATGCGACGCTTTTTGTTGTGGCTCATTGATGTCTATCAGTTCCTGCTCTCGCCTTGGGTGGGCAATCAATGCCGTTTTTATCCGACTTGCTCGGAATACGCGCGCATTGCGGTGCAGCAGCATGGTGCGTTAAAAGGCAGTTGGCTGGCGGCAAAACGTTTGGCGCATTGCCATCCTTATAGCCACAAGCACGGGTTTGACCCGGTGCCGGGAACCGAGCAAGAGACACACTCGTGATAACACGCCTTCCCGCCAAACGTCGATTGATTCGCCTGCTGTTGTTGCAGTTGGTGCTAATCAATACGGTGATTGCCTGGCATGGGGTGGCGCATTTTTATCAGCATGAAGCCATTCAAACCAGCAGCCATCCGCAGCAAACGGCGGCGACCTTTGATCACCAGTGTGATTTGTGTCTGTCGGCGCATGGTTTCAATAGTGGCCCGACACTCCACTTTATTCACGTCTTACCACCGCACCTGACCTATTGGGTGACGGCAGCCAAGCCGTTGCAGGCTTATCCTTCTCCTCTCCTTCCGCCGCAGGCACGCGCTCCTCCAGCGGTTTGATTCTTGGCCGGACAAGCGTCTGGTCTTGAGAAAGGTCTGAATAACCCCCTAACCGTCATCCTTGCGCGTAGCGCGAGGATCCAGTGTCTTTTGAGCTCAACGAGTGACGCTAAAAGACACTGGATTACCGCCAAGCGGGAATGACGGATAGGGGCTGGTTCAGAGCATCTTTAATTCATCGTTACTGAATCAAACAACCGTTGCCCTGTGTGTTGGCAAACCGCAGGGCGTGGAGGAATTATCATGCGAGTATTTATCGTACTGCTGGCGTGCGCGCTTGGCAGTTTGGCCTCTGTGGCCGAGGCCGCCAGTGGGTTGGCGGCTTATAACCCGGGTATTTCGGTCGTGCTCATGGGGCACGCCTACTATGACAACCGCGACGGCCAAGCGCCGCAGTGGATCGATCAAGCCACCGCTTTTCCTAATCAAGGTGAAACGGAATTTGGCGACCAAGGCCTGAGTCTGGATGGCTCGGAAATCACCCTTGCCAGCAATGTCGACCCTTACTTCAAAGTCTGGCTGGCGGCCACACTGGAAGGCGGCGAAGCCGAGGTAGAAGAGGCGTGGTTTCAAACCTTGCAACTGCCTTATGGCTTGCAGCTAAAGGCCGGTCGCTTTTTGAGCCGCATCGGCTATCACAACACCAAGCACAAGCATAAGTGGAACTTCATCGACCAGAATCTGGCTTATCAGTCGTTGTTTCATGGCGAGCATTTGAGCGGCGATGGTGCCCAGCTGACTTGGTTGCTACCCACCCATGAGTACTGGTTGGTGGGCACCGAAATCATGCAAGGCAGTGGGCTGAATGGCTTTGGTCAAGGTTGGGCGAATGACGACCTCGCCGACACCTTGGGCATCAGCGATAACCAATTAGGGCTGGACGACCAAACCGGGCCTAATCTAGCCACGGCTTTTGTGCATTTTGCGCCTTCCATGGGGACGCATCAGGCCTTGCAACTGGGGCTATCGGCGGCTTATCAGCGTAACCAGAAGAATTTGTTCAGCTGGGGCGGTAATCAAATCGCGGCGTCGGGTTCGGCTTGGTTGGCGGGCTTGCAGGCAGTTTACAAGCACTTTGCCAATGATGCCTATGGCACCCACGGCTTAACGGTGACGGCGGAATATTTCTATGCCGCCAGCGATCTGGATACCGGTTTTACTAGCTTGCCCTTGGCGAATCCCACTGCATCACAGCATCAGCAAGCGGCTTATATCGAAGCGATTTATGGCTTCGCCCCGCGCTGGCAGCTGGGCATCCGCCACTCGGCCACCGGTTTCGGTAACAGCTGCATCGAGGTGGGTAATCACAGCCATGATTTGCATTCGTCCTCACAGGACAGCATCGAAGTGGCGTGGAACCTATCAGAGTTTTCCCACTTGCGGCTTGAGCTGAGCCATGTGCGGCTCAATCGCCCCGTTGTTTCAGGAGGGCAGCCGGGCACCGTGCATGCCAATCAGATCATGCTGGGTTACACCATGATTATCGGCGCTCACCCCGCCCACCAATTTTAAGGAGACAGAAAAATGTCGAATCGATTCATAAAACTCGGCCTGGTGTTGTTGGCGTTTTGCCTGCCCCTACCGGCCATGGCGTTGAACGTATTTGCTTGTGAGCCGCAATGGGCGGCCTTGTCCAAGGCGCTGGGTGCCGGGCATGTTGATATGTATCAAGCGATTGATGCCAGTCAGGATCCCCATCATGTGCAGGCGCGCCCCAGCCTGATTATCCGCGTGCATCGCGCCGACTTGGTGGCGTGCACCGGTGGCGGCCTGGAAGTGGGTTGGTTGCCGGTGTTGCTGAATCAAGGCAATAACGTGGCGGTGACCCATGCGCCCGGTTTGTTTTACGCCGATAAGCAAATTCAGCTAAAAAATGTGCCCACCTCGGTCGATCGCGCCTTGGGCGATATCCATCCCTATGGTAACCCCCATGCGCATCTCGACCCGCATCGCTTACTGAAAGTGGCAGCGGCCTTGTCGGCGCGCTTTGTTAAGCTGGATTCGGCTAATGCCAGCGATTACCGTCAGGCGTTTGATCAGTTCAGCCAACGCTGGAAGCAGTCCATTAAACACTGGCAGAAGGCGGCCGCGCCATTGAAAGGCATGCCGGTGATTGTGCATCACGAGGAGTGGATTTATCTGCTGGATTGGTTGGGCATAAATCGTGCCGGTGAGTTAGAACCCAAGCCTGGCCTGCCGCCGACTCCTTCGCATCTGGCTGATTTGGTGAACGTAGTGAAGGCGTCCGGCGCCAAGCTGATTATCTATGCGCCACATAATAGCCCCGATGCCAGCCGTTGGTTGGCCGACCACACAACGGCCTGCGCGGTGCAGTTGCCGTTTACCGTGGGCGGCACCGAGGCTGCCGATGACTTGTTTAGTCTTTACACCGATACCATCAATCGGCTGTTAAAGGCCAGGAAGGCGTGTCATGGCTGATCTTCCCTGGTTTATCATCACGCCGGCGTTTTGCGCCGGCATGTTGGTGTTGTTATCGCATGTGGCCTTGGGGCGCGAAGTGCTCAAGCGCGGCATCATTTTCATCGATTTGGCGGTCGCACAAGCGGCCGCCACTGGTGCCTTGCTGGCTAGCCAGTTGTGGCACCTGCACGATGGCATCTGGATTGAGCTAGCGGCTGGTGTCACGGCGTTAATCGTCGCGGCCTTTCTGCACGAATTGGAAAAACATTGTCGTGATATTCAAGAGCCTGTG
>CAYVZZ010000033.1:0-21919 GCA_964456185.1 uncultured Alcanivoracaceae bacterium
CATGAACCGACAACAATTACCTGAATGGCAAGCATTAGAGGCGCATGCCGCCGAGATGAAACAGCAACACCTGAGTGAGCTGTTTCAGGCAGATGCGCACCGCTTTTCTCGCTTCAGTCGTCAGCAGTCCGGCCTGTTGGCCGATTTCAGTAAACAGCGTGTTACGCAGACCATGTTAGAGCAACTTTGTGCCTTGGCTGATGCTTGCCAGCTGCCCGATGCCATCGATGCACTGTTTCGTGGAGATAAGGTCAACCTCAGCGAGCAGCGCGCGGCGAAGCACTGGAGCCTGCGCCTGCCCGATGTCGAACGCAGCGATGAAGTCAGTGCGCAACTCGACAAAATGCAGCAGCTGGTTTCATTGTTACGCGCTGGTCAATGGCGCGGCGCACGCGGTGATGCCATTACCGATGTGGTCAATATCGGGGTGGGCGGTTCTGATTTGGGGCCACGCATGGCGAGCTATGCCTTACGCGATTTCGCCGCTGAATCCGCCCATCCTTTACGAGTGCATTTTGCGTCAAGCATGGATGGCAGCCAAATCGCACAGCTGCGTCAACGCCTTCGGCCTGGGTCGACACTGTTCATCGTATCTTCGAAATCGTTTTCCACCACCGATACCCTGCACAATGCCGATAGCGCACGTCAGTGGCTGGTTAAGCATTTAGGCAATGAAGCCACCGTTTTGCGTTGTCACTTTATTGGCGTGTCGTCGAAGCCCGAGAAGATGACGGCTTGGGGCATTCCCGCCACTAATCAGCTGCAATTGTGGGACTGGGTTGGTGGCCGTTTTTCTCTCTGGTCGGCCATTGGGTTGCCCATTGCATTAACACTGGGCATGGACGGCTTTCGTGAGTTGCTGGCCGGTGCGGCGCGTATGGATCGGCATTTTCGTGGTGCCGATTTGCCTGACAACATTCCAGTGCTCATGGCACTGCTGGATGTGTGGAATGTGGATTTTCTCGGCATTGGCGCGCGTACCATTTTGCCTTATGACGGTCGGCTACGTTATCTGCCGGCTTATTTCGAACAGCTGGAAATGGAGTCCAATGGTAAGTCGGTGGGTCTTCATGGCGAATCCCTAGAGCACGCCACCTGCCCGGTGATTTGGGGTGAAATAGGGCCGAATGCCCAGCATGCGTTTTATCAATTGCTGCATCAGGGGTCTCATGCCGTTGCTTGTGACTTTATTGTGCCGGCCAAACGCGACTACCCAGGTGGCGAAGAGGGCGACGAATTGGCGCGCCAGCATCAATTGGCTTTGGCTAATAGCTTGGCGCAAAGCCGTTTGCTGGCGTTTGGCGATAAAGCGTTGGAATCGGCATTACCCGAGCCTTGGCGGCAATATCGTGGCAATCAGCCCAGTAATATGTTGTTATTGAATGAGTTGAGCCCGGCTAATTTGGGGGCGCTAATCGCCCTTTATGAGCACAAGGTTTATGCCTCGGCGGTAATTTGGGGCAACAATCCATTCGACCAGTGGGGAGTGGAAATGGGCAAGAAGATTGCAGAAGCACTATTACCCCAAGTGAGGGGGGAGGTCGCCGCGGCGGATACCCTAGATAGCTCGACGGCAGGGCTGATAGCTGCTATCGAAAAGCAGGCGGCTTCTCGTGACCGTTGAGCTGTTACTGGCTTACTTGTTGCTGGGCAGCTTTTCTGGCTTTGTGGCAGGTCTGCTGGGTGTTGGTGGCGGCTCGGTGCTGGTGCCGCTGCTCACCATGCTATTTGCCATTGCGGGCTTTAGTGATGCCATGACGGTACACATGGCCATTGCGTCTTCCATGTCGATTATCTTGTTCACCTCGGTTTCCAGTGTGCATGCTCATCACAAGCATGGCGGTATCGTTTGGCCGCTGGCCTGGTGGTTGATTCCCGGCGTCTTGCTGGGCTCCTGGATTGGGCCGGTTATTGCGACCTATATGAATGCCAACTGGCTGGCCGGTTTGTTTGGCGTGTTTATTGTCGGCTCGGCCATGCAAATGTTGTACAAGACCAAACCCACCGCGTTTAAGCCGAAGCAAAAGCCGGTTAAGCCCGCCAGTACGCTCACCGCAGGCTTGGGCATTGGCACCTTGTCGGGGTTGGTCGGGTCGGGAGGCGGTTTTATTACCGTGCCATTTTTGAAATGGCGCGGGTTGGCCGTGCATCAAGCCGTAGCAACCTCGGCGGTGATGGGCTTCCCCATTGCCTTGGCGGGCACCCTGAGTTATATCCATCAAGGTTGGCAAATGGCTGGGCTGCCACAGGGCAGTTTGGGATACATTTATTTGCCAGCGGTGGCGATTGCCGGTTTTGCCAGTATTTTCTTTGCGCCGATAGGTGCCAATTTGTCTTACACCATGAACACGCGGCAATTGAGTGTGGTCTTTTCCGGCTTGTTACTGGCATTGGCCGTGTACATGTTTTGGCAGGCTTTTGTGTAGTATGTCACGGCCTTGGTTTGTGTACTTATTGCGCTGTCAATCGGGGCGCATCTACACTGGCGTTACACCGGATTTGGATGCGCGGATGGCAAAGCATCGAAGCGGCAAGGGCGCTAAATTTACTCGCGCCGATCCGCCTGACAAACTATTGGCATGGCGACAATTTCCCAGCCAATCTGACGCACTAAAAGAAGAGTATCGTATTAAACGGCTCACTCGTACCAATAAGCAAAAACTTATCACTGAGTGGCGTTATGACAAGAGCAGTAGAAGAAAAGCAATTTGACTTGCCGTATGGGCAATTGGCGGGGCGTTTCTGGCCGGGGGAGGGCATGCCAATTTTGGCGCTTCACGGTTTTTTGGATAATGCCAACTCCTTTCTCCCGCTGGTTGAATATTTGCCTAACCCCTTATTGGCACTGGACTTGCCCGGTCACGGCTTGTCTGACCCGCGCCCTGCGGGTATCAATTATCATTTCCTGGATTATGTGGAAGATGTGTGCCGTTTGGCGCTGCAACTGGATTGGCCGCGGTTTCATTTGTTGGGGCATTCGCTAGGTGCCGGTGTGGCCAGCTTTGCGATGACAAGCCGCATGCTGCCGGTAGAGCGTTTGATGCTGCTGGATGGCATTGGCCCGATGAGTGCGCAGGGCAAGGCGGCAGGGCGCACCTTTTCCAAGGCCACGAAAAAACGCCTGGGTCCACACGGCAATAAGCCGGTTTATGCGACCCAAGAGGCGGCCGCAGAAAGTCGCACAAAAGGGTTTGGTGGCTTGTCTCTGGCGGCATCTGAGGTGCTATGTGAACGTGGTTTGGAAACCTGCAAGGACGGCTACACTTGGCGTACGGATTCGCGCTTGCGTTGGCCAACGCCCATGTACATCGAAGACAGCCAAGTGAAAAGCATGTTAAGCGGCATTCAGGTACCGACTTTGTTGCTGTCGGCCACTAAAGGGCTAGGAGGCAGTGGTTTGCTTAAGCACCGATATGATTGGGTACCGAATTTAAGTGTGCAAGATATGCAAGGCAATCACCACGCCCACATGGAGCACCCCAAAGCGGTGGCGGCTCAATTATTGGCTTGGTTGGCAACACCTGCCGATACAGAAGCTTCCGCATCGGCAGGCCAGTAGTTAGCCGCTTTCGGCCAAAATGCCTTCGGCGGCTTTTTCGGCAATCATCACCGTGGGCGCATTCGTGTTGCCGCCAATCAGTGTTGGCATGATGGATGCGTCGACCACGTACAGGCCTTCCAGTCCATGCACTTTGAGATGGCTATCGACCACTGCCATGTCGTCGTTGCCCATTTTACAGGTGCCAACCGGGTGGTATATGGTTTCGGTTTTCTCACGCAAATGGTCACGCAGCTGATCATCACTTTGCTTGTCGTCGCCAGGGAAAATCTCGTCGGCGCGCCAAGGGGTGAGCGCGTCCTGTTTCATGATGCGACGCACGGCCTTAATGCCGCGCAGCATGTTTTCCATGTCGTCCGGGTCGCTAAGCATATTGAAATCGATTAGCGCCGGGCTGGTTGGATCGGCGTCCCGCAGGCCAATATAGCCGCGTGACTTGGGACGCAAAATGCAGACGTGGGCAGAGTAACCCCAACCGGTAGAGAACCACAGGTTGAGCCCGTGGTTATCCAGTAAGGTAGAGCTGAGATGCAGCTGTAAATCAGGGATGGGTTCTTCCGGGCGCGATTTGATGAAACCGCCAGCCTCGGCCACGTTGGATGTCAGCGGCCCTTTATGCCCTTTGACGAAGTATTCATACAGTGCTTTGAGGCCTCGGGTTAGGAGATAACCGGGGCCGAGGCTCATGGTGCCAGAGTGTTGCTTGGAATGTTGTACCACCAGCGCATCCGGGTGGTCTTGCAGGTTTTGTCCCACACCGGGCAGGTCGTGAATTTGCGTAATGCCGTGGTGTTCCAGTTGTTCTTTTCCGCCAATGCCGGATAACAGCAACAACTGCGGCGAGTTGATGGCGCCGCCCGACAGGATAACGCGATTGGCTTTAATGGTTTGGGTGCGACCGGCGTTGAGATATTCCACACCGACAGCTTTTTTGCCTTCCATAATGACTTTGGTAGCCAGGCAGTCTGTGAGTACCGTCAGGTTGTCGCGTTCGTCTTTAATGGGCGTCAGGTAGCCGCGTGCTACGTTGCTGCGCTCGCCGTCGATTTGGGTGACCTGGAAAAGATCAACGCCTTCTTGCACGTCGTTGTTGAGGTCGTTGGTTGCCGGGTGGCCGGCTTCGACTGCCGCTTTCACAAAGGCTCGGCTGACGTCGTGTGAATAGGTAAGGTCAGAGACGTTTAAATTGCCACCTACGCCGTGAAATTCATCCGCGCCGCGGGCGTTGTTTTCTGATTTTTTAAAGTAGGGCAGCACGTCATCCCAGCCCCAGCCTTCGTTACCCAGTTCTGCCCAGTGGTCGTAGTCCCACTTGTGACCGCGGGTGTAAACCATGGCATTAACCGAGCTGGAGCCTCCAAGGGTTTTACCACGCGGGACATATAGCTCGCGATTGTTGAGGTGTTTCTGGGGGGCGGACCAGTATCGCCAGTTGCGCTTGTTGGAACGCATCAAGGCAATGATGCCCGCGGGAATTCGCACTAGCGGGCTGTCGTCATCGGGGCCGGCTTCCAGCAGGCACACGCGATGCTGTGGGTTGGCCGATAATCGATTGGCCAGCACGCAGCCGGCAGAGCCACCACCCACAATAAGATAATCGAATTGCATGAAAAAACCGCTCCCTTTTCGGTTAACAAACGACCATCATTGTAAACCGATTGAGGTGTGGAAAAAGGGACAAAATGCGAATAAAAAAAACGGCATCCTGGGAAGATGCCGTTCTATTGCTCGGGAGAGCGTTATTCATTGATGGATGGGAGTCATCAATGTGGGGATGAATTTTAAGCACTGGCCGGTTTTTTACATTCGCTTTACAGACTGCTGATGTGTCGCTGTGGTCAATTGTTGTTCAGGTTTATCGCGGACTCGGTTCTTTTAGCAGCCCTTCAAACGCTGAAGCCGGTAGGGGTTGGCTGTAAAAATATCCCTGAGCCTGATCGCAGCCAGCCTGCCTTAACCAATCTCTTTGCTCGCGGGTTTCCACTCCTTCCGCAATAACCTGTAAATTCAGGCCGTGTGCAAGCGAAATAATGGAGCGCACGATGGCAATGGTGGCTTTATCGCCCAGCTCGGCGATGAAGGACTGGTCGATCTTTAGTTTATCGACGGGCAGTTGCTTGAGGTAGGACAAGCTGGAATAACCTGTACCAAAATCGTCAATGGCGGTCATGATTCCCATGCGATGGAAGGTGTCTAGGGCATCGAGCACCGGTTGGATGTCGCCGATGAAAACCGACTCGGTGATCTCTAGCTCCAGGCGAGAAGCGTCTAATTGTAAGTCTTTTAAGAGCTTGGGAAGGAGGTGGCTCAAGTTGCCTTGGGTAAATTGCGGTACCGATAGATTGATCGCCAGCCTGAGTGGTGGGTAATCGGCGTCCTGCCAACGCTTTGCCTGTTGGCATGCTTGGGTTAAGACCCACTCACCTAGCGCCACGATATGGCCGGACTCCTCGGCAATGGGAATAAACTCGGCTGGGCTTATCAGCCCGTGCGTTGGGTGCTGCCAACGAATAAGCGCTTCTGCGCCAATAATGGCTCCGCTGTTCAAGTCGGTCTGTGGTTGGTAATACAGCACAAATTCATCGCGTTGTAGTGCTTTTTGCAGGTCATGGTTGATGTTGGCACGTTTTAAAAGCGCCTTTTCCATGTCGTCATGAAAATGACAATAGGTATTGCGCCCAGCTTTTTTCGCATTATGTAAGGCGATGTCTGCTTTACGAGCCAGCGTTTCGAAATTGCTGCCATGCTCGGGATAGTGAGATATGCCAGCAGACACAGAGGCATGTATTTCATGCCCGTCAAGACGATAGGTGTCGCGCAAACAGCGCATGAGTTTCTCAATTAATGCGGGCTCATCATTTGGATGGGCTATTTCCGCGATGGTCAAAAATTCATCACCGCCGTGTCGGCTGGCAATATCGCCGGTTGCTAGGCAGTGTTCTAGCCGTTTGGCCAATGCAGTAAGCAGCCTGTCGCCCGTCTGGTGGCCTAATGAGTCATTGATGGTTTTGAAGTTGTCGACATCAATAAAAATAAACAGCAGTTGCTTGGAAGGCGGAGGCGAGCCTTCCTGCCAATGGGTAAAGAATTGCTGCGCTTGGCGTCGATTGGCCAAGCCGGTAAGTGAATCGTGCATGGCCATGTGCCGAATGCGCAGTTCGGCTGTTTTGCGTTCGGTGATGTCGTCATTGGTGCCAACGAGTCGCTGCGGGTGCCCTTGTGCATCGCGGCTGACGGCCATGGCGCGTGACAGAATCCACTTGTAGCTGCCGTCTTTACAACGCATCCGAAATTCATTGCGATAATAGGTGTCTTGGCTCTTGAGATAGCGCTTTAGGACGGCTGCAACATTGCTTTTGTCATCTGGGTGGACAAGATCCATCCAATTGCTGGCGGCCAGTTCTTCATCGGTATAGCCGAGCATTTCTTTCCAGCGTTTGGTGTAGGTGGTTTCCTGGGTTAGTAAGTTGGCGTCCCAAACCACGCTGCCGGCACCCTCCAAAGCAAACTTCCAGCGTGCTTCGCTGGCCCGCAATTTCTGCTCTATTGCATTACGTTGCTCAAGCTGGTCGTTGAGTTCGTGGGTGCGTTTGCGGGTTTGCTGGCGCAGCTGATGGTTCCATAAAAGGATAACGGCCAAGCTTATTAACAATAGAACGGCGGTGATTAATAGCCAGCGCACTGTTTGCCCGCCCAGAATGGGGGTGGGGATAGCAAGAGAAATCCAGCGGCTTTTAATGGCGTTACGCTGGCTGGCGGGTAATTGATGCAACCCCTTATTAAGGATGCTTTGCAGCATTGGCCAGTCTTTGCGTATGGCAAAACGGATGTCGTATTTGATATCCAGCTGGCCAGCAACGCGTAAGTTGCCTAGGTGCTGTGAGCGTAATACGTAAGAGGCGCTGGCCAGATCGGCGATGGCGGCATCAACATTGCCAAATGAAAGCCGAGTCAGACCGATTGCATCGTTGGCCACCTCGACCCGATTAACGGCCGGGTAATGCTGGCTTAACCAAATATCGGCCTGATAGTCCTTTCCCACTGCAACTCTCACTCCGTTTAGCGCGTTAGCCGTAAGCTGTTTTTTGTAGGCTTTGCGCACGATGATGGCCACCGGCACCTTCATATAGGGCTGGGTGAAACGTAGATGGCGACTACGATTAAGTGTTTTTCCCACAGACATGAGTAGGTCGACTTGGTGCTGGCGGATGGCCTTTAGGCTGTCTGCGAAGGTGCCTGTGGGAACGAATTGAAAGTGAATGCCAAGCTGCCGGGACAGTGCACGGAGGTAATCAGGCGAAATGCCACTCGGTTTGCCCTGTGAATCGATGAAGCTAAACGGCGCGTATTGGGATGTCGGGGTGGTTGCTACGCGGATAGTGGGGTGAGCGTTAAGCCATTGCTGTTCCGCTGCGCTGAGTGTGGGTGGCTGAGTGGTTGGCGACGGAATGTTAAACAAGGCAATGAGCACGAGCAGCAGCACAACACTAGCCAGCGCAAACCACAGCCTCTTATTCACCCGAATTCCCATCGTTGAATCCAAACGATTAATTATTGTTCGTATACTCTGACGCTAATCCGAGTAATAGAGTATTACAAATAAAAAGTAAAATAATTTTAAAAGAAAACGGCGCACCCTAAGGCGCGCCGTTTGATGAGGCGTAACCTACTTATGACTTGATCGCATCAAGCGCATCTTGAAGACGCTTAACCGCGGCATCGACGTCCTTGATTTTGTCCAGTCCAAATAGTCCCAAACGGAAGGTTTTGAATCCGTCCGGCTCATCACAAGCCAGCGGCACGCCTTTGGCGATTTGGGTGTTTTCCTGCTTGAACGCGCTGCCTGTGTGAATGGCGTCTTGTTCGGTGTAGCTCACTACCACACCCGGTGCGCCAAAGCCGTCGGCGGCCACGCTTTTGAAGCCGTAATCGGCGAGTAGTTTGCGAATACGGTCGCCCAGCTCTTGTTGAGCGTCGGCCGCTTTTTGCCAGCCCAGGTCACGGGTTTCGAACATGTTGTCGCGGAACTGCGTGATAGTGTCGGTGGGCAGGGTGGCATAGTAGGCATGGCCGCCGTCTTCGTAGGCTTTCATGATGCCGCGCCACTTGTTGAGGTCGAGCGCAAAGCTGGTGCTTTGGGAAGCTGCCATGCGCTTCTCGGCTTCGTTGGACAGCATCACCAAGCCGGCACAGGGGCTAGAGCTCCAGCCTTTTTGCGGAGCGCTAATTAGTACATCCACGCCGGTCTTTTTCATGTCCACCCAGATGGTGCCACTGGCGATGCAGTCGAGCACGAATAGACCGCCGACTTTATGTACGGCAGCGGCGACTTTTTCCAGGTAATCCTGCGGCAAAATAATGCCGGAGGCGGTTTCTACATGAGGGGCGAAAACCAGCTCGGGCTTTTCTTTTTCGATGGTGGCAACCACTTCCTCAATCGGCGCGGGTGCAAAGCTGGCTTGCGGACTCTCTTCAATGGGCGCCGCCTTGAGTACCGTGGTGGATGCGGCAATGTTGCCGGTTTCAAAAATTTGGCTCCAGCGGTAGCTAAACCAGCCGTTGCGAATTACCAGGCACTTTTTGTTGGTGGCAAATTGGCGTGCCACCGCTTCCATGCCGTAGGTGCCGCCACCCGGCACCAAGACGAGGCTATCGGCTTGGTAAACCTCTTTTAGCGTGCTGGAGATGTCACGCATCACTTGCTGAAATTGCTCAGACATGTGGTTCAGCGAACGGTCGGTGAAAACGACTGAATATTCGAGCAATCCGTCCGGATCAACAGGAGAAAGAGACTTGTTCACGATAGACTCCATTGGTTATTAGCGGGCTTAAAGTGTGCCTTTATACTCGCCTGCCCCGTGGGGCACAAGGGGGAAGCGGTGGCGAGGCAATGTGATAAAAGGGTAGCGAGCTTATTCCGCCTTTTCTTCCAGCTCGGTCCAGCGCATGAATTTTTCATCGAGCTCGTTTTGTGTTTGTTCAAGCGCTTGGTTTAATTCGGCCAGCTTATCCTGTTGGTCACCCTGATATAGCGCGGGGTCGTTTAGCTGTTCGGTGAGCTTGGCTACCGTACCTTCCAAGGTCTCCAGCTCATTGGGTAGGGCTTCCAGCTCAAGGCGTTCTGCGTAGGTGAGCTTTTTAGTGGGGCGTTTGGGTTCCTGTGCCGGCTTGGTTTTCTTCTCTTGTACCGGTTGAGGGGCTTTACTTTGCGATATTTGCCGCTGGCGCTGCCAATCGTCATAGCCGCCAACATAGCTATTCCAGTTGCCGTTTTCGCGTACTAGTGTGGAAGTAACCGTTGCTTCGATAAAGGCGCGGTCGTGGCTGACTAACAATAGGCTGCCTTGATATTGCTGCAGTTGGTCTTCCAGCAACTCGAGGGTTTCCACATCCAGATCGTTGGTGGGTTCGTCGAGCACTAGCAGATTAAAGGTACGGGTGAAGACTTTGGCCAACAATAGCCGATTGCGCTCACCGCCGGATAGGGCGGATACCGGTTGATGCGCTCGGTCGGGCGAGAAGAGAAAGTCTTGCAGGTAGCCGATGACGTGCTTGGATTTGCCGTTGATGGTGACGTGATCGCTGCCTTCGGCCAGGTTGTCGAGCACGCTGGCGTTGAGGTCTAGCTTGTCGCGTAGCTGGTCGAAATAGGCGACTTGTAACTGGTTGCCGTGGCGAATGCTGCCGCTTTGGGGTGTCAGCTGTTTTAAGAGTAGCTTGAGCAGGGTGGATTTGCCGCAGCCGTTGGGGCCGATGATGCCCACCCGGTCACCACGTTGTAGCATCCAGTTGAAATGCGAGACGATGGGTTGGTCGTCATATTGGTAGCTAAGGTCTTTTGCCTCGATTAGTAGCTTGCCACTGCCTTCGGCCTGTTGAATGGTGAGGTTGGCCGTGCCTTGTTTTTTGCGACGGTTGGCGTAGTCGCGGCGCATGGCTTTTAATGCACGCACGCGGCCTTCGTTACGGGTGCGACGGGCTTTAATGCCTTGGCGAATCCATTTTTCTTCCTGACTCAGGCGTTTATCAAATAGCGCCTGCTCGCGGGCTTCGTCTTCCAATGCTTTGGCTTTGCCCGTGAGATAGCGATCATAATTGCCTGGCCAGCTGGTGAGATAACCGCGATCCAGCTCGATAATGCGTGTGGCCAGATGGCGAATCAAGGCGCGGTCGTGGCTAATAAAAAGCAGCGTGGCGGGGTAGTCCAGCAGAAAATTTTCCATCCATTCGATTGCAGCCACATCCAAATGGTTGGTGGGCTCGTCGAGTAACAACAAATCCGGTTCTTGTACTAGGGCGCGCGCCAGTAGCACACGACGTTTCATGCCGCCGGATAGGCCGGAAAACAACAATTCTCCATCAAGTTGTAGCTGTGACAAAACCTTGTCAACGCGCTGCGCCATGCCCCAGGCGTTCTTTTCGTCCAATGTTTGTTGGATGGCCGTGAGCTGTTCGGTGGCGTCCGCCTCGTGTGATTCAGTGAGCTGGTGGAAGCGTTGCAGCAGCTCGCCCATTTCGCCTAAGCCGCCCGTCACCAAGCTGCGTATGCTGTCGGCCGAATCCTCGGGCACTTCCTGCTCCATGCGCGCGACGCGTAGCCCTTGGCTATATTCCACCAGCCCGCTGTCGGCATGCACCTGCCCCTCGATTAGCTTCATTAAAGTGGACTTGCCGCTGCCATTGCGTCCCACCAAACAAAGGCGCTCGCCCTTGTCGATGGTTAAATTGAGTTGATCCAGCAGGGGGCGGTCGCCATAGCTAAGGTTGATCTGGCGTAGGTTAACCAATGGCATGAGCGTGATAGTCCAAAGTGTGCGGGGTGCCTATTGTGTCATAGTCGCTGTCAGTATTTGTCCCCTTGGGTGGCAGCAAGCGTCCTTTTTGTTTAATTAGTGAGCAGTACAATCTTTCAACTAAGGGAGGGATTATTCATAGGGACACTACCGATAATAAGAAAGAGGATAGCGTATGAAACGCCTTCTACTGGCTTTTGCCTTATTAAGTATGACCTGCTCGGCCTTTGCCTATAAGACCTGGACACATAAACAAATCGTCATTGATGCCGTGCACTACATGGCAAATCACCCAGATACCACCAACTACGAACAGCTCAAAGCCGGTGCCTTGGCGGCAGGCTATACCATGGATGAGTTTACGCAAGCCTTGGCAGATGCCGCTGCCGCGCCCGACTTTTTTGATGACACCTATCTATGTGGCAATGTCTCGGGCGATTGTGTCGAAGCGCCTGTTTGGGGTGCCGGTTCTTTCATTATCAAGTACACCGTTTACTGGCACTTTCAAAACTATACCCGCGGATCGGATGTGCACGGCAATGATTACGGTGGCTACAACTATTCGCTGCTCACCGTCTGGGGTGCCGTCGATAACATGGCGGCAACCTGGTTGAATAACGACCACTTGGATGATGGCCCAGGCGGCATGACGGGCTGGTGCTACTGGTGGGATTGTGCCGAGGATTCCGAATATGATTCTTATGGCATTACCGAGGCCAACTATCGTCAAGGTAGCTATTCCAATAAAGGCATGTATGACGATTTCCAAGACATGGCATTCCAGCCCATTAGCAATATGCAGGAATACTGGTTTAAGCAGTTCTTGGCGCACCCGACAGTTCAAACGTTGGGCTTTGCATTGCACCTGGATATCATGCAGCCGCATCACGTTTGGACGACATCCAGCTTGAATCATGCCGGTTGGGAGTCTTGGGTAGACGATCATTACATGAGCGATAACCTCAATGATCCGGCCTTGGTGACTGCCGCATTGAATGACTTTACGCCCCTGTCGCCAACCGCGACGGATATCCGCCCGCTTTTGGATCAGGGTGGTCAGATAGCGTATAGTCAGGGCGGTTTAGTGCTTAATAGCACGGCAGACAGCGACCGTCTTCAGGTGGGAAAAATCATGATTCCACACGCCATTGCACTAGCGGTGGATGTGCTTAATCGAGCGGCGTTACGCTTCGTGCAATAATCGGACGTTACGATATGAAACGCTTAGTATGTATTGCTTTCATGATGTGTTTTTCAGTGGGTGCCCTAGCAGCGGCACCCACTGCTTTATGTGTTAACCACTGGTGCCTGTCACCGCAGGCTTTTCAACTGCTCTATCAGGCAGAGCAGCGCCACGCCACCACCAGCGTGAGCGAGGCCGATTACAAACAGCAGTTGGTGGACGTTCGTCTGCTCGCCAATTATGCGCGCCAACAGGGCTTTGAGTCGCCGCAAACGCCCTATAACGTCGGGTTTGGCCCGGCTATCGAGCGACAACGGGAAGCCTATAGCTTATTTCACGGTCAGCTGGTGAAACCTTTCACCGAATACATCAAGGCGCACCTTGATAAGAAAGGGTTGAATGCCTATTTGCTGTCACCCATTCATGCCAAAGGCATGGATATCGATGCCGCATTAAAAGCCGACAGCCGACGGACCATTGGCATGACGCCCGAGCAATTGGACGCGGCGAAATCTATTGTTCTGGTGCGCTATCAATTCCCCGGCGCCCCGGAACAGACGTTTACATTGGCCGAGCTGTATTTACAGCAAAATGTACAGGGTCGACTGGCATTGCAGCAGCGTGGTAGCCAGTTTATTCGCGCGCAAGTGCGCCAGCAGGTCATGAAACGCTATTTTTATTGGTGGCTACACCGTAAGAGTGGCTGGCAGCCGGATGCCATTGCCGCGGTGAAGCAGGCATTGGTCGATCGTCAGCTCAACAATGCATGGTTGGAACAGCAAGGGTTGGTTCATATCGTGCATGACAATCGTAACGTTCGCCTGGAAAAAGCCGCCAAGCAGGTCACCGATGAGCAAATTGCCGATTGGTATAACAACCACAAAGCGGACTTTTTAGTGCCAAAAAGCGTGCACGCGTTTCATCTGGCCTGCAATAGTCGCCAAGCCTGCGAGAAAGGTCGCAAGGCGATGATAAATGGCATTGATCCCAGTGAGGTGATGTTGCGCTATGCGGATCCGGCCTTTCAAAAGGGCAGTGTGGATTTGGGCGTGCTAACCCGTAAAAATGACGGCATGCAGTGGCTTACTAATGCTGCCATGCTGCAAGAGGAAGGCGAATATTCCGTGCCGTTGCGTGCGCCCGACGGCCACTGGGAAGTGGTGTGGGTGAAAGATGCACAAAGCACTTATTTACCGGTAGATTCCAGTAGCGTGCGTTATCAGGCCTCGCGTGCCATTGCACGCATTCAGTTGCTTGAGGCGCATCAGGCGTTAATGCAGCGATTGCGTCAACAAGCAGATATTGAGGTGAATTGATCGATGAGCCGCTGGACATTGATTCGGCCTTTGCTTTATGTGTTAACGCCTTTGGTGTTAATCGTTTGCGGCATGCTTTGGTTGCTGCCGGATGTTAAGCCGGCGGCCACCAAAGTTGGGCCAGTTACGCAGCCAGCAGAAGCTGTGCCGCCGTCTGCCAATAAGTCACCTTCTGATTCTCAGATAAAAGCGCCTGACTCGGTAAATTCTCGTGAAAAGCCGTCCAAGATGACAGGAAATGGCCTGGATAAGGCGGCCATTTTGTCGATGCAGCAGGCTAGGTTGCATGGCGATAGCCGCGTGCCGCCCATGTCGCCGTTGCCCGCCAAACGCGAGAAACCGACCAAGGAACAGTTAGCCGATCCGGAAAAATATGCGCAGTATGAAAAGGCGCAACAACTCAAGCTATACCAAAGCTATGTGGATGCAGTGCCAGAAAAAGTCGGGCGGCTGGAAGAGGCGATCAAAAAGGCCAAACAGAGCGGCTCGGGTATTACCGCCGAGCAAATTAAAGCGGCCAAACAGGAAATGGCACAGTTACAGGCGATGCGCGAGAAACTGTTGAAGCAAAATCCCAAATTGGTCGATAAATCCCAGCAGACTACCGCCTCGTCGACGCCCTCAACGCAGTCGACGAAGTAGCATTACGGCTGCAACGCAATCTCGGCATCAAGCTGTTCTTGTGCCTGATCGGGCAACACATCATGCCAAGCGGCCAGCTGGCTGCGTAGTCCTTCCAACGTAAACGCATGCAGGTTGACGTGTCCCAGCTTGCGGCCGGGGCGATATCCCTTGCCATACCAATGCACCACGCCCGGCCGTGACAGCCAAGCATCGTCAAACTCAACCCCAATCAAGTTGACCATGGCGGTAAAACCCGTGGTGGTGGGCTGAGGTAAGGGAAGGTCGGTGAGCGCAACGGCATTCAGTGCAAATTGCGACCAGTCTGTGCCTTCTTGTGTCCAGTGGCCGGAATTGTGAACGCGTGGCGCAATCTCGTTGACCGACAGTTTTCCGTTTTCGTCAAACAACTCGACCGCCATGACGCCACAAAATTCCATGCGCTCCATGAGATCTTTCAAAAGCGTCTCGGCTTGCTGTTGAATGGCGTCAATTTGCTGTGCCGGTGCCAGGGTAAGGCGCAAAATGCCGTCCTGATGATGGTTGCGCACCAGAGGGAAAAAGACGCAGTCACCCGCCAAATTGCGCGCGCCGACGATGGACAGCTCACGACGGAAGGGCACCATCTGTTCCACAATGGCGTTGCCTGCTAATTGATCCAACGGAATATCATCAATGGCATCGTCCGCTTTGACGAGCCAAGTGCCACGGCCATCATAGCCACCACTGCGGCTTTTAATCACCACATCACCGAAGCGGCTGCGCGCTTCATGAAAATCGTCGGCGCTATCCAGGCGCATCCAAGCGGCTGTGGGGATGTTGAGTTCATCCAACAGGCTTTTCTGATTAAAGCGATCAGGGATAACCTTTAAGGCACCACGCGCGACACATGTATCACTGGTGGCCAGATCGGCTGACAAGCCGGTATCGGGAAAGGCTTCGCGTTCCACACTAATGGCGGCGTAACGTGATAAGGCACTTTCTAAATCAATCTGGGTGGGGAAGTCGGATGTTCCCGGTAACATGCAGGCGTTTTCAGGGTCATAGCGGTCAACGACTAACCCTAAACGCGCGCCAGCCTCGGCAATCATTAAGCCAAGCTGACCGTAACCCAGCAGGAGAATAGGTTGTTTAAGTGCCATGAGTGGTATTCCTTAGCTTTTGCTTTCTGCAAGGTTGGCGTCGGCAAGCACTTCCTCGGCGCGCTCTGCTTTCCAAGCGGCAATTTTTTGCTGTAGCGATTTGTCATGAGTGGCAATGATTTGTGCCGCCAGCAAACCGGCATTGAAAGCGCCCGAGGTGCCGATGGCTAAGGTGCCCACGGCAACGCCTTTCGGCATTTGTACAATAGAGAGCAGGCTGTCCCAGCCGCTTAATGCACGGCTTTTGACCGGCACACCCAGCACGGGCAGCGGCGTCAGTGAGGCCACCATGCCCGGCAAGTGGGCGGCACCGCCAGCACCTGCTACCACGACTTCATAACCTGCATCGACAGCACCCTTGGCAAACTCCACCAAGCGTTCGGGGGTGCGGTGGGCAGATACCACTTCGGCTTTCCAACTGACCCCAAAGGTATCCAGTGCCTCGCAGGCGGGCTGCATTTTTTCCCAGTCAGACTGTGAACCCATAATAATGGCGACTTGTTTGACCATGACGGCCCCCAAGGATGTTGTCGAAAAAGGCGCTACTTTACCGCAAATTCGGCATTGCACCCAAATTGCACTTAAATAAGTGGCGCGACAGCCTCTAAGGGGTTGTTTAACGCCGCGCGCATGGCTAAAATGCGCCCTCTGTATTGCAGCTATAGCTGTTGCTGCATCTGTTTGATTTATTGGAGGCTCAACTATTAAAAAGCGATCATCAGGCAAGGGCGGCAGTAAACGCGCTCGTATTAACGATCAAATCAACGTGCCGGAAGTACGTTTGATTGACGTTGATGGCGAACAAATCGGTATTGTTGATATCGACAAAGCAAAAGCCGCAGCAGCCGACAAACAACTGGATTTGGTAGAGATTTCTCCTAATGCCAAGCCGCCAGTTTGCAAAATCATGGACTATGGTCGTCATCTGTTTGAGTTAAAACAGAAGCAAAAGGAAGCGCGCAAGAAACAGCATCGCATGCAGGTCAAGGAAATTAAATTCCGGCCTGGCACCGATATTGGCGATTACAATATCAAAGTGCGTAATTTGCGCCGTTTCCTGGAAGCCGGCGACAAAACCAAAGTGACCGTGCGTTTCCGCGGTCGTGAAATGGCGCACCAGGATTTGGGGCGCGAGCTGCTACAACGAATCGAAGCTGATCTGGAAGATTTGGGATCAGTGGAGCAACGACCCAATATGGAAGGTCGCCAAATGATTATGGTGATTTCTCCCGGGTCGAAAAAGAAAAAGTAATCGCAAGATTGCTTTAATTAGCGTGCCTTCGGGCACACTTGGATTAAACCAAACGAGAACCGAGTACCATGCCAAAAATGAAATCAAACCGCGGGGCCGCCAAGCGTTTCAAGAAAACCGCCTCCGGTTACAAGCGTAAGCAAGCGTTCAAGAACCACATCTTGACGCACAAATCTCCCAAGCGCATTCGCCAGTTGCGCCCGAAAGAGCAAGTGACCGCCGCCGACGAGAAGTTGGTTAAGCGCATGCTGCCTTATACCTAAGCGACTATTTAATTTACTGATACAAGATTAATTTGGGAGAAGAGCAATGGCTCGTGTAAAACGTGGTGTACAGGCGCGTCGCCGTCACAAAAAGATTCTGAAGCAAGCAAAAGGCTATTATGGTGCGCGTAGTCGCGTTTACCGTGTAGCAGTTCAAGCGGTGATTAAAGCCGGTCAATACGCCTACCGTGACCGTCGTCAACGCAAGCGTCAATTCCGTCGTCTGTGGATTGTGCGTATTAACGCTGCTGCCCGTTTGAATGACTTGTCTTACAGCCGTTTCATCAATGGCTTGAAAAAAGCCAATATCGAAATCGACCGTAAAGTGTTGGCCGATATTGCCGTACGCGATGCAGCAACCTTTAGTGCTTTGGCCGAGAAAGCCAAAGCGGGTCTTGCCGCCTGATAAGGGTTTCATTACAGCACATTTCGGCTGCTTGATGACACAACCCGAAAAGGGGGAAGAGTTCGCGCTCTTCTCCCTTTTTTGTTTCAAGTCGCCGCAACGTTGGAATAACGCATGGAAAACATAGATACACTGGTAAACGAAGCCTTGCAGGCCGTGGCCGATGCCAATGACCTGCGTGCACTGGATCAAGTGCGGGTCACCTACTTGGGTAAAAAAGGGCAAATTAGCCTGTTATTACGCGGGCTGGGTAAGTTGCCAAAAGAAGAGCGCCCGAAAGCTGGTGCGCTAATCAATGAAGGGCGCAACAAGGTACAGGCCGCTATCGAGGCCAGTAAGCAGCAATTGGCTGACGCGGCCTTGGCCGAGAAATTGGCCGCCGACAAGTTGGACGTTACCTTGCCGGGGCGTCGTCGCGAAACCGGTGGGCTGCATCCGGTGACACGTACCCGCCGGCGTATTGAAGACTTCTTCTCGCGTTTGGGTTATGACGTGGCGGAAGGCCCTGAAATCGAAGACGATTACCACAACTTCGAAGCCCTCAATATCCCGCCGCACCATCCGGCGCGCGCCATGCACGATACCTTTTACTTTGACGATGGGTGTGTGTTGCGCACCCATACTTCGCCGGTGCAGGTGCGGGTAATGGAAGCCAGCAAGCCGCCGTTCCGCATTATTGCACCGGGGCGTGTGTATCGTTGTGATTCTGATGTCACCCACACCCCCATGTTCCATCAGGTAGAAGGCTTGTTGGTCGATAAGAATATTACCTTTGCGGATTTGCGTGGCACAGTAAGCACTTTCTTGCAGCATTTCTTTGAAGTAGATGACTTGGCGGTGCGTTTCCGTCCCAGCTATTTCCCCTTTACCGAGCCCAGCGCCGAAGTCGATATCGGCTGCGTGATGTGCCACGGCGATGGCTGCCGTGTATGCGGCCATTCCGGTTGGCTGGAAATCATGGGCTGCGGCATGGTGCATCCCAATGTACTCAAGCAGGGTGGTATCGATAGCAAGGAATACTCCGGTTTTGCCTTTGGCATGGGCGTCGAGCGCTTGGCCATGTTGCGTTATGGCGTAAACGACCTGCGGCTGTTCTTCGGCAACGATGCACGTTTCCTCAAGCAGTTTTAATGCCGACGTTTGATAACTAATTCAGGAATGACAAGTAATGCAAATCAGTGAGAGCTGGCTAAGAGAGTGGGTTTCCCCGTCGTTGAGCAGCGACGAATTGGCTCATCAAATCACCATGGCCGGGTTGGAAGTTGACGGCATCGAGGCCGCAGCACCCGCCTTTTCGGGTGTCGTCGTGGCTGAAGTGGTGGCTGTGGCGCCTCATCCCAATGCCGACAAACTGCGTGTTTGCCAGGTGAGCGATGGCGAAGACACCGTGCAGGTCGTGTGTGGCGCACCCAATGTACGCGAGGGCTTACGCGTGCCCTTTGCCCGTGTGGGTGCCAAACTACCGGGCGATTTCAAAATCAAGAAGGCCAAGCTGCGTGGCGAAGCCTCCTTTGGCATGTTGTGCGGTGCCTCCGAAATCGGTCTGGAAGACTTGATTGATGGCTTACTTGAGCTGCCCGCCGATGCGCCGGTGGGTACTGATATTCGCGAGTATTTGTCGTTGGACGACACACTTATTGAGGTGGATCTCACCCCTAATCGTGGTGACTGCCTGAGCATTCGCGGTGTGGCGCGTGAAGTGGCTGCTCTAAATGATCTGCCATTCAATGAGCCGGCTATTGAAGCCGTGCCCGCCACAATCGACGACAGCAAGCAGATTACTCTGACAGCACCAGAAGATTGCGCACGCTATTTAGGCCGTGTGATTCGTCAAGTTGACGTGTCCGCACCTACGCCGTTGTGGATGGTGGAAAAATTGCGTCGCGGTGGCGTGCGTAGCGTCGATATTATTGTCGATATCACTAACTATGTGCTGCTCGAATTAGGTCAGCCGTTGCATGCCTTTGATTTGGCTAAGTTGCAGGGCGATATTCAAGTGCGCCGCGCTACCCAAGTTGAAAAGCTGGAGTTGCTCAATGACCAGCAAATCGAGCTCAATGACGACACCCTGGTGATCGCAGACGAGAAACAAGCTGTTGCGATGGCCGGTGTGATGGGCGGTGCTGCCACTGCCGTCAGCGCCGAAACCCAGGATGTTTTTGTGGAATGCGCCTGGTTTGCGCCGATTTCATTGGCAGGTAAAGCGCGCGCTTATGGGCTGCACACGGATGCTTCACACCGCTATGAGCGTGGGGTGGATTGGCAGCTACAAAAAAATGCCATCGAGCGCGTAACCCAACTGATTCTCAAGTTGGCGGGTGGCCAAGCGGGGCCGGTTGTGGAAGCCGTTGATCAAGCGCATCTGCCTGCTGCGTCAACTGTGGCGTTTGAACCGCAACGAGCCAACCAGCTGTTGGCACTGGAGCTAGATAACGACAGCATCAAGGCTTATCTGCAACGTCTGGGGTTCACCGTAGAGCAAAACGGCGAAAGCTGGCAGGTTACCGCACCAAGCTGGCGTTTTGATATTAGCTACCCGGAAGATCTCGTTGAAGAAGTGGCGCGCTTGTATGGCTATGATCGTCTGCCAAGTCGCCTGCCGCAGATTTCGACGGAGCCTCAGCGGGTGTCCGAGACACTGTTGCCGCAGCGTCGTTTGGTCGATTTATTGGTTGATCGTGGTTACAACGAATCGATTTGTTACAGTTTTTCCGAGGCCGACCGTCAAACACTAGTCACCCCCGATGTGGTGGGGCCGACACTGATTAATCCGATTTCGGCAGATATGGCCACCATGCGCACCAGTCTCTTGCCGGGACTGCTCACCGCAGCGGCTTATAACCTCAACCGCCAGGTGAGCAAACTGCGCCTGTTCGAAACCGGGTTGCGTTTTATGCCCAGTGACGACGGCCTCCAGCAAGATAAAATGCTGGCGGGTCTGTGCTATGGCGAGGCCGCTTGGCAGCAATGGGATGGCAAAGGCCGCAACATTGATTTCTACGACGTGAAAGGCGACGTGGAAGCGTTGCTTGCCGCTACCAGCGACGATGCCAGCTATTATTTTAAGCCGGCAGAACAGGCTGCCTTTCACCCGGGACAAAGTGCTGCCATTTATCGTGGGGAACTTTTGCTGGGTTACGTGGGTCGAATTCACCCGACACTGGCGAAAAAGTTTGATGTCAGTGCCGACATCTATTTGTTCGAGTTGTGTTTAGATGGCATGGCAACGCAAAAACTGCCACATTTTCAGCCATTATCAGATCAACCGGCAGTGCGTCGCGATCTGGCATTTACCCTCGCCGCCGAGGTGCCAGCCGCTACGGTATTGGATGCGATCCGCACCAATGCACCTGACGCATTGCAGTCGCTGCGCCTGTTTGACGTCTATCAGGGCGAGCATCTGGACGAGGGTATAAAGAGTCTCGCCGTGGGCTTGGTTTTCCAGGATGCAGAGCGCACACTCACAGAGGTTGAAATTAACGACTGGATTGATAGGATTGTTCTTGTGTTAAAACAAGAATTTAAGGCACAATTAAGAGAATGATTCCGGCTACTGTACGGAACCGGTGATACTTCACTAAAATTGAGAGCGTCAATGAGTGCACTAACCAAAGCCGATATGGCCGAATGTTTGTTCGATCAACTGGGCCTCAATAAGCGAGAAGCCAAGGAGTTGGTCGAAGTTTTCTTCGAAGAAATGCGTTGTGCATTGGAAAGCGGGGACCCAATTAAATTGTCGGGATTTGGCAATTTTGATTTGCGTGATAAGCGCGAGCGTCCCGGACGTAACCCGAAGACGGGTGAAGAAATTCCGATTACTGCACGGCGTGTGGTGACATTTCGGCCCGGCCAAAAATTAAAGCAGCGAGTGGAAGCTTATGCTGGAACCAGGTAATAACGATCAGTTGCCAGCCATCCCCGGCAAGCGTTACTTCACGATTGGTGAGGTAAGCGATCTGTGCGATGTAAAACCGCACGTGCTTCGCTATTGGGAACAAGAGTTTGGACAACTCAAGCCCGTAAAACGCCGTGGCAACCGTCGCTACTACCAGCGCCAAGATGTGCTGATGATTCGTCAAATCCGTAGCCTGCTGTATGAGCAAGGCTTCACCATTGGTGGCGCGCGTCAGCAACTAGACGGCCACCAAGTAGCCGATCATTCCAGCCATTATCAGCAGCTTATTCGTCAAATGATTGTCGAAATGGAAGATGTGCTTGAAGTGCTGAAATAATCAACAGCTGACATCTTTATTGTCATCAAAAGGTTTCTTAACACGGCGCGATGGGCTATCATTCGCGCCGTTTCCTTCCTCAGGAAATATTCGGGGCGTAGCGCAGTCTGGTAGCGCACCTGCATGGGGTGCAGGTGGTCGGAGGTTCAAAT
>CAYVZZ010000034.1:0-21740 GCA_964456185.1 uncultured Alcanivoracaceae bacterium
GGCAATACGGCCCAGCTCAGTGGTGCAAACTGGAGTGAAGTCTTTCGGGTGTGAGAATAATAGTACCCAAGAATCACCAGCCCACTCGTGGAAGTTGATGGTGCCAGCGGTGGAATCTTGTGTGAAATCTGGTGCGGTATCGCCAAGTTTCAAGCTCATGGTCGTCTCCTTTCAATGAGGTTTATAAAATGAGTGAAGACGATTTTAGAGGATGCGAGCGTAATTAAAAGATCGTTTTAATATCCATTTGCTATATTGTAATAGCCAGTGGCTAGATAGCTTATGATGGATTGCCTTGGGAAGCATCAAAGTCCCAGACGCGCAACGACCTTCCTAGCCCGAGCTCCAATAAGAGAGCTTCTAGCGCGCGTTTGCGAACCGGTTTACCGAGGAAATGATCCATGCCGGCATCCCGCATGGCTTGGCGTTGCTCATCGAGCACGTGGGCCGTTAGCGCAGCGATGGGACGGGTCGGTAGTGCCGATTCGTTTTCAATATGGCGAATGGCAGCGGTGGCCTCATAACCATCCATGATGGGCATTTCGCAATCCATTAAGATTAAGTCAAACGCGCCACCCGAGGTGCGGTAGGCATCAACAGCTTCCTGGCCATCGTGGCAAATGATCGGCTGGATATGCAGTGAGGCAAGCAGTGCCTTGATGACATCACGGTTGATGCTGTTGTCTTCGGCAACCAGCACTTGAAGTTGATCAAAGCGGTGGTGTTTTCGGCTTGGCGAGGGTTGTAGGCTTTGCGCGTTACCCGCGCCGTGGCTACGTAGCATCGACGGTGTGATGGGCTTAAGCAGCGAGGGCAGGTTGAGCTCGGGTTCGTCTAACCAAGTCATAACGTGTAGTTTGTCTTGTAGCTGATTGAGTGTGTCAACTGTTTTGTCGCTGAGGTCTGATAGAAGACGGCTATCGACTAATATGTGTTGGTAGTGCACCGCCTGCTGGAGCCGCGATAAATCACTGCTTTGCTGCATTTGCGCACCAAGGTAAGACAGCATGTTATCGAGGCTTAGATTGAGTGTGGTGTCGTCGCTCAGCACGAGCCATTGCTGGGTGTCGAGGGGTAAGCTGCTAGCTGATTCATTGGCACAAGGCAGCTGGACGCGGAAAATGGTGCCGTTACCACTGAGGCTGTCTATGCTGATATTGCCGTGCATTAGCTCTACCAACCGGCGACAAACCGCAAGGCCAAGGCCGGTGCCACCAAACTGCTTGCTGGTTTGATCGGTTTCTTGAGCGAAGGCCTCAAAGATGGCCTGTTGCCGGTCGGCGGCAATGCCAATGCCGGTGTCTTCAACGTCGATCGTTAAAAAGCGGCCGCGTTTGTTTTCTTGGATATTGGCGCGAACCAGTACATGCCCTTGGTTGGTGAATTTGATGGCGTTATTCAGCAAATTGGTGAGCACCTGACGCAAGCGTGCCTGATCCCCCGTAAATGTCATGTCGACTGGCAGGCGTAAATCCAATAGTAGATCAATGTCTTTTTTGCGAGCGGTGGCCGAAAAGGTGGACGTGGCCTGTACCAGTAAGTCCTCGATGTCGAACGGCACCTGTTCCATGTGGAGCTTGCCGGCTTCGATGCGGGCAAAATCGAGCACATCATTCAACACTGCCTGCAGGTTCTCGCCGGCATTTTGAATAAGAGACAGATAATGCCGCTGTCGCTTGTCGAGTTTGGTGTGCTCCAGCAGATCAAGCAGGCCGAAGATGCCGTTCATCGGGGTGCGGATTTCATGGCTCATCGTGGCCAGAAAGTCACTTTTTGCTTGGTTGGCAGCTTCGGCTTGAAGACGTTCTCGTTCTTCTTCGATGCGTTTTTGCTGCTCGTTTAGCAAGGCCTTTTCGGCTTGGTGACGTTTGGCGATATCGCTCCGCAACGAGCTGCGCATTTGGTTAACAATATTGACGACTTCTTGTAATTCGTCGTTGCGCGGTTGGCGGTCTAATGTCAGAGGGATGTGCAGGTTGGCCAGTTTGCGTTTGCGGGTATAAACCAGCACCCGGCGCAGATGACGTCCGACAAGACGGTGCGTCAGAAAGAAAATTAGAGCCAAGATAATAAAGGTGTTCAGTAGTTGGAATAGCGCGATAAAGAGAGCGCTGCGCCCCATTGCGGCAAGCAGTGGTGTGATGGACGTGTGAATGGTGAGCTCACCCAACTTTTCCGTGGTGCCGTCGTTGGCTGTGCGGACGATGGGATAAGTGTGCGTGCGCCCATTATCGGGGAAAATATTGCCCGCTTGTAATCGTCGAGACTGGTTGTCCCAGCCTTCCCATACCACGCTAGCGCCGGTGATTTCGGGTAATTTGAGAAGGCTGTTGAGCTGGACGTTGAGCTGTGTTTGATTAAAGTTCCAGATACTGCGTGTCATGCTGGGCAGCACGGTGGTCTGGATCTGTTGCAGATCTTGTTGGTTGGCCTTTATACCTTGTTGGTAATTACGTTGTAACAAGACACCCACGGCAAGGCAGGTGATTAAAGCGCTCACCATTAATGCATAGGCGAACAATCGGGTGGCAAGAGGAAAGTCACGCCGAAACTTTTTAAATGTGTGCAGTACCATGCGATATCACCTATCGGTTCAGTATGGCATCTGGGACTACAGCTGCGCTCTCCAAATTGCTAGGTGGGTCTAACGCTGCCACGGAAGCGCTGGCATCCATATAAGTGATGTAAAAATCCACCAATAGGGAATGACGTTTGTCGCATTTGCTAGGTTACAGCAAATGTAAAAAATGTCACACCGACGAGATGATATTAATACTTTTTAATTAGTTTGTGAACTATTTTATTTTTTAACTAACCTTAAAGAGCTATATTTTGAATGCGTCTTTAGGTCTAGTTTACGCGAACAGTGTTGGAAGGTTCGGCTGATTTTAGTGGTATTGCGAATCATCTCAATGCGCGGCCAGGTCGTTTGTTCGCCCAAGCTGATGTAGTTTTTCACATCACGCACGCTGGCGTTGGTAAGCACACGCAAAATGTTCATGGGGCGACGCGGCGGGATGATGTTGATGTCACCAATGTAGTTTTGTTTAAGGATGGACTCGGCTTTGTCGAGCACCAGACCCAAATCGTTGGAGTTGACGCGGCGTTGTGCCAAGTTGAGGAAGAATCGGCTATTCATGGTGATGTTACGTAATGCCAAGTTGCCCAAGGCGGGCAAGGGGCGACCACCGCCTTTGCGAGCAAGAAAGGGCACGACATGGGGGTTGGTCTGGCTAACTAGGGTGTGGTTGACGCCGTAGAGTCGCGACAAACGACGGGTGGGCAAGTCATCCTTGATGGAGCCATCTACCCATTTTCGACTGGGGATATATGGCACTTTTTCACCGTTAATGTTCTTGGCCCACAATGTGACGGGCGGATAAATGCCGGGGATGGCACAAGACGCCAGTGATGCTTTGCGAATAAGCACATTCGGCGAGGTGCGCCAATTGAGCAGCCGCGCCTGTTGATGACGATCGTAAGGGCTGACGGTAATATTGATTTCACGCCCGGTGAGTCGATAGGCCTCTTCAAAGGTGAGATCGGGGATGTTCTCTTCTAAACAGGCTTCGAGGTGGTTGCCGTCCAGTACGGGGGTGCCTCGCAATATGCCCGTCCAGCCGATGTACTTGAAGGCTTCTAGATAAATATTTTCGGGCAGCAGGCGTTCTTCCAAGCTTTGATCGTCGCAGCTACCCAGCACGCCAGCAATGATAGAGCCAGCACTGGAGCCGGAGATGACTTTGGGTAACAAGCCTTGTTGCCAAAGCGCTTTGGCAACACCAATGTGGAATAACCCCAGTGCCGCGCCACCTGATAGCATGAGTGCGGTTTGCCCAAATGCTTGACCAACAGTGTCGAAGAAAACCTGTTTTTCGGGCAGGCCAAAGCCTTGTGCCGACAGGTCGGTATCGCAGAGGTACTCTAGTGCTGCAACCACTTCATCAAGATATTGTGTGATGAGCACTTTGGTGCCAAATCGCGCTTTTCGATACAGCGCCACGTTGGAAATATTACCGAGGTTGCCATGCAGCCCTTCTTGCAGGTGAAACATGAGGGTGGCGGCTTCACCTTGCTGGCGGGCTTTTTTTAGTTGGTTCTTGCGGTTACGAATCAGCTCGTAATCGTAAAAGGGCGAACGATCGATGTGCTTCCAGGCATCGGCACCTGACAAGCGATCATGCTCCAGGGCAATTTCCTTCCATTCGGCATAGGTGCCGGCATGTGCTAGGTCTTTGTCCAGTTTTTTGAGCAGTCGCTTCATCTGTCGTCCCGATTGAAAGAGTTGCTCTGAGTATAGCCTGCCACAGTGTGAAGGTGTAAGGGATTGTTAGACAACAACTTACTGATGGCGCAACAGGTTGGATAGGTGCGGATCGGGTTTTACCGCTGCACGGTAAAGTAGCAGGGTATCGCCAATAAGTTGCACTTCTTCGGCCTCCAGGCGCTCGCAGATAGTATCTACGCGTTGACGGCGCTCATCGCGTGACGTGTGCAGTTTGATTTTGATTAGTTCGTGATCTTCCAGGCGTTTGTCCAATTCGTCCGAAACGGCATCGGTAAAACCTTTGTCGCCAAGCTGAAGAACAGGCTTTAAATGGTGGCCGCGCGTCCGAAAATGCTTCTTGTCGCTACGTGATAATGGCATTTGTATCTCCTCGTTTGCGTGGGTATTGTACGCATTCAGTGCCGTGGAGAGAAACGATTAAACGCTCTAAAAGTAGCCGAAACTGGCTAAAAGAACACTTTGATGACGAATGGGTGGCTCGTGCCAAGGCAGAAGGCTATCGATCACGCGCCAGCTACAAGCTGCTGGAAATAGACGACAAGGATAAATTGTTTCGTCCCGGTATGTGTGTGCTTGACTTGGGCGCCGCGCCGGGTGGCTGGTCGCAGGTAGCGGCCGAGCGCTGTAAAGGCAAGGGGCGATTGATTGCCAGCGATATCCTGCCCATGGATGTCATTGCCGATGTGGACTTCGTGCAGGGCGACTTTCGTGAGCAAGAAGTGTTCGATGCCATTATGGAAAAAGTCGGAAATCAGCCCGTAGACCTTGTAATGTCGGATATGGCACCCAATATCTCAGGTAATAAAGCCGTTGATCAGCCACGCGTCATGTATTTGTGTGAGTTGGCGCTGGATTTGGCAACCCAAGTGCTGGCACCAAAAGGACATTTTTTGGTGAAGCTATTTCAGGGAGAGGGCTCGGACGCCTATCGTCAGGAAATGAAACAACGGTTTCGTAAAGTGGTGACGCGGAAACCGGCGGCAAGCCGGGCGCGATCACGCGAAGTGTATGTGCTGGCAAGCGGTCTGAAATAGCCGCTGTAGGAACTTTCTTGGCACAAAATCATCTGGTTCTTTGTGGTAGACTGGGACGAGATAACCAAAGAGGTGGCTTCCTTGAACGACATGACTAAAAACATCCTGCTCTGGGTGGCGCTAGCTGGCCTGCTGTATATGGCAGCGCAGTACATTGGGCCGCAGCAAGAAATTGAGCAGATGAACTACTCCAGCTTCATTCGCCAAGTGGAGCAGGGACACATTAGCTCGGTAACCATTGATCAGTACAAGATCAAAGGACAAACCGCAGAGGGTGAAAAATTCAGCACCACCAAGCCACCCATTTTTGACGATAAGCTGATGCCTACTTTGATGCAAAACAACGTCAAGGTAACGGGTAAAGCCCCCGAGAAGCAAAGCTTCCTCATGCAGATATTCTTGTCTGTGCTGCCAATCTTGTTGATTCTTGGTATCTTCCTGTTCTTCATGCGCCAGATGCAAGGCGGCGGCAAAGGCGGCGGTGGTCCCATGAGCTTTGGTAAGAGCAAAGCCCGTTTGTTGGAAGGCGACCAAATTAAAACCACCTTTGCTGATGTGGCGGGTGTCGAAGAAGCTAAAGAAGAAGTGGCCGAGCTGGTCGACTTTTTGAAAGATCCGGGCAAGTTCCAGCGCTTGGGAGGTCGCATTCCCCGTGGCGTATTGATGGTCGGTTCGCCGGGTACGGGTAAAACCCTGCTGGCGAAAGCCATCGCTGGTGAAGCGGGCGTGCCGTTTTTCTCTATCTCCGGTTCCGACTTTGTGGAAATGTTTGTTGGTGTAGGTGCTAGCCGTGTGCGTGACATGTTCACGCAAGCCAAGAAGCATTCGCCCTGTATCATCTTCATTGACGAGATAGATGCCGTTGGCCGTAGTCGTGGTGCCGGTGTCGGTGGTGGTCACGACGAACGCGAACAAACACTCAACCAACTATTGGTCGAAATGGACGGCTTTGCGGCTAATGACGGCGTCATTGTTATTGCGGCCACCAACCGCCCTGACGTGCTCGACCAAGCCTTGCTACGTCCCGGCCGTTTTGACCGCCAGGTGGTGGTGCCCCTGCCGGATATTCGTGGCCGTGAACAAATTATCAAAGTCCACATGCGCAATGTGCCCGCCAGTGAAAACGTCAACGCGGCCATCATCGCACGTGGTACGCCGGGCTTCTCTGGTGCCGACCTGGCTAACTTGGTTAACGAAGCCGCCTTGTTTGCGGCGCGTGGCAACAAACGCATTATTACCATGGGCGAGTTTGAGCGCGCTAAAGACAAAATCCTCATGGGCTCCGAGCGGCGCACCATGGTGATGAGCGAATTCGAGAAAAAGAACACCGCCTATCACGAATCAGGTCATGCCATTGTAGGCCTGATGGTGCCCGAGCATGATCCGGTTTATAAAGTCAGTATCATTCCACGTGGCCGTGCCTTGGGTGTGACCATGTATTTGCCGGAAGAAGACAAATACAGCCAATCGCGTCGCGCCATCATTTCGTCCATTTGTTCGCTGTTTGGTGGCCGTATTGCCGAGGAAATGATTAATGGTTTTGAAGGCGTCACCACCGGCGCCTCTAACGACATCGAGCGTGCCACCAAAATGGCGCGTGCCATGGTCACCAAGTGGGGTTTGTCTGAAAAGCTGGGCCCCTTGGCTTACGAGGAAGAAGAAGGTGAAGTCTTCCTAGGCAAGCAAATGAGCCAGCGTAAGCACATGTCGGAACAAACCGCGGAAGAAATCGATCGCGAAGTGCGTGCCATTGCGGATCAATGCTATGCCACAGCCAAGCAGATTCTTGAAGACAACCGCGACAAGCTGGAAGCCATGGCGCAGGCTCTGATGCTTTACGAGACCATCGATGCCGAGCAAATTAAAGACATCATGGCAGGGCGCAAGCCACAGCCGCCCCGAGACTGGCATGATTCGGGCAAAGGCGGCGGCCAGGTTGCCGCCGATACGGCTGCAGATACCAGCGAGTCGCCTGATTCCATTGGTGGACCGGCCAATACCCACTAGGCCATGTCCACCCAACTGATAAGTCGTTAACACAATGCAATTTGCAACCCAGCGGCTGGATCTCAACCAGCCGCACGTTATGGGGGTGTTAAACGTCACTCCCGATTCTTTTTCCGATGGCGGCGAATACGTCAACCCCGACAAAGCCTTGCAGCACGCTCTGGAAATGGTTGAACAGGGCGCTACGTTAATTGATATTGGCGGTGAGTCCACGCGTCCGGGAGCCGCAAAAGTCACCGTAGAAGAAGAGCTGCAACGTGTGATTCCGTTGGTGGAGCGCATCCGCAACGCCAGTGATGTGGTCATTTCTGTAGATACCTCGACTCCCGAGGTCATGCGAGCCGCTGCCAAAGCTGGGGCCGGGTTGATTAACGACGTGCGTGCCCTGCAACGCCCGGGTGCCTTGCAAGCCGCTGCCGATTCTGGTCTCGCTGTGTGCCTCATGCACATGCAAGGGCAGCCAGCTAACATGCAGCAATCGCCGCACTATAACGATGTGTTCAATGATGTCAGCCAATGGCTGATGCAACGAGTCGACGCCTGTCTGGAAGCCGGCATTGCCAAGGAGCGCATTCTGTTGGATCCCGGCATTGGCTTTGGGAAGAATGACGAACATAATTTGACGTTACTGCGTCGTTTGCCGGAACTGCAGCAGCTGGGTTACCCCTTGCTGGTTGGTGTATCGCGCAAATCGATGATTGGGCGACTATTAAATCGGCCTGTGGAGCAGCGGCTGGCAGGCTCTTTAGCAATTGCCCTATTATCCGTACAGCGTGGCGCCGCTATTATGCGCGTGCATGATGTAGCAGAGACTGTCGATGTACTGCGTATGAATGCACTCATTAATCAATAACAAGTAACTGACAATTATGACAAGACAATATTTTGGCACCGATGGGGTGCGCGGCAAGGTCGGTGAATTTCCTATTACCCCTGACTTTGTTCTCAAGCTCGGCTGGGCGGCCGGTCGTGTATTGGCCGATAAAGGTGCGCGTAAAATCGTCATCGGTAAAGACACTCGCATTTCTGGGTATATTCTCGAATCCGCCTTGTTGGCCGGCATCTCATCCGCCGGTGTTGATGTGCGCTTGCTTGGCCCCATGCCAACCCCCGCTATTGCCTACCTGACACGCACCTTTCGCGCCAGCGCCGGTATTGTCATTTCCGCTTCGCACAACCCTTATACCGATAACGGCATCAAATTCTTCGGGCCGGATGGCCGTAAGCTGTTGGATGAAACAGAGCTGCAAATCGAAGCGCTAATTAATGGCGATATGTCCATGGTTGGCACCGACCAGCTCGGTAAAGTGCGCCGTATAGAAGACGCCCGCGGACGCTATATCGAGTTTTGCAAAAGTACCGTACCCAACCTTAGCCTCGATGGCTTGACGTTGGTCGTCGACAGCGCCAATGGCGCCAGCTATCACTTGGCGGCTGACATCTTCGATGAACTGGGTGCTGAAGTCGTGGCGTTGGGCAACCAACCAGACGGCATCAATATCAACCATGAGTGCGGTAGTACGCACCCCGAGGCGCTGATTGCCAAGGTGAAAGAAGTGGGTGCCGATTTGGGCATCGCCTTTGATGGAGACGCCGACCGCGTGCTCATGGTGGATCATCAGGGCAACTTGGTCGATGGCGACCAGCTATTGTTCCTGCTGGCGCGCGATCGCAAACGTAATGGCAGCTTGCAAGGCGGCGTGGTGGGTACGCTTATGTCCAATCTTGGGTTAGAGCAAGCCATGGAACAGCTGGATATTCCTTTTGTGCGCGCCAAAGTCGGCGACCGCTATGTCATGGAACAGCTTGATAAACACGGCTGGACATTGGGCGGTGAAGGTTCCGGGCATATTGTCAGCCTGGAGCATAATTCAACCGGTGATGGTGCTGTGTCAGCCTTGCAGGTACTGGCCGCACTGCAACGTAGCGGTCAATCGCTCGCCGATGCCGTTGCCGACATGCAGAAAATGCCGCAGGTGATGATAAACGTACAATGCCAGCGGCGTGACGAGGTTAATCAATCACAAGCCGTCGCCGATGCCGTTGCCGCCACCGAAGCCAATCTGGGCGACCGCGGACGTGTGTTGTTGCGTCCCTCCGGCACCGAGCCGGTAGTGCGTGTGATGCTGGAAGGCGAGAGTGACGCCTTGATTCGCCCGTTGTGCGAACAATTGGCCGCCAAGGTCGAAGAGGCTCTGGCGTAGTTTTTATTAGACAGTAACGCGTTATCCAAACTCTGGATTACCCACCTATGTAGGAGCGAACCCTGTTCGCGACGCCCCCACGCGAACCGCTCCTTCACCTCTTACCGGCAGCTGTTCAAACACCAATTCCTCCCCTGTCAATTGCCGCAATAACGCCGCCCCGTCTGCATTCCCACTAGTCCAACAGCGTTGCTCTTGCGGCAGCTGGCTTGTCTCTATGTCCAGCAGCCGACGTTTGGTTTGCGCGGCCACCGCTTCGCCGGTTTCTATTAGCGTTGCGTTGGGCATAAAGGCGCTAATAGCACGGTGCAAGAATGGAAAATGCGTGCAGCCAAGTACTAGGGTATCGGCACCAGCCGCCGCAACGGGCGCCAGGGTGTCTGCCACTAACTGATAAGCCTCCGGGCTATCAGCCAGCCCTTTTTCAACCAATTCGACCCAGCCGGGGCAGGGCACGTCCAGCACCTTAGCACTACCAGCGACCTTGCTGCGCAAACGGTCAAATTGCTGGCTGCCAAGCGTGCCGCGTGTGGCCAGCACGGCTACCGTGCCGTTGCGGCTGGCTTGTATGGCGGGCTTTAATCCGGGGTCCATGGCGATGATGGGAAGCGTGTGGCTAGCGCGCAAACTAACGGCTGCGGCGGCTGTCGCAGTATTGCAAGCAATCACCAAGGCATCGATGTGCTGTGACAATAGGAAGTCGGCAATGACGTGGCAGCGCTCACGCACGATATCTGGTGACTTGATGCCATAGGGCGCTTGCCCCGAATCGGCTACATACAGCAGGCTGGCGTCGGGTAGCTGGCGGCGCAGTGCGGCACGCACACTCAGGCCACCGAGGCCGGAGTCGAAGATACCGATTCTGTAGTGGTGGGAGTGGTTCATAGAACAGTATCTTACCACCCTCTGGCTGAGAAGGGGGCTGGTCGGTCGTCGACGTTATTTCTGTAAACGTTGAACGACGGATGTGACCTGTTCAATCGCGAAGTTTACCTCGTCTTGCGTGGTAAACCGGCCTAACGAAAAACGCAGCGAGGCCAGCGCACGCTGATCATCTACGCCCATGGCTTTGAGCACGAAAGAGGGGGCCATGGTCGCTGAATTACAAGCCGAGCCGGTGGAAACGGCCAATTGCCCCAAGGCACTGAGCAATAGTTCGCCGCTGACGCCATCAAAGCCAACATTAAGGTGGCCGGGCAGTTTGTTTGCCGTGCCATTAAGGTGTACGCCATCCAGCTTTTGCAGGCCGTCCCAGAGGCGGTCACGCAAAGCGGCGATGCGTTGGTTGTCGTCAAATAATTCGGCGGCTAGCTCACATGCTTTACCCAACCCGACAATTTGATGGCTGGCCAAAGTGCCGGAACGCAGGCCGCGTTCATGCCCTCCCCCATGAATCTGTGGTGCCAAGTCCAGGCCGGGGCGGCGACGTACATAAAGCAGGCCGATCCCTTTGGGACCATACAATTTATGCGCCGATAGGGAAATTAGATCCACTGGTATTTGCTGGGTATTCAAGGGGATTTTGCCCGCTGTTTGGGCGGCATCAGTGTGGAAAATAATATCGCTATTACGGCAAAAATTGGCGAGATCGGCAATGTCGTTAATCACACCGGTTTCGTTATTGGCATGCATCACCGAGATGAGGCAGGTGGTGTTTTTGACCGCCGCTTTGATGGCATCAACATCGGCGCGCCCATCGGCAAGCGGCGGCACAAAGGTAATATCGTAGCCTTTTTCCTGCAGATAATGGCAAGGGTCGAGAACTGCCTTGTGTTCGATAGCATTGACAATGATGTGGCCATTCGGATGGGTTTCCGCCACTCCTTTTATGGCCAGGTTGTCGGCCTCGGTAGCACCGCTGGTAAAGATGATTTCACGCGGGTCGGCATGCAGTAAATCGGCTGCTTGGTGACGTGCGTTTTCGACCGCTTCTTCGGCCAACCAACCGTACAAATGCGAGCGAGAGGCGGGGTTGCCAAAGGTGGCATCCGGGCCGAGCATTTGCGTCATCGCCTCAATAACGCGCGGGTCAACGGGGGTGGTGGCAGCATAATCGAGATAAACGACGTCAGTCATGAGGCGGTCACAAGTGGTGAGTAAGGCAAAATGATACGCGCTTCGACTAGCGCTTGCAGCAATGGCGGTCGTAACCGCCATGCTTTAATGGGGATTAAGCCCTTTTGGCGACAGAGGCAGTGTCTAATGCAGGGCAATGCTGACGTAGTCCGGCTTGTTGACGAGTGGCAATGGTGCGGATGTCGTCGCGCTCGACTAAATCGGCTAGGGTGATATTACTCAGGAATTGGTGAATTTGATCCGACAAATCACTCCAGAGGTAGTGGGTAAGGCACATTTGACCGGCCTGACAATCACCTTTGCCGCCGCAGCGGGTCGCATCGATGGATTCGTCAACGGCATCGATAACATTGGCAACGGCAATGTCACCCATTTCCGGATTGATTTGATAACCACCGCCAGGGCCGCGCACGCTGGTGACAAGTTGACGGCGGCGCAATTTGGCAAAGAGTTGTTCCAAGTAAGAAACCGAAATGCCTTGACGTTCGGAAATCTCGGCCAGCGAAACCGGCCCGTCACCATTGTGGATAGCCAAGTCCAACATGGCAGTAACGGCATAACGCCCTTTGGTGGTTAGTCGCATGATGACTCCGCATAAATCGGGTAAGCAATAGTGTCAGGCTACTAATCCCGAGTATTTTAGTCAAGTATTATTTAGCGCCCGTCTGGCGGATATAAAGAGGGCAGCATATCCGTGTCATCGGATGATTTGTTGTCACCCTGCTGGTCTCGCCACTGCAGGCCTTTGCGGAAATAAGAGGCGGCCGAATCAGGAAAGGAGCCACCACCATAACACCAGTTTTCCAGCAGCAAGACTTGTGCGCTTTGCTCGTCAACCAAGGCTTGTTTTAACTGCTCGCGGGTGGTGATGCCGTCCCGTTCGCGGCTGGCCCATTGCAGCAAACTGGCCAGCAGTTGTGGGTCTTTTTGCTGCAGCTGGCGGAAAAATTGCCGACGTAGCTGGCGCTTTTTCGGTGGTGCACCGGGCTTGTTTTCCGCCACTGCCGGCTTTTTATGGCGACGTACGAACAAGATAATAACCAGCAATAGCCACAATAAGATGCTGGCGAAGAAAGCACGTCGCCACCAAGTCACTTGATGCTGAAGGGAATCGATTTTTGTGGCCTTGGCCGGTGTTTTTGTCGATGTAGTTGTCGGTGCATGCGAAGCAGCCGCTTGGTTGGAGCTTGGCGTTACCCGCGTCGTTTGCGGCGTTTTGGGCGTGTTACCTGCCTTTGTTCCTGCCACAACGGTAAAAGAGCGCGCAGGAATCTTGGCGATTTCTTTTTGCTGCGTGCGGGTGTTAAACCAAACTATTTGGGTGGCGGGGATCACCAGCTTGCCGGGTTGTTGCGGCAAGATGGCAAATTGCCGCTGGCGTTTGCTTGTTATCAAGAGTCCGTCGCGTCCGTTGTGATGCTTGGCTTTGTCCTTGTAGACAGATGCATTATCGATGTCGGGTAGGCTCAGCTCGGGCAACGAGTTGGCAGCCAGCCCTTTTGCCATCAGTGTCAGTGTCAGATTAATAGGCACGCCTGCTTTAACCGTGTCCCCTTTGGGCAGGCCGGATGCCGTGAGGGTGACGTCTTCGGCGGGCAACCACATGCCGCTCCAGCTGTCAGGAATCGGCTTGACGTGAAGCGCAAGTGGTTGCGATGCCGCCGTTACCGGCTTGGGGCGACCAAAACCGGAAATCTGCATGCCGAAGAAATTGCGGGGCTGCGACACTAACCGACTGCCATTGAACACAAAAGCCGGAATCGTTATATCACCCGCTTGGCTGGGGAAAAGCGCATATTGCTGTTCATAAACCTGATACAGCTTGCCGTTGCGGCGGCTGGTGTACTGCTTGCTGCTGCCCAATGGCTGAATGCTCGCCTGTTTCAGCTTGGGCGGGTTGATATGCCCTTTGTTGATGCGCGTCGAATAAAAGAGTTTTACTGTAAGCGTGGTTTGCTGCCCAACATAAATCGAAGCAGGCGAAGCCGTCACGCTAAGGAAGAGGTTAGGGTTGGCAGTAGCCTTGGGGTTATGTGCCGCGTCTGTCACGGTCAATGTCAGTTGAGGGGTGTTCCCATCTGGCGTGTGTAGCGGCGGAATAACAAGCTTGCCGGTATGGCGAGGCAAGAGGCGAATAGTGAGTTTTTCGATGTGGGTGGTATCGAAATTGACGATGTGGGTCTCGCTGCTCGACATTTGCCCCAACACACGAAAATCCTGTTGCAAGGGGACCAAATTTGGCTGGCCAATGTCGTCACCCTCGGTGGCCTTAATAATAAGCGAAACAGGGCTGCCCAGCGCACTTTGCTGACGGTCTAACTGGGCGGTAATGGCCGCTTGAACCGTCGAAACGACTCCCAGAAGCAAGAACAGTAATAGGCCACGCATCAGGAACCTCCTGCCTGACGTTGTTGATATTGCAGTTGAAACTTGCGTCGTAACAGAGCACCTGGGTCATCAGGTACAGCTTGTAACAGGCGTTGCGCCCGGTCGGGCAGTTTGTCCAGGGGTTTGGATGATGGCTTGGCACCCAGCCGGTTGACCGGTGTATCAGGCTGCTTGGCTTTCTTCTGTTGCTTTAGCGCCTTGTCCATCTGCTTTTTGTATTGTTGTTGCTGTGTCTTGCTTGCTGATTTGTCTTTCGGCTTGGCTTGAGATGGCTGCTGTTTGGCCGGCTGCTTCTGATTTTTCGACGAATCCTTACGCTGGTTAGGCTTTTGCTGTTGCCCCTGCTTACCCGCTTTGGGTGTTTTTTGTGACGCGTCTTGCTTCTGCCCGTCGCGTTTTTTCGAGCTACTTTTTTGGTTATTTTTTTTGCGCTGGTTTTGCTTTTGATTCTGTTTTGATTGCCCTTTCTTGTTTTGTTTCTTTTGCTGTTGCTGCTTTTTCTTCAGCTTTTTAACGAGTTCGAGGTTGTATTGCGCATCGGCATTATTGGGGTGTTTTTCTAACGCCTTTTCATAAGCCGCGATGGCTTTATCGTACTGCTTCAATTGCGCATAGGCATTGCCCAAGTTGTATTGGGCATCAGCGGATTTGCTCTGCTGGAAGGCTTTTACGGCGGCTTTGAAATGCCCGGCCTTGTAGGCTGCACTGCCTTTCCATTGCGGGCTTTCTGCCAGTTTTTCTGCCAGTGCAGGCTGGTTTTGTTCAATGGCTTGGGCGGCTTGTTGGTCGGGGCGCAGCCATAGCGATTGCCAATCGGCCGCTTGCGCCGGTTGTGGCATTAGCCAGGGGGTAGCTGTCATGACCAGCACCAGCAACCAACCGCGCCGAAAGCCCAAGGCCAATAGCAGTAACAAAGGCAATAGCAGCCAGGGGCCGGCGTCTTGCCAATGAGAAAGCGATTTGTCGGTGGCTTGGCGTTTGCCTTGTTGCAGGGCGCTTTCAATTTGGCTGATGGCGGCCTGACCATTTTGCACCAGCGCATAAGTGCCATGGCCCGCTTCAGCAATAGCGCGCAAGCGTTGGTCTTGGCGTTGGCTAAGCACCAGATTGCCTTCGCTATCGTGTAATAATTTGCCGCGGGGCAGGGTGATGGGCTGACGTTTGTCACTGCCAACACCCAACACGGCAACACGAATACCTTGTGAGCTGGCTTGGGCGGCTGCCTTGATAGCGGCTTTATTGGCCATGTCGGTAATTAAGACGATTAACCCATGAGGCGCGCCACCTCGTTGCAATAAATTCACCGAGCGTTTAATCGCTGCAGCCGCATCGTGGCCGGGCACTGGCATGATGCGAGGTGACATGGCGTCCAGCAAGGCCGATAGACTGTGACTGTCGCGAGTTAAGGGGGCGACCACGAAGGCATCACCGGCAAAACCAATCAACCCATTAAGCCCCGCAGCATTGGCTTTTAATAAATCGGTCACAGCAAAACGCGCCCGCGCCATGCGACTGGGTTTAACGTCATCGGCATAAAGGGTGTTGGACAGTGATACTGCAATCACCTGCGCGGCCTTCTGTTGAGCTACGGGCGTGGGCAGTTTCTTCCAGCTGGGACCAGCCAAAGCAAAAGCCGCTAACACCCAAACCAGTGTGGCCAGAATAATCGGCCAGATGCGTTGCTTGGCTTTACCAGTGAGCAGGTGGGGCAGCAATGCCGCATCGGCCAGCTGCCGGAAATTGCCTTCACGTTGCGAGAAGTAAACCAGCAGCCAGATTAAGGGCAGGCCACACAACAACCACAGCCACTCTGGTTGTATGAAGTGAAACTGTGTCGGTAACAGCTGGCTCATGCGCGCCTCCCCGACCAATTGACTTTCTGTAATGCACCCAGCAGCCGTGCTAATAACAATAAGCCCAAGCCGATTAATAGCGGCCAGCGAAAGCCTTCCTGCGGCAGGCGAACCGGCTTGCCACGTTGTTTGGTGGGCTCTAACTGGTCGATGGCATGGTAAGCGGCGGCTAAAGATTGGGTATCGGTGGCACGGAAAAATTCGCCGCCGGTGTCATGAGCGATTTTCTTCAACAAACCAATATTCATGCTGGCCGATGGATTCACCGTGCGCGTGCCGAAAAGGCCGGGCACCTGGAGTTTGTTGGCACCCAAACCGATGGTGTAAATACGCACGCCAGCGGCTTTGGCGGCCGAGGTGGCAGCCAGTGGAGACAAGGTGCCACTGGTGTTGACGCCGTCGGTGAGTAGCACCATGACACGCTGCTTAACGGGTAATTCGACCAGTCGTTTGGTGGCAATGGCAATGGCATCGCCAATGGCGGTTTTCTTGCCGGCAATGCCGATTTGTGAGGAATTAAGCTGCGCAGCCACCGCCTGTAAATCATAGGTGAGCGGCGTGACCAGATAAGCGTGGCTACCAAACAGCGCCAGCCCCAATTGGTCACCTTGGCGACGTTTAATAAAATCACCGGCGATGACTTTGACCGCCTGCAAGCGGTTAACGGTTTGTCCGCCGATAACCATGTCGCGGGTTTTCATGCTGCCAGATAAATCCGCCACCATCAGCAGGGCGCGACCGCTGTGATGTTGTACTAGCGGTGGGCCGAGGCGCTGCGGACGTGCCGCTGCAATCACTATGCAAAGCCACGCCAAGGCGAGTAACCAAGGCAATAAACGGCTGCCACCGCTATGCCCCGAATGCGCCAGCCTGATGGAGTGGGGCAGTTGAAGCAGTTGTCCCGGGCTGGCTTCCGGTAGAAAGCGCCACAGTAACCAGGGCAAGGGGAGTGCAAGGAAGACCCAAGGCCAGACGAAATGCCATTGCGATAAACCTTGCAGGGTCAGGCTAAGTGAGCTCATGACGCCTCCTTGCGATAAAGGCGTTTCTTGGCGCGGCGCGGATGCAACAATGCCAGCTGCAAGATGGGCTTGGCCTCTTCAATGGCGTCCAGATTGGCATCAAAGTCGGGTTGATAACGCTTGTCTTCCAAGTTTTTTAGCGCCTCAATCGGACGTCCGGGAGAGAGTGTCTGCAACAGCGCTTGCCATTCGGCTTCGGGCAGGTTGCGGTCGGCGTTATCCAATAACGGCAAAAGTGCGCGTCTCAGCAGCCGGTGCAATGCCGTGTGCCAATGGGGTTGAGTGGGTAAACGCGTCAAGGTGCTCGCCAGCCATTGGCGCAGGCGCTTTTGTTTGCGGTGGCGACGCCAAAGCCAAATGGCAAGACCCAGTAGCAATAAAACGGCGACAGCCACCAACCACCAACCGGGTGCCGGCGGCCACCAGCTGGGTTCAGCAGGCAGGTGGATAGGTTTGAGGGGCAGAGGGGGCTGCTTCATTGCCGAAACTCCCTTGCCAATAAGTGATTCAGTGCCTTAACGGGTTGCGCTTCGCCGCTGAGTTGCTGGTAAGGCAGGCGTTGTTGTTTTGCCAACCGTTGAAGCTTTTGTTGGCCTTGGTTCATCTGTTGGAAAAACCGTTGGCGTTGGCGACCAAATAGTCCGAGTAATAGCGGCTTGTTGTCCAATGCCATGGCAAATTGCCCTTTTGGTGGCAGGCGGCATTCCAATGCATCGGCAATGCCCAGCACTGACAGCTTGGCATGACGGCCAGCAATAGCCAGACGGCGCAGGTTGTCGTCGTTTAGACAGAAGCCATCGCTGATTAACAGTAAGTGGCTGGGGCGTTGCGGTAATGCTCGCAGGCGATTCAGTTGTTTTTCCAGGGTGATGGGGGCGGTGCGAGAAGGCTTGGCTAATGCATTACATATCGTCAGGGCACCCCGCCGTCCGCCGGTGGGCTTGATTAAAGTACTGTGTTCACCGAAACAGGCTAAAGCCGTTTGTTCGCCACTTTGAATAGCCAGCCAGGCTGCTAGAGCGGCACTTTTGGCGGCCTGTACGGATTTAAAACATCCGCGCGTGCCAAACTGCATGCTGGCGTGGGTATCCAGCAGCACCATGAGGCAACCTTGATGGTCTTCCTGAAAAATTTTCGTGTGCAGCTTGCCGGTACGGGCTGCCAGCCGCCAGTCGAGGCGGCGGATGTCGTCGCCGGATTGATAAGCACGCGATTCGGCATAGTCCATGCCTCGACCGTAAACGGGGCTTTGTTGCGAACCAGTGGCCGTCGCCCTGCTATGGCTGCGTTTGAAACGCAGCTGCTTGGCGCGCGCTTGCAGTGCCAGCAGCTCGGGCAAGGTGACCTGCGTGAGAGAATGCTCCACCATGATGAACGTCCGGCTTTAAGGCAGGGGAACCAATTCCAGTAAGCGCTCCACCAGTTGGTCGCTGGTGACGCCTTCCGCTTCGGCCTCATAGCTGCGCAACAAACGGTGGCGCAACACATCGGGTGCCACGGCTTGCACGTCATTGGGAGTCACATATTGCCGCCCATCCAACCAGGCATAGGCGCGGGCACAGCGGTCCAGTGCGATGGTGGCACGCGGGCTGGCACCCCAGGCAATCCAGTGGGCAAGCTCCTTGTCGTAGTTGGTCGGATTGCGGCTGGCCAAGATGAGTTGTACCAGATAATCATCAACCAGTTCGTTGCAATGCAGTCGGTTAATTTGACGGCGCGCGGCAAAAATATCGGTTTGGCTAATGGGATGCTGCTGGCTGGCCGTGGATGCCGCAGTTTCAGGGTCGTTTTGACGCCGTGCCAGCTGCAAAATTTGTCGCTCGGCGCTGCTGTCCGGGTAGCCAATGGTGACGTGCATGATGAAGCGGTCGAGCTGGGCTTCCGGTAGGTTAAAGGTGCCTTCCTGTTCGATGGGGTTTTGTGTCGCCATCACCAAAAATAAGTCGGGCAAATCCCACGTGTGTTTGCCGACGGTAATTTGCCGCTCGGCCATGGCTTCCAATAGTGCCGATTGCACCTTGGCAGGCGCTCGGTTGATTTCATCGGCCAGTACCAGGTTGTGAAAGAGTGGGCCTTCTTCAAACGCAAAGGTGCCATTTTGCGGCTGAAAAATGTCGGTACCGGTGAGGTCGGCGGGTAACAAATCCGGCGTAAATTGCACGCGGTGAAAGTTGGCTTCCAGCTGGTCGGCCAGTGCTTTAACGGCGGTGGTTTTCGCCAAGCCGGGAGCACCTTCTACCAGCAAATGACCATCGGCCAATAAGGCAATCAGTAAACAATCGATTAAATGGGGCTGGCCAATGACGCTATCTTGCAAGTTGGCGCGCAGCGCCTGAAAGCGTTGCTGTTCGGGAGTGGCCGGTTGGTTCTGGTCGGCAGTGGCTGTGGGTTGCATAAAATGGTGCCCCTGTTGTTATGAAAAGACACAGCTATGAAAACGCGATAAATAGACGCGTGACGCCACTGATATTTGCGCAGCGTCCGCCTGTTAAAGACAGCTAACAGGCGGAAAAGTTGCGAACTGAATCAATCTGATGAAGTGACGTCTTTGTCGTTTGTCTTTTCTTTATTGGTGTTGTCTTTATTAGCGCTATCTTTATTAACGTTATCGTCTGTGACGCTACGAATGCTGTCGGTGTCCAGCTCGGGAAAGATTTGGTCGCAGCCCTGCAAACCTTGCTGGCGTAATGATTCGCACATTTGTGTCAGTTTGCCATCGACCTTTTGCGTGTGGTCGAGTAGCTGGCGAATGGCCTCGGCTACCGGGTCGGGCATGCCATTGGCGATGCCATAGGCTTCGAAACCGATTTTCTCGGCAATGGCGGCACGACGGCGCTCGGCCTCGGTGCCTTTCTTGAAACGAATGACGTGACCCGGAATGCCGACTACCGTGGCACCGTCCGGTACGGCTTTGGTGACCACGGCGTTAGAGCCGATTTTTGCCCCTTCACCTACCGTAAAAGGGCCAAGAATCTTGGCACCAGCTCCAACGACCACACCATCTTTCAATGTCGGGTGGCGTTTGCCCTTGTCCCAGCTGGTGCCACCCAGGGTGACGCCTTGATAAAGGGTGACGTCATCGCCGATTTCAGTGGTTTCGCCAATGACCACACCCATGCCATGGTCAATAAAAAAACGGCGACCAATAGCAGCACCCGGGTGAATTTCGATGCCGGTCATGAAACGCCCCAAGCTGGAAAGCATGCGGGCGAGCAGTTTTGCATTGTGGTTCCACAACCAGTGATTCAGGCGATGCAGCAAAATGGCATGCAAGCCGGGGTAATTTACCAGCACTTCCACGCTGTTGCGGGCGGCTGGGTCACGGTCGAAAACCGAGGCGATGTCTTCTCTAACGCGTTCGAACATAGCTTATCCGGTAATGGCGGAGGCGCTAAACGCCTGTCGCAAAAGTGTAAGGGCGTAAGGTACTGGAAACAAGCAACCTAGTCATCCAAGCGGTTTTCCAGTGTACGAAATACCCCGCTGAGCAGATTGACCTCGCGGCGGTCGGGACGTGCGCGCAAAAATAATCGCTGCAAGCGGGTGACGGCCTGGCCGGGGTTGTCTTCCTGCAAGAAGCCGCTTTTTTGCATCAGGCGCTCAAGGTGAGCGAGCAAATGCTGTTGGGCGGCTTGCGTGGCGGGCGGTTCGTCCCAGGGAATCTCGGGTAATTGCTGGCGGTGACGTTGGGCTTGGGTGCCTCTGGGTTCCAGTGAGGCCCCCAAAATAGCCATGCGAAGCTCATAGCAGATGACTTGTACGGCAGCTGCCGCATTAAGCACGCCATAATCCGGGTTGGAAGGAATACCCGCATGCAAGTTGCAGCGGTGCATTTCATCGTTCGTCAGGCCGCGGTCTTCACGGCCGATGAGGATGGCGATGCGGGTATCCTCGGCTTCGTTGGCGACCAACTCGCCCATCTCGCGGGCGCTGACGCAAGGCCAGGGAATGTGCCGTGCGCGACCGCTGGTGGCGATGACCAGCTCGGCATCAGCAATGGCGTCATCCAGGCTGCTGCAGACCTGCGCGTCCGACAAAATATCAGTAGCACCGCTGGCCAGAGCCGAGGCATCGGCGCTGGGGAAATGTTTGGGGTTGACCAAGCGTAAGTCGGATAGTCCCATGGTTTTCATGGCGCGGGCGGCCGAGCCAATGTTGCCCGAATGGGTGGTTTCCACCATCACGATGCGGATGTGGTCAAGACGGGGTGAAGACATGCATTTCGCCTGCGAAAGAAAATGGATGGCTAGTTTATAAAACTTGAACATTTTCGGCGAATCAAATGACGAGCATGCTCAGAGAGCCCTTAAGGATTCTAGACGAGTCCTTCTTGGTCAGAAATATTTCAGAATGTAAACGGTTAGGAACATGAGCGCACATTCTATGTCAAGCTAAATAGAGAGGAACGCGTTCCCTCGACCGATTATTTTGAATCAGCCAAAAGAGGAATATGATGAAAAAGCAACTTATGTCAGTACTTGCCTGCGCGACGCTTTTTGCTCCATTAGTGGCGACTGCCGCTCCAACTGGACAGCAAATGCCACAGACTTTAAATTCACAACAAGCACAAATGCCTACGGTCAGCTCGGCACAATTAAAGAAATTTGCCAATGCCTTTCAAGCTAAGCAAAAGGTTCAGGCACAATATTCACGTCAAATGGCGCAAGCAGGTAGCAAAGGCGAGCAAGCCAAGATACAAAAGAAGGCCGTTGATGCGATAAAAGCGGAAATCCAAAAGCGCATGCCGGTTAATGATTACATGAAAGTGGCAAAGGTCATTAATAAGAATCCGCAGATGCGCAAACAATTCATGCATCTGTTAAATGCCAGCCGATAAAAGCCAAGGTTCGTATGTCACGTTCCGGGCA
>CAYVZZ010000035.1:0-21284 GCA_964456185.1 uncultured Alcanivoracaceae bacterium
CAAAACAAAACACCACCTGATCGACTTCGCGGAACAGCTTGCGCAGGTGGACATCAGAAGTGGCGGTGCCCAGTGTCGCCACTGCATTGGGAATGCCAAATTGCGCCAGACTGACGACATCCATGTAACCTTCGACGACTAACAGAAAGTCGTCTTTGCGGCGCAGTTGACGCCATTCCCACAGGCCGTAAAGCTCGCGACCTTTGTGGAAAACGGGGGTTTCTGGCGAGTTAAGATATTTGGGTTTGCCATCGCCCAAAATGCGACCACCGAAACCGACGGTGCGCCCGCGCGGGTCACGAATCGGGAAAATCAGGCGGTCACGAAACTTGTCGTAACGGCGCTGCTTTTGTTCATTTTCGGATAAGAGACCGCCTGTTAATGCCAAATCCTGTTGGCTTTTGTCCAGGCTAAGACCGGTGGTGATGGTATCGAAACCGGGAGGCGCATAGCCCATGTGGTAGCGTTCGGCAGTGGCGGCATCCAGCCCGCGCTGCTTGAGATACGCATGTACCTTGTGCTGTGCGGGGGCGGCTTGTAGCTGATTGCGAAAAAAATGGCTGGCGCGTTCCAGTAGTTCATAGAGTAGCTCATTGCGACTGCGCTGCTCGCGTGCTTCTGGGGTTTCTTTTTCGCGAGGCACTTCCATGCCAACTTGTGAGGCAAGCTGCTCGACGGCTTGAGGGAAATTAAGCTGCTCGTACTCCATTACAAAGCCGATGGCATTACCGCTACAGCCACAGCCAAAACAGTAATAAAACTGTTTGTCGGGGGCGACGCTAAATGAGGGCGTTTTTTCGTTATGGAAAGGGCAGCAGGCGGTGTAGTTGCGGCCGCTCTTTTTCAAAGTAATGCGCGAGCGCACCACGTCGACGAGATCAACGCGAGATAGCAGATCTTGAACAAAATTATCGGGGATTCGGCCAGCCATCGGGCACTCGATTCAAGGTAAACTGGCAGTTATTGAAACAGGAAGCCGCAATGAAGTCGAGCCGCTAAAGTGGATTAGCTAAGGCGTGCTTTAACTTGCTTGCTCACCGTACCCATGTCGGCGCGGCCGGTTAGTTCCGGCTTGAGTTTGCCCATAACCGCGCCCATGTCGCGCATGCTTGAAGCGCCGGTATCGGCAATGGCTTGGTCAATTAGCTTGGCAATGTCGTCTTCGGACAATTGCTCGGGCAAAAACTCACTCAGTACGCCGATTTCGAAGCGTTCGTTGTCGGCGAGATCAGCGCGATCGGCATCAGCGTATTGCGCGGCAGCGTCTTCACGCTGTTTAACCTGCTTGGTTAAAATGGCCAATACGCGTTTGTCGTCGAGCTCGGTGCGCTCGTCTACTTCCACCTGTTTGACGGCTGCCAATACGGCACGCAAGACGGTCAAGCGCGCTTTTTCTTTAGCGCGCATGGCATCTTTCATGGCGGTGGTGAGTTGAGCTTTCAGCGCACTCATGTCAAAACGCCTTAGTGTAGACGCTTACGACGCAAGGTTTCGCGTTGCAACTTCTTCTTGTGGCGCTTAACGGCCGCAGCACGCTTGCGCTTGCGCTCTTGTGTGGGCTTTTCGTAAAACTTACGACGACGCACTTCGGCCAACACGCCCGCTTTCTCGCAAGTACGCTTGAAGCGACGCAGAGCCACGTCGAACGGTTCGCTTTCTCTTACCTTCACTTGAGGCATTCGATATCACCTTCCAGATTGCTTGGTTGTATGGGTGACCATACGGGTTGTCTTAAGGGCGCGCATTTTAACCGGATTGATTGTCTTACCGCAAGCGAAGGCGGAGAAAAACATTAAAAAAGCCCGACTGTTGCCGGGCCTTTGTATGCGCGTTTGGACGATTTAGTGCGGTACGTCCGATTCCTGCTGATCGCTGAACTTGTACACCATGGGAATGCTGGTAATGAGTAGCAGTGCCCAGCAGGTGATGAAACCACCGGCTGCATAGGGCAGTAATGGCGAGTGGATGTCCGTTAGCAGAGTAAATACGGTCCAAACAAAGAAGACGACAGTGGTCAACGTGATAACCAGCTGGTAAAGGCTGAGGATTTTGCTTTGCTTGTCGATGAAGGGTTTCTTGTTGCTCACGAATAGGCTCCTAACGAATCGTTCTATGTGGCGTATTATAGTCGCATGGTGTACAACTTGTCATGTGCAGTGTCTGAAAAACTATTTGCAGTACATGAATATCCCTAGTTACAATGCGGACATCTATTTTAAATGTATCTTTAATGTTGTGGATGAAAATTACGTTCATTAAAGAGGCAGGAAAAAATAGATACACCCCCTAACGTCTTGCGTGCCCCAATGGAGTCTCTTATGTCCCACACACGTAACTCTCAGCCTGTCCCTCAATCGTCATCAAGTATTGCCAGTGCTGGCTTGCGCATTGCCTTTGGTTTGATCTGGGCGGTGGATGCGGCGCTTACCTGGACATCTGATTTTGCGACCCACTATGTGGGTTATCTGCATAACGCCGCCCAAGGGCAGGCCGATTGGTCTGCCTGGTGGTTCGATATGTGGATCAATATCGTAACGCCAAATACCGAACTGTTTGTGGTGCTAACACGGCTAGCAGAAACCGCTTTGGCCTTGGCGCTACTGTTCGGCTTCGCGCGCAAGTTTACTTACATACTGGGCGCACTATTTAGCATTTTGATATGGAGCACGGCGGAGGGCTTTGGTGGGCCTTACGTTGTCGGCGGCTCTAACATGGGGGCGGCTATCGCCTATGTGTTGATCTTTATGGCTCTGCTGGCGATTAACCATCGCGCCGGTCCCAGCACCTACAGCGTGGACTATTTAATCGAGCGTCGCTTCCCTTTTTGGCGCAAGTTTGCCGAATGGAATCGCCCGGTTAATCCCGACCCCAATAAAACACCTTGGGGCATGGTGTCTACCGTGCTGATTGGGCTTGCTGTGTTGGCCTTCTTCCTGGTGGCTGGCCTAACCAGCACGTTAAATGTAGAAGCACCTACGCCTAAAGCTGCAGCCGCTGCGGTGTCCCCGTTAACCTTGGCATCAAGTGAGCCGGTAGCTAATCCGCGCGACGCAGCCTTGCCGCCAGTGTTGGAAGGCGACAAGGTGAACATTGAGGTGGTAGCCACCGACAAAACGGTTTCTATTGCCAGTGGCGTGCAGTACAAAGCCTGGACCTTTGGCGACAAGGTGCCCGGGCCGGTCTTCCACGTTAAGGAAGGTCAGGAAGTGACGGTGACCTTTATCAACCGTGGCACCATGCACCACTCGGTGGACTTCCACTCGGCGATTACGCCGCCCAGTATGCACTACGTCAGCATCAACCCGGGCGAGAAGTTGACCTTTACTTTTACTGCTAACACGCCGGGTGTGTTCCTCTACCACTGCGGCACGCCACCCGTGCTGTTGCATATGGCCAACGGCATGTTTGGTGCCATCGTGGTGGATCCGGTTGAAAACCCCTTACCACCGGCAGATAAAAGCTATGTTCTGGTGCAAAGCGAGTGGTACACCAAGCAAATTGGCGATCATCTGATGGGCCCCGATTACGACAAGATGATGCAACTGCGTCCGGATGAAGTGGTCTTTAATGGCATTGCCTTCCAGTACAGTGACCACCCACTGACGGCCAAGCCGGGCGAGCGTGTGCGCTTCTACTTTGTCAATGCCGGCCCCAGCTTATGGAGTGCTTTCCACATCATCGGCGGCATGTTCGAAGCGGTGTACCCGGATGCCAATGCCAATCATGCGCTGCATGGGGTATCCACCTACAGTATCGGCCCAGGTGAAGGGGTTGTTCTGGATGCCACCTTTACCAAACCGGGTGAATACCATTTTGTGGACCACAGCATGGCGCACATGGCCAAAGGGGCAGCTGGTGTCTTGAAGATTATTGGCGAGGGCGAGCCTGATGCGCCGCCAGTGACCAAAGCCGAACCTGCGACCGGCAAGGCAGCGCCAGCTCCAGCAGAAGAGCCGGCAGGGCCTTATGAGTTTGATCCTGCCAAGGGTGAACAGGCATATGCCGCCAATTGTGCAGTTTGTCACCAGGCTAACGGCGAAGGCATGCCAGGTGTCTTCCCGCCGTTGAAAGGAAACAAGGCCGTGTTGAACGATGACCCGAGTCATCACATTGATGTCGTGCTGCATGGTTTGCACGGCAAGGTAATTGATGGCGTGTCTTATAGTGTAGCTATGCCACCCTTTGGCGCGCTGCTGAACGACACCCAGATTGCCAACATCATTAACCACGAGCGCACCTCTTGGGGTAATGACAGCAAATTGGTCACCGCCGACCAAGTGGCTGCTGCCCGTAAGAAATAGGTGTTGCGGTAAATCGCCCAAAGCCCTCGGCTCATGCCGGGGGCTTTGCGTTTTTTAGGGAGGTCGGTTGTACTGTATAAGCCAATAACAATGGAGGCATATATGACAACCATAGTAGAAAGTCTGCTGGACGTATTGGCTGATGCCGGTGCCCAAAATGTGTTTGGTATCGTGGGCGATGCCATTAACCCTTTTGTCGATGGTGTTATCAAAGATGATCGTTTTCAGTGGTACACCGTGCGTCACGAAGAAAATGCCGCCTATGCCGCCAGCGCTGAATCCCAGTTAACCGGAGGCGTGAGCGTTTGCGCGGGCACTTCGGGACCGGGTGCTCTGCATTTGATTAATGGCCTTTATAACGCCAAAGCCGAAGGCGCCGGTGTTATTGCCATCACCGGCCAGGTGCCTATGGCGCAACGCGGTACGGATTTCCACAAAGAAATGGACTTGGAAAAAGTCTTTGATGATGTTTGTGCCTTCCAAGCCATTATCGATTCCCCCGAGAAAGCGCCCCGCCTCATTGAATCGGCGGTGCAAAAAGCGCTAACAGAACAAGCCGTTGTACGCATTGAAATTCCCGCCAATATCATCGGCCTCGATATCGCCAGCAACCATTACAAGCGCCCGCTCATACACACCCGTCCTGCTCCCTTGGCCGAGCAGGAGCTGGTCGAGCGTGCTGCGAAAATCATTAACAAAGGCAAACGTGTGACGCTGTTTTGTGGCATTGGCTGTCGCGGCGCCAGTGACGAAATTCTGGCGCTGGCCGAGAAAACCGGCGCAGCAGTTGCGCATACCTTCCGTGCCAAAGATGTGCTCGATTATAGCGATGGCCCAGTGGTTGGCCTCACCGGCAACATCGGCAATCCCTCCGGTTACCATGCCGTGTGGGATAGCGATGTACTGGTGATGCTGGGCACCGATTTTCCCTACAGCGAGTTTCTGCCAGACGGCCATCCGATTATTCAGGTGGACCACAAGATAGACCACATTGGCCGCCGTGCGCCTGTGACGGTTGGGTTGGCAGGGGATGTGAAAGCCACCTTGCAAACCTTAATGCCATTAATCGAGCCGGGGCAATCTCACGCGTTTCGCGATGAATTGCTAAGCATGCGCGACAAGTGGCTCGCGCAAATGCAGGAACAAGCCAGTCTTGAACGCAAAGATGAACCGATTCATCCGCAACTGTTTGCCCGCGCCATTAGCAACGAAGCCGACGAAAATGCCATCTTTGCGGTGGATGTCGGCGAATGTTCCGTCTGGGTGGCGCGGCAAATGAGCATGACCGGTGGCCGCCGGATGGTCGGTGGTTTTAACCACGGCTCAGTAGGTGCCGGCTTGCCAGCGGCACTGGGGGCGGCTGCCGTCGCCGCACAGGATGGCCGCCAAGTTTGGGCGTTATGCGGTGATGGCGGTTTTAATATGTCGTTGAACGATTTTGTTACCGCAGCGCGTTATGGCTGGCCGATAAAAGTCATCGTTTTCAACAACAGCGAATTCGGTTTCGTGAAAATGGAGATGGAAGTCTCCGGCATGCCGCATAATTTTGATGCCACCGGTCTGGTTAATCCGGACTTTGCCGCCTTTGCCAAATGTTGTGGCGGCGATGGCGTGCGCGTGGAACATGTTGACGATATCCTACCGGCCATCCGCCAAGCCAACGCCTCGGATAAACCCTTTATCATCGATGCCGTCGTCAGTGCTGGCGAGCTGGTGATGCCGCCGAAAGTAGAAATCACCGAAGCTTGGGGCTTTGCGACCTCCAAAGTCAAAGAAGCACTGCTGGGCGTGCAAGGCGACCACAAAGTCTGGAAAGGCTGGCGCGATGAATTTATGGCCAAATTTTATTAAGGAACTCTGTTAAGCATGTCAGAAGATAACGCCGTCGTGCAGATTGCCAAGCAACTTGGCGATGCCATGAACCAACTTAGCTGGACAACGCCCAGCCATGTGTACAATCCACTGGATTACGCTTGGGACGGCCACCGCCAATACCTGCAACGCTTTGGCCAGCAAACCGGCCGCACCTTGATGCTCGGCATGAATCCCGGCCCCTGGGGTATGGCACAAACCGGCGTGCCCTTTGGCGACATCACCATGGTGCGCGACTGGTTCCATATTAACGGCAAGCTGGGCGACAAGCTGCCGGAAACCCATCCCAAATACCCCATTCTCGGCATGAATTGCCACCGGGGCGAGGGCAGTGGCTCGCGCGTGTGGCGCTGGGCAGAAGACCGCTTCGGTGCGCCCGAGGCGTTCTTCGACAAGATTTTTGTATGGAATTACTGCCCCTTGTTGTTTATTAAAGACAACCGCAACTTGGTACCAGAAAAACTGCGCAAGGCCGAGCGTGAGCCATTATTTGCAGCCTGTAACCAGGCTTTTGGCGAGGTGGTCGAGGCATTACAACCGGCGCGCATTATCGGCATCGGCCGTTTTGCCGAAAAACGTGCCGGCGAAATCGTTGGCGACAAGGTGCCGGTGGAATACCTGCTGCATCCCAGCCCTGCCAACCCCATGGCCAACAAATGCTGGACGCAAAAAGCCGACGAGGCGCTTCTTTAGGCAGATTTCGTGGTCACTTCACGTCACTAAATAATAAGTGATGAAAAGTTGTTGTCACTTATCATGTATTTGAAATACAATTAACTGTGACAAGCGGAGATGTAGACATGGATACACTAAGCCCACTGCCTGCCAACCCAGTTAGCCGCCTAACGCACAATGGCCTAAAGCCACACTGTGCGACCTGCAGCCTAGCTGATATTTGTTTGCCACTTGGACTGCCCGAATACGATATCAATCGGCTCGATAGCCTGATTGATCAGCGCGTAAAGCTAAAACGCGGCAGCCACCTCTATCGTCGCGGCGATCGCTTTGATGCGATTTATGCCATCCGCCGCGGCTCCTTCAAATCTACCGTGATTAGCCAAGATGGTCGTGAGCAGATCACCGGCTTTCATCTAACCGGCGATATTATCGGTATGAGCGCCATCAGTAGCTCGCAATATCGCAGCGACACCACCGCCATGGAAGACAGCGAAGCCTGTGTTATTCCCTTTGGTCGTTTGGAAGGGCTGTTGCGCGATGTGCCCTCGCTGCAAAACAACTTTCACCGCATCATGAGCCGCGAAATGGTGCGCCATCACGACAACTTGATGCTGCTAGGCAACATGAGTGCAGAAGAACGGCTGGCCTCTTTCTTGTTGGACTTGGCACGCCGATACGCCAAACGGGGGTATTCGGCTACCAGCTTCAATTTGCGCATGACGCGCAGTGAAATCGCCAACTTTGTGGGGTTGCGGTTGGAAACTGTCAGCCGCACTCTGACCAAGTTGCAAAAGCGTGGTTTGATTACGTTAGAACAGCGCTTGGTGACCATCACTGACCGTGACGGGCTGAAAGCCGTGCTGACGGCGAACTGACAGTGGTAGGATAGGGCGTTTCATCTTAGGAGGAATGCCTTGTTTGCCGACTTGCTGGTTAATGCCCCACTGCTTTTAGCCGCTGCTTTCTTTGCTGGTGTGCTCAACGCGCTGGCAGGTGGCGGCAGTTTCCTTACCTTGCCCGCGCTTATCCTTGCTGGCCTCCCACCCGTAGCGGCTAATGCCACCGGCACTGTTGCCCTCTTGCCAGGTTATGCCTCTAGCACTTTTGCCACCCGGGAAGATATGCGCTTTGACAAGGGGTTGTCGCTGCCGGTGTTATTGCTTGCGAGCCTTATTGGCGGGGCAGTGGGGGCTGCGCTGTTGGTGTGGCTACCTAACGAAACCTTCGATGTGGTGATCCCTTGGTTGCTGTTGCTGGCCACGGCAGCATTTGCGTTCGGCCCTTTATTACTGAAGCAGAAACCCCACCAGCAAGCGGGCGTGATGACCACACTGGTAACGCTTTTGGCAGTTACCATTTATGGCGGTTATTTCAATGGCGGGCTGGGCATTTTGCTGTTGGCCGCTTTTAGCCTGTTGGGCTTTACCGCCTTTAACGCAGCCAACGCGCTTAAAAATTTGGTGTCCTTATTGCTTACGCTGGTGGCAGTGGTGGTGTACGTGTGGGGCGGCGCCGTTCATTGGCCGGAAGCCATCATCATGATGGTGGCGGCCACCGCCGGAGGTTATATTGGCTCACGCATCACCCGGCGTATTCCTGCCAATTATGTGCGTTATGCCGTGATTGCGATTGGCGCAGTGATGACCGGCCTGTTTTTTGTCTATTAACAAGGTTCCCAAACACGACACAGCAAACGCCCCTGCGCTATGCTATCGTTTCTCACATTGCGTACGAATAAAGAGGATGCCATGTCGACTAAAACCACGTCTTGTATTGTCTTGCTTACTGCTTTTTCTGCAGCACCCGCTCTAGCTGCACCGCAGCATAATCCCGGCTACGACCGGCCCGGCATCGGTTTTACTCCTGCATCACTGCAAACCGGCGATATCATTTATGAGCAGGGGCTGCCCGATTTCGCCAAAAACGATGACACCACCGCCTACACAGCGGATGGATTATTGCGTGTTGGCATCGGCAAAGGATTTGAAGCCCAACTAGGCACTAGCTGGAACTGGCTAAATCCTGACCCGGGTAACAGCGTGGACGGACGTGGCGATACCTCACTAGCCGTGAAATACGCGCCGGATACCGGAAAGGCGCTGACGTGGGGTGTGTTGGGCAGTGTTGAATTCACCGATGGTGACGACGCCTTTGCCGCGCAGGACAATCAATATCTCGCCGGTTTAAGTGTCAACTGGCAGCACACAGATACCCATTCACTAGGGCTATACGCCGAATTTGTCGATGGTGATGCCGATACCAAAGTATTGGCCGTAAACAGCGGCTGGGCACTCAGCGACACCCTGGGTGTCTACGTCGAAGTGGCCGTGCAAGATGAACAATACCTCGGCGGCGGCAGCCAGGGCGGCGCCGGTATCACCTGGATGGTGACACCACGATTGCAGCTAGACGCCAGCCTACGCCACCGCATAGGCGGCTACGCCAATGATTGGGAAGGCGGCCTAGGCGCCGCCTGGTACTTCGGCGGGTAGGAGCGGACCCTGTCCGCGAAAAAGGCGGCACCGCCGCCTTCACGTCTATGTTCACCCCGCCTTGGCAAACTCATAATCACTCAACGGAAAATGCTTGCTCTTCCACTGCACTTCCAGCGTGGTCGCTGCACGAAAGGGCACATCCCCGTGACGAGTGAAATAATAGCTATTCGCCAATTGGCAGCTGTCCTTGCGGAATACCTGTCGATGTCCACGCGACAGCATGTCCTGAATAAACGCCTCTTGTGCCGCCTTGGTGACTTCCACTCGTGTTGCTTTGCGCTTACGGGCATTTTTCAGCAATCGCGCAATATGGTTAGCGCTACTCTCTACCAGTGTAAAGAAAGAGGCCCCGTTGTAACCATAAGGCCCAAAGGTGGTGAAGTAGTTGGGGAAACCGGCAGTGGAAATACCCTGATAAGCATGGTGACGCTCTTGGTCCCAATATTCACCCAGGTTGCGACCCTGGGCATTGGTGACCGGGTAGCTGGGCATGGCGTCAGTGTCGGTCACTTTGAAACCGGTGGCTAAAATTAACACGTCCAACTCATGCTCGCTGCCATCTGCATTGCGCACACCAGTCGGCGTAATTTCCTCAATGCTGTTGGTTTCTAGATATACATTCTTGCGGTTGAAGGTCTTTAAATAGGAATTATGGAAGCTGGGGCGCTTGCAACCGAGGGCATACTTGGGGGTTAGTTTTTCACGCAATTCCGGATCTTTTACTTGGCTATCCAAGTAAGCCTTCACCAGCTTTTGCACATTGTCGGCACCGGGAATAAAGCTGTAATAGTGCGCTAGGCCGGGGAAAGTAAATTCCACAAACGCTTGGCTAGCCAGCCGCGAAGCAGCTTTTACACCGGGGATGGCTTTTAGCCCCATGCGCAGCGGCTTGCTTAACGGAAAGTCGAGCTTGGGCAAACACCAAATCGGCGTGCGTTGAAACACGGTAAGGTGTTCCACCTCACCGGCAATGGCGGGAATGATTTGCACCGCAGTCGCGCCGGTGCCGATGATGCCCACTTTCTTGCCTGCGAGATCAATGTCGTGATCCCAGCGGCTGGTGTGCATGGTGTGGCCTTTGAAACTGTCGATGCCTTTGATGTCGGGCATTCGTGGCTGGCTCAAGGGACCACCGGCATGGATCATGTAGCGGGCGGTCAGGTCACCTTGGCTGGTTTTGATATGCCAAAGGTCGGCTTTGTCGTCAAAATCCGCGCCTTCTACCCGCGTATTAAATTGCATCAGCGGGCGCAGCTTGTATTTTTCCACGCAAGATTCCGCGTAGGCTTTTAGCTCACGCCCCGGCGCATAGCTGCGTGACCAGTGGCTGCGCTGTTCAAACGAAAACTGGTAGCTAAAAGAGGGAATATCCACGGCCACGCCAGGGTAGGTGTTCCAGTGCCAAACACCGCCTGGGCCGGAGGCGTCATCAACCAATAATAGATCGTTGAAACCGGCTTTTTTCAAGGTAATGGCGGTGCCGATACCGGAAAAACCGCAGCCAACAATAACAATTTCGTGATGCTTACTCATGGGAGGCTCCCGTGTTGTGATCCTTGCCGACTGATTTAATCGTGGCGATTTTATGAGGCGCCGGCAAGGCTTCCAGCTGTCGCAGTAAGTTGGCGAGTTTGCCGTGATCTGCCAACAGCCGGTCGGTTAAAGGGTTGAACAAACCGCGCAAACGGAAAATGGGCACCCAACGGGCGGGTGCAATAATGCGTGGTCGACGTTTTTCGATGCCTTTGACAATGGCATCGGCCAATTGCGCTGGTGGAATCGGGTGGCGCAGAAAAGCCGGTAGCGCCGTATTGTTCATTTGGGTGGCGAGCGCATTGCCACCAAAGGCAATGTCGATAATCGCAGTGGCCGTCCAGCCGGGATAAATCACGCTGGCGCTGGCTCCTGTGCCATTGAGCTCGGCGCGTAAGCTACGCGTTAAGGATTCCACGCCCGCTTTGGATGCCGCATAGGGTGCATTGGCTACGCCGTTTAGCAGGGCATAAATGGACGACGTCACCAGCACTTGGCCTTGCTGGCGGATAATCTCCGGCAAGGCCGCTTTAATGGTGCGCCAGACGCCCAGAAAATCCACTTCGACAATCTGTTCGAACTCGGCTTCGTCACAGCTCAATAGTGTCGCCGGGCGGTCGCGCCAGGCAATGCCCGCATTGGCCATGACAATGTCCAAGCGGCCAAAGGTGGCCACCGCATCGGCCACCACCTGACGGCTGGCATCCAGATCGGTCACATTCAGCCGGGCGGTTATCACACGGTCGGCGGCAAACTCGCTGGCCAAATCATCAACGGCCTGAGCATTAAAATCCGTCAGCACCAATGTCGCGCCGCGATGATACAACTGACGCGCTGTAGCCGCGCCAATGCCGCCAGCGGCACCGGTGATGAGTACGACCTTGTCTTGTAATGAATAGCGGCTCATTTGACGAACGAATAGCCAAGGCCGAGGAAACGGTTATACAGCGCTGGTGAGGCGCGTTTCATCAGCCAGAAGAGTTTGGCGTCTACCTGCGGGGTAGTGTAGAGCTTGCCGGCATCCAGACGATTGAGCGTCAGCTTGGCCACCTTGTCGCTGGTGGTCATAGCCCAGTTCATCAACGCATGGTCGGCCAAATCGGAGTAGCGATCGGGAATGCGGCCATCCTTGATGATGTTGGTGGGCACCAGCGTGGGGCAAAGTACATTAACGTTGATTTTGTCTTTCTTTAATTCGGAAGACAGGGTTTCCGACAGCGCGCGCACACCGGCTTTGGTGACGTTGTACACACTCATTTCCGGTGCCGCCGTGAAAGACGCGGCACTGGCGACATTAATAATGGCACCGCCACCTTGCTTCTTAAATTCGGGCACAAAGTAATGGCAGCCGTGAATGGCACCCCAGAGGTTGATGCCCACACACCATTTCCAGTCGTCCAGGCTCATGTCGTCAAACTTGCCACCCAGACCAACACCGGCATTGTTGATGAGCAAATCAACCGGATGCCCCATCAGCTTTTCGGCTTGGCGTGGCAAATACCGAAAGCTGCTGGCTTTGCTGACGTCACAAAGAATGGCATGGCCTTCGCCTCCCAGCTCTTCAATTAGCTTGACGGTTTCTTCGGCGGCTTCCAGGTTAATGTCGGCACAGACAATAGCGCCGCCACGTCGCGCCAATTCCAGCGCAAAGCTGCGACCAATGCCGCTGCCCGCACCCGTTACCAGGGCATGGGCTTGGTGGCTAGGGCGTTTCTTACCAAGAGAAAATGGAAACATAAGACAGTCCTTGCGTATTGTGCGTGCAATAAATTAGGAAACTTTCTGTTTTACCTTGGGGTAAAACTCGCGTGTGAGATACGGCGTCAATAGGCCGTCTTTCTCGTCAAGCAACTTCTTGCGGAAGTATTCAATATGCTCGCTGATATCCGAATCGCTGGGGTGGAAGCTCGGCTTGAAGTAGCTCAGCAGGTGCTTCATAGAGCTGCCGTAGACCCCGCCAACCGGGCTCCATAATAGTGCAACACCATGTACCACATCGCGCCAATAACGCGGGCTGATCAGCTTGCTCGGCTTACGAATCGGCGGAATCATGGCGCCGCCCAAGAAGACCAAGAACAGAATGGTAATGCTGGCCATGGCGAAACCAATCATGCGCAGGCCATATTCGCCAGACAGCGCTTGGAACACATCAAAGGCAATGTCTTTATGCTCGGACTCTTCCAGCATATGCCACATCCACAGCGCACGCTGCTTTTCGTCGTCGGTGGCATAGAAGATTTCCTCATGCTCCATCATGTATTGGGCAATCACCGCGGTGTAATGCTCGATGCCCGCCATCATGGACAGCTGCAAGCGGTTGGGCATACGGTTAAAGCCGTAATCAAACACTTGCTGGGCTAGCCAGCGATAAAGGTTAAGCGGGTAGCGGTATTCTTCCAAAGTGTCGTTGAACTCATCGTGTACTTTGGAGTGGATGGCTTCTTGGCCAATTAGCGCGGTAACACGGCGCTTCAGCTCCGGGTCCTTGAGGAACTTGCGGTGATAACGTGCGGTGTCGATCACCAAGTCTTCCCCGTAGGTTAGGAAAATCGACAAGGCGTGAAAATAAGCCGAGCTCAGCTCGTTGTTGCGGTAAAAGAATGAATCTACCTTTTTACCGTCAAAGCCAAAATCCATGTGGCGAATGGGTACATCAAACGCTTTATCAGACGCCTGTGTAATGGGTTGATCGGCAACGGCTGCAAGAGACATACAACACCTATTTGCTAAGTTAGTTAGGATAAAACAATCACTGTTACATTCATTGATGTAACAGTAATACGAGCGCTTGTTCGGATTCAATTCGGATACGAAAATCGGCCTAGTCTGACCGCATCGATATCCCTATGCCGATTGCGCTATCGATGCGTCACGCGCAGTGGTCTTAACTTTGGCAGTCGGCAGAGCGGGGTGTGCGATCTGGCGAGTGAAACGCCGCATTAAACGTGCCGTAAGGCGCGGCGCTTCCACCATGGGCATATGCCCAATACCGCGCAAATACTTCAGCTTGGCATGGGGGATGAGCTGCTGATACGTTTCGCCGCAGCTGGGATGAATGACCTGGTCATCGGTGCCCCAGATAATCAACGTCGGGCAGGTAACCTGTGAGAAAGATGGCAACTCCTCGGCTGGCGGGTTGGCCAGCATTTGTCGGAATAAATGCTGATTCACCTGATGGCGCGAGGTTAAATCGCCCCACGCCAAAGGTGCCATCAAGCGCGGCAAGCGGTTGCTGTACATCGTCGAGCTGAGCAATGACACCACACCGGCATAATCCTTGGCCAATAGGCTGTTCTCTCCATCGATTAAACCTGCTTCAAACGGCGTCAGTTGATCACCCGATACGCCAGCGGCATCCAGCAAGGTCAAGCTACGCGCCAAGCGTTGATGACGAGCCGCCAAGAGTGCCGCTATACCGCCACCCATGGAGCTACCCACAATATGCACCGACACCGGCAGCACCTTTTCCGCCCAGTCGGCGAGACGTGCCACTTGCTGATCAAAACCATACAAAGAGGCCGCATCAAAGGCGCTTTCGCCCCAGCCGGGCAAGTCGGGAATAAACAGCTGATAACGCCGCCACAAGAAAGGCAAAATCGGCAACCAATTCTCTTTGCAGGCACCAAAACCATGCAACAGTAGCATCGGTTCGCCAGCCGGATTACCGCCTTCCAGCCAGACCATACGCTCGCCAGACACCCGCAAACTGCGTCGCTGTAACCCCGTGAAACGGCCATGCAAACGGTGTAGCAGGGGAATGACATTACGGTAACGCCACTTGGTCACCTGTTCGGCATCAGGCACAAAAGAGCGTGCCAAATAGGCATCGGCCACCTTATCGATAAAACTGGTTTCCTTTTGGCGTATTTGCTGCTGGGCTGTCGGCATAAGGCAGTCCTTGATGTTTACATTGATTAATGGCATCGTAAACCGAATGCTTGTTCAGATTCAATTCGGAAAATTTTCATGCCCAGAAAACCCCAGCAAACCCGCTCCAAAGCCACAGTAGACGCCATCATTCAAGCCACCTTCATCGCCGTGGCCGAACGCGGCATGAACGACACCACTACACGCTATGTGGCCGAGTTGGCAGGCGTCAGTGTGGGGTCGCTATATGAATACTTCGCCAACAAAGAAGCCTTGTTTGATGCCGTGGCCGAACGTTTTGTGGATGACGTGGTCGCCATGCTCAAGCCACTGCAGCCCACGCTGGTAAAGCTGCCCATCGATAAAGCCGTTTACACCCTGCTAATGCAATTCGGTGATTTGCTACAACGCAACAACGCGCTCTACTTGAAATGCGCCCGCGAAGCCATTCAAACCCAATTCCAAGCCCACCTGGACAAATTCAACAAAGTGCTCATGGACTTGGTCATTCAATATGGCCTGCACAACCCACAGACGCTAAACATCGGCAACCTGCCCACCATGAGCTACATCTTTATCAATGGCGGCATCTTCGCCGTGGTGAGGCACCTGTCCGATTCTAATCCACCCATGACGTTCGAAGAATTAGCGCGCGGCTTATCCGATATGGTGGGGCATTACGTGGCGATGGAGTTGGCGAAAAAGTCAGCTGATTAGTTATGCGTAGGGAATTGGGTGTGTCTGGATCTATTGAACTTTTGCTTTGAACCTTTAGTGAAAATCTTCCTCACGCTGATGCCTGTTCAAGATGGCGTCCAGCGCCGCTAACGAATCAAGCTTGCTTACATACTTGCCGGATTGCGTTGATGCAATCCAAGGGCGAATGTTCGCCAACTGATTTGCCAGCTTATCCTCTGCAATCTCGGTGTCATAAGCAGCTTGAGCACGCAGCCAGTAGCCATTGGACAAACCGAAAAAGCGACAAAGCCGCAAATCAGTGTCTGCCGTTATCGAACGTTTTCCCGCGACAATCTGACCGATTCTTTGAGCAGGCACCCCAATTTCTTTGGCAAGGCGGTATTGAGAAATACCCATCGGTTCCAGAAACTCTTCTTTCAGCAACTCGCCTGGCGTTACCGCATCAATATTGCGCATGAGCCACCTCTTAATGGCAATCAACAATTTCAACGTCTTCCACGCAAAAAAACGTGATCTGCCCCCCTTAAACAGCGCGTGTTATCGCGTCCGCTGGAATAAATTGTTAGAAGCCGTTTGCTCCAAACGCTCCGACAACCACACTTTAATCATAGATTGCCGTGTGACTCCCAGTTTCTTGGCTTCGCGATCGAGTTCCTCGACCATCCAACCCGGAAAATCCACATTGACACGTTTGGTCTTCAAACGAGGCCTAGACGCTCCCTTAAGGTCAAGCTCGTCAATAATGTCTTCACCTGCGTCAAACTTGCGATCGAATATTTCAGCTTTCATATAGGGCAACCTCCTTCAACCGAGCACGACGTACGGAAATAATGCGGATGATAGCGCCGCGATAGGTAATCACAGCAGACCAGAAATAAATGGAGTCAGACTCGTTGGTTTCCCGTGGCAACCAGTGACACGGGCTTGTTCAACGGGGAATAAGGTCGCGGCTTCGCGCTACCTATTCCTATTTGTTGGGCGAACGCTCTACAACCATTGCCACCTCACAATTACGCTGGCCCGGTGGACGAGATGGTATGCCTATGCACGCTTGCGCTTACTATATTCGCCTGCATTTCATTACCGGGCCCATCACCGCGAAATGCCAGCAGGGCCTCCTCAGATTCCCACTCTTCATAGACATTGACTCGATCGGTTTCGAGTGGATCGGCAGCAACAATGAAGTCGTGACAGCCGGATGTTTGCCTGGCAAGTTTCACCGCTTCGAGGGAAGCCTCCAGAAATCTCTCGGCAGATCCTGGACGCAGATACAGTTTGCCCGAGACGATTAGCATACGCTCTCCTTTTACCTATAAAGCGACTTTGGTCGCCCAACGCCTGAGTTAAGGGGCGGCCCGCTTAGGGCCGTCCCGCCCCGAATGGGGCGAACTTGAACGATTTGTTAGGTTACTTATGGTGCCACCATATGCGAAAGCGTGTGACGAAATACCAAATTAGCCCCGCCATAATTAGTAGGGTCGAGATGCCCGCTTGACCTTGACCATCAACTGCATTTATTTCAGCGATAAGCCAGAAAACGCCGATAATGATTAAAAGAACTGCCCCTAATGTATGAAGCTTTAGCCTCTTGCTCGTTTCTTGGACTGTGGTGAGCGACGCACCAGCAGCGCGAGCCTCTAATGCGCCAGCGATAGGTGCGCCACATCTAGGGCATGCCGCAGCGGTGCTGGAAACTTGGTTGTTACATTCAGGACAGCTTATTAATGCCATTTTTGGTTCTCCTCTCTTAAGTAACCTAACGCTTTAGTTAACCGTCCCTTACTCAAAGCAAAAAAATATCACGTCCTTCCCGGCGGTGCACCCCCGTAAAACGGAGCCACGGACAGGGTACGGTTCAACGTCTTGTTGCACATACCGCCCACCGGACTCTCTATAAGGGAATTTTGTTTGCCGCGCTGTGGGATGGCGATGGAAATCCCGCGCCGCAACGCTTTCCCGCAGTCAGGACAACGGGTGGCCGCCCCGCGCCCGTTTGCTGACAGGTAGCTCTGCCAACTACCGCGTTGTGGCGGGGTGGGTGCCATGGCCTGCGGGTCTATTTGCGTTCGACAGTGCTCCCGCCGTTGTCGACACGCATGGGCATAAAGGCCCACATGGCGCACCGTGTGTTGACCAGGCTCCGGCACATGCCAAAGCAGTTGCTCCATGAAACGGGTGGCGTCCAGACAGCGCACCTTGTCACGACCATCCCGGTGATCTCGAAACCGAAAGCGCACCTTATTGCCTGTTGTCCGTACCACCCGCGTGTTGCTGATCGGCCCGCCCCGCACATAACGGGACAGGTAAATGGCAACCCCCCTGCCATGGGCATAACGGCTTTCCAGCCGCACATTCCACGTCTTGCGTGCGGCCGCCCTCAACAGTGACGCAATACTGATGCGTCGGCCAGTACCCGACGGCGGTGTCAGCCGTCCGGCTTGCGCGGCATCGGCAAGCGAGTCCAAGAGCTTCCCGCGAAAGACCAGTCGCACAATCTTGGAGGGCAGCAGGTAATCGCCTGCCACATCTCGCCAAACCTGATCGGCGCTCAACCCACCCGCCGTGACCAGGCAATGAATATGCGGATGCTGGTTCAGTGTCCGTCCCCAAGTGTGCAGTGCCATCAGGATGCCGGGGGTGGCACCCAGGTGACGTGTCTGTCCCAGCAATTGCATCAAGGTGTCACGGCAGGCACCAAACAAGCGGGTGGTGAATTCACGACGGTTATACTGCCAGATCGGAATCAACTCGTGCGGCACGGTGAAAATCACATGGAAGTGATCACAGGGCAACAACCGTTGCTGCTGCTTATCCAGCCACTCATGCTTGGCACGCTCCGCACAGGTGGGGCAGCTACGGTGCTTGCAGGAGTGATATTGGACGCGGCTGAAATGCCCGTCCGGGCAACATTGTTCATGGCCGCCCATGGCCGGTGTACGGCAGGCCATGATGGCACGCCCGGCGCGGTACTGTGGCGCAGTTAGCCGGTGGGTGGCCTGCAGTGCATCAAAGTGCTGTTGGAAAATCGCTTGAATGGAAGGGACTCTTGCCATGGCACACTCCTTGTGCGGCGGCTAAATTTGTCGAATAGTATCAACTGGTTACGATGTCTGATCAACCTCTGCCGCGTCAGCGGCTATGTGCAACGCCAAGCTTTGGGGCGGACTGCGCAGCAGGCCGTCCCAGCAGCCGAAGGCTGCGACAACAGCGCCTTGTTAGGCATTTGCACGGAGTTTGCTACGCAAGCGCTTGTGTGTGGTTTCATCACCGCCTTCCCATGCTTCAAAAAGCCCAAACCAGTACAGCCGTTCGTTTAATGTTAAACCGCCAATATTATCTATTGCGGCACTTTTAAAATTTTGAAATTCAGAGTGGAACTTGTTTGATGCATCCGTATCTTGAAACCAAACATTTCCGTGCCATTTTCCAATTAGATAAGCGAGCGCCTCAATATCTTTATCGTCTTGCTTCCACTCTCCGACCCAGCGCGAGAGATTTACTCTCAGGTCGATTTCAGGAACAGAATTTACTAGTTCATCAAGGTTCATTGAGATGCCTAACGCCGGAAATCAGCGGCGCGGGTACCGCGTCCGCTGCATTGACATGTTAGAGCCATGATCACCGCTAACTACCGCCATGCATCATGTGCATCATGGACTTTCTGGCTTTGTACGCACTGCACCAACCCCTGGCGTTTACGTCGTAGCCAGGGAAGATTTCGCAAGGCCCCCACGCCTCCCCCATATTGCCCTTGTAGTGCTGGCACATCATGCAGTGTTCCATGGATGGATGGCGCACAGCCGCATTACTTGCGTTATCCGTGTAGTGCAGCGCCTTTGCTGTCGAGTTCGTGCTTGCACTGAGGTGAGGAAGTGCGGCGACCGCACGACGCAAGAACGTTGCAGACATAACAAGACCCGCAGTGACGCCACCTGCCAGCTTGAGGAACCGGCGGCGACTGTGTGACATGCTATTGCTCATTTTGATAGACCTTTCATATTGCTTGGACGCGCTTCATGGCGCTAACGCCTGAGTTAAGGGGCGGCCCGCTTAGGGCCGTCCCGCCCCGAATGGGGCGAACTTGAACGATTTGTTAGGTTACTTATGGTGCCACCATATGCGAAAGCGTGTGACGAAATACCAAATTAGCCCCGCCATAATTAGTAGGGTCGAGATGCCCGCTTGACCTTGACCATCAACTGCATTTATTTCAGCGATAAGCCAGAAAACGCCGATAATGATTAAAAGAACTGCCCCTAATGTATGAAGCTTTAGCCTCTTGCTCGTTTCTTGGACTGTGGTGAGCGACGCACCAGCAGCGCGAGCCTCTAATGCGCCAGCGATAGGTGCGCCACATCTAGGGCATGCCGCAGCGGTGCTGGAAACTTGGTTGTTACATTCAGGACAGCTTATTAATGCCATTTTTGGTTCTCCTCTCTTAAGTAACCTAACGTTGCCAACAGCGGCCGAGCGTAGCGAGGTCCAGCGCACGTAGTGCGCGATGCTGCTTGGCCTTGTTATAAATCACTTTAGCTTCATCTCTTCAATCCAGCCCATTAACTCTTTTTGAGAGTTGAAATCTCTTAGCTTTTCAATGACGACCATAATCGTAGTACCAACTATATTAATGAGGGTGAATAGCTCTGAATCAGATATAGACTTATTGCCTCCATGTGCGACACCACTTCTTTTACCGTAGTAATCCCGCACTAATGATATTAATTGTTTTCGTCCTTCGAGATTGTCAGCCATAATGAAAGCTACCGATTCGGCCACAGTACCTCCAATAGAATTGCCTCTTTCTGCTTTGAATAGTGACTCAAGTGCAACTATTAAGAACAGAAATGCATTGCTTGACTCGTTCTGGGTAAGTGCAACTGAAAACCAATGAATAGCTCTTATCAAAGCCTCTTCTAGGTTATTTGTTTGTCTTTTCGACAATGCATCTGAAACGAGAAAAACACCGATTTCATCCATTCTTCGGATTGCATCTTCGTTAATCTCAAATGGCCGAACAGAGCCAACAGAATCACCCTGCGTGTTAAAGCCGGTTTCGGAGGCGATAAAACCTTGTCTTTGAGTTTTTGGATGATCTCCCTTGAGACCAATGCGAATATCCTCTGACAAAGGATAAATGGCTTTTGTTGAAAACCTAAGCAGATCAATTGCTCGTCGGACTTCCTCTTTAGCGTATTCGAACGCTCTAATTGGTTCCGCATTTACTTCAACAACCCCAACACACCGCCCTTGAAATTCGTTTCTACTTTGTTGTGCGATAAGTTCCTGAAAGCTTTTCTTGGATTTTTCATCATTCTTTGATGTTTTAATTATTGCACTGGACTTATCGTTTATGTTTTGTATTAGGTATTCGTCACCCGGTACAAAGCGAACCTTCCCTATAGACAAGCAAGCCGATAATACTATTCCTTCAACTTTGAGAAAGACAAAGTTATTCTGATCGAACCTAGATAACTCTTCTCCTAGATCACTTATTTTCCTTTCAAGATCACACGATTGATTTGAGAGCAATTCAGCAAAGACAGTTTTTAGCTTCTTCTCAATGTATTTCGATGAGAACTTTTTCGAAAATTGATTTTGGCCGAGAAGTTTAGATACTACTTCATTAAAAGTTCTGGCGGCTTCATTTGTTAAGCTATAGGCAACACCATCATGCATTCGGAAACCATGAAATTGAGATCTATCACCTGGAGGTAGAGCACCTTCAGCGGCAATTCTAAGATCATCTGCAATTTTTTTAATAAGATGCTGGTTCATAGTGATTTATAACGCCTGGCTCTGTGGCTGCCTGGAGCGAAGCGGAAGGCAGTCCACAGCAGAC
>CAYVZZ010000036.1:0-3374 GCA_964456185.1 uncultured Alcanivoracaceae bacterium
GAGCACGGTTTTATTGACGGGGCAGAGCGTTGAACAGGGTGCAACGCTTCAAGACGCCATGCTGCAAATTGAATCGCTATTGAGCAACCTGCAGCCTGCTATGCTGGTGTGGTTAGTCGGCTTTGCGCTGCTGGCTGTGTTGTATAGCTGCGCAGTGTATTTTGCCGTTCCTTTGTTATGGTTTTCCCAATATAAGTTGCTCGATGCCTTGCAACACAGCTTGCGCGGTTGTCGGCGTAATGTATTGCCTTTATTGGTGTTTGTGGCGCTGATGATGGTGGTGTTCTTTGTGGCCTTTATTCCTTACGGATTAGGGCTGGTGGTGGCTGTGCCCTTGATGATGTTGGCGACCTACACGGCGTTTCGGCAGATTTTTACCACTGACAAAGACAGTACAGCGGAGTAGAGAAACGTCTTGAAACAAGTTGTCGGCGGTTAAAGCTTAACCTGTTGGCATTAGCTTGGTAGGGTGTCGACATCGCAATTGGGTAGACCACCGGACAATTTCACATGCTGCTCAAATATCTTAATGAACTCGACGCTGCCGTTAACGATGCCAGAGTGCATCCTGACCGCGACCACGTAAAGCGCTGTTTCGAATGTGCCACTGTGTTGGAAGATTACCTGCATGGCCAAATGGAGCCAGTGCGCCAAAAAGGCGAAGAGCTCATGCGCCAACTCTGGCCACAAGATTTGCCGCAGCCGGGTGCCATGAAAAAGCACACCTACGCTGCAGCTCGCCACTGATCGTTTAACCTTTCTCTACTAAGCTGGCCTGCGCTTTAGTTGTTAGCGATGGCAGCCAGCTCACGCGCGATCGACGGCTTATCTAGTCCATCCAGCGGCAACTCCACCAAGCGTTCAACGCATGCCGTGATTTGTTGGAAAATCGCGTCGAAAGCTTGGCGTTTATCCTCATCACTCCCTTCGACGGCCGCCGGGTCGGCAAACCCCCAGTGAGCCGTTATCGGTAGGCCCGGCCACACAGGGCAAATCTCGCCTGCCGCGTTGTCACAAACCGTAATGACAAAATCCATTGTTGGCGCATCCTCTTTGGCAAATTCGTCCCAGCTTTTGCTGCGTAGTCGCTCGACGGTATACCCCAGAGACAACACCTTCTCAACCGCAAAGGGATTGACCTTGCCGCTGGGGTGGCTGCCTGCACTGTGGGCGCGAAAGCGTCCCTTTCCCAGGGTGTTGATCAGAGCTTCGGCCATGATGCTGCGAGCCGAGTTGCCGGTGCAGAGAATCAGAACGTGGTACGGCGTATCTGGCATTTTGTGCTCTCAAGTCGGGGTTGCCTGGAGGATTCAGGATTGATTGACACGCCGTGATACCTCTTCGGCGGTTTCGACACGTTCGGAATAACGCGAAGTCAGGTACTGGCTGCGGCCGCGCATCATCCACGTGAATTTGACGAGTTCTTCGCAGACATCGACAACGCGCAGGTACAGCGGAGACAAGCGCATGCGCCCCTGCTCATTAAATTCGGCAAACGCCTTGGGTACGGAGGATTGATTGGGGATTGTTACCATGCGCATCCAGTCGACCTGTGCTTTCATTATGCCGGTCATGGCACCGTGGCGTTCCGGTGTCACCCAAACTATGCCTTCGGACCAAGTAACCAAGCCGCGCAGCTCTTTCACTTTGGGGTGGTCGATTTCAACGCTGTCTGGCAGGGGGAGGCCAGCTGGATTGAAAGGCAAACGTCACAACCAAACCAGCGCAATAGCCGTGCCGCCTCTTCGGCAAGAAAGCGCGAATAGGAACGTTCATGTAGCGATCCGTACAAGATCAAAATCCTTGGGGCATGACGCTCGGGTTCCGGCCCGACGAGGGTGTCGATATCAATGGGCACCAACAAGGTGGGATCGAGGTTGGGCAGGTCATCTGTACTGGGAAATTCATTCATGGAACTTCATTTATCGTGCGCACATTACGTTGTGGGAGTAGATATATCAGCGTATGGACACCCTGTCAACACAACAGCACCTAGACTAGCGGTGGCGTGTCATCACGCGGGAACAGCTCTTGTTGGCGTGGGGCTTCTTTATCTTTTAATTGTACGCCGACGCCTAGCAAGCGAATAGGGGCGGGGCGTTTGTCCCATAAGTCACCGAGTAGCTGGGCGAAGCTGCTGCGCGACAGTGGCTTTTGGCTCGATTGTCGACCCGACTGGGTGAAATCGAAGTAGCGCACTTTGACGTTAAGGCTAGCTTTTTCGTAAGTGTCATCCAGGGCTTGCCAGCGGCGTTGCAAGTCGGGCAACAGCTCATCCAATGCCGCTAACCAATCGGCGAAATCGGGCAGGTCTTGCATAAAGGTGTTTTCAGCGCTGATGGACTTATGGCGTCGCGTCGGCTGCACTGGCCGGTCGTCTTGGCCACGACAAAGGTGGTATAGGCGTTCGCCAAAGCTGCCGAAGTGTTGAATTAACACCCCGCGAGAGAGTGCCTGTAGGTCGCCGCAGGTTTCCCAACCTTTGGCTTGCATCTTTTGTTGTGTCACCGGGCCGACACCAAAAATACGCTTTACCGGCAGCTCGCGTACAAAGTCGTCTATCTGGTCGGGGGAGATGGTGAAGAGGCCGTCCGGCTTTTGCCAGTCGCTGGCAACCTTGGCGAGAAATTTATTGGGTGCGATACCGGCTGAAATGGTCAGCTGGGTTTCTGCCTTCACCTCGGCGCGGATGGCTGCGGCGATGCGTGTGGCACTGTTGTCATGATACGGGCAGTCGGTGACATCAAGATAGGCTTCATCTAGTGACAGTGGCTCGACCAGCGGCGTGTAGCGCAAGAAGATGGCGCGAATTTGCCGTGAGATACGGCGGTATTTGCCGAAGGATGGCGGCACCAAAATAAGCTGTGGGCAGCGTCTTAAGGCCTGGCTGGTGGGCATGGCGCTGTGTACCCCATAATCGCGGGCAACATAGTTGCAGGTGGCCACCACACCGCGCTGATTTGGCTTGCCTCCGACAGCCACTGGCTTGCCGCGCAGTGTCGGGTCATCGCGCATCTCGACGGCGGCATAAAAACAATCGCAGTCCAGATGGATGATTTTGCGGTGCCCTGTCATGGACAGCCGCTCAATGTGTTACATGCGCATTTGTGGAGCATGCGATAGCCAAAGGGCATTTTCATGTTGGGTCAATCGCGCCAGGCTGTGTTGCAAGTGCCGCAAAATTGGCTCAAGTGCCGGCGTGTCACCGTTAAAGGTGAGCAGGCTGACGTTAAAGTCTGCCGCTAGGTTGTCATGTAGTTCGCGCAGCAAGGTTTCGGCTTCGCCTGCATCGGTAGATGGCAGCAGTAACGCCAGGTTGTCACCAAAATGACCGGCAATATCACTCTGGCGTATGCGGTCTGTGAGCAGGCTGA
>CAYVZZ010000036.1:3384-21019 GCA_964456185.1 uncultured Alcanivoracaceae bacterium
AGTGCAACAGAAAGCGGTGTGGCTAAACGATCGTGCAGCGGCACCAGCCAACCTGCCGTGCTAATTAGTGCCTTTTGGGTGATCAGGCCGGTCGCAGGATTATGCCATGCAGCCGCCTCTGCGTTGTGTTGTAGCACGCGGTTTCGCGCCAAGAGTGCCAGGAAATACAGGGCGCAAAGTAATAAGGTCACCGCGAGAAATAAGCTGCCATTGATGGTCGTTAAATCGAAGTAGATATGGTGCAGCACCAGTGACAAGGGGGCGATAATGACCGTGGCCAATAGCACATAGATAAAGGATTTGAGGCCGAAAAGTACGCCTGAGCTGAGGGGGAGTACAAGGAAAAGCAGCAGAGTTGGCGGTGTGTGTTGTGGGTCTAAAACAACTAAACCAGTGACGGCAACCAAATCTATTAAGTTGGCTAGGATGCGGCGGCTGGTAGAGCGCCAGCCAAGTAATGCCAGTTGCACCGCCACATAGGCGGCAAAAAACACCCAGCACATTAAGGGCTGCATGGCGTGTAAATGATCGGCATGCAGGAAGTATAAAACGGCGAGCAACGCAAAGAGGGTGCGAGCCAGTGTTTGCAGCAGGTTAAGGCCGGTTTCCGAGGCCAGTATTTGCGTCCATTTCATGAGTCTACTCGCAAGCCAAAAGCGCCTGCGCATCTTGCCTTAAATGCGCCGGAAAAGGAAGACGGGTTACCGCTTAACACCGAGCCTCAACCACCCTGACCAGAGGCGTATTGCGGCTTTGCGGAATCGGTAGCTGGCCATAAAAATCTTGTGGGTCATGCACTTTGGTGTGTGCAAAGCCCAAAGCCAGGAAATGACGTTTGGCTTCGTCGTCGCTACTAAAATGAAAGTTGGCGTGGCTGCGAGACACCGCACCAAGCAAACGGCTGAGCACTTTCATGGTGCCATAGAGGGGATGCTCGGGCAGTAGCGGGTAGTTGTCGGTGAGATAGGTTAACGCCGGGAAGTGGTCTGTTGCTTTAAGCAGACGATCCCAAAAGGCGTCTACCGTCGACAACGGGAAGTAATTGACGAGCCCTTCTGTAATGATTAACAGCGGGCGCGAACTGTCAAAGTTGCGCCGTATTACGGCCTCAATGCCATCATCACCCTGCGAGAAGATGTTGATGGAATCCACTTGGTGATGGTCATTCAGGCTGCCGAGGTGATTGAGCAGGTGGCGTTTTCGTGCTGCCATCGCGGGCAAATCGCATTCAACGTAATGTACGTTCGGATAATTATCGTGAAACCGAAAGCCGCGCGGCGACAGGCCGCAAGCAATTTCCAGAACCTGATCAACACCTTCTTGCTCAATGGCTTGTTGTAATAAGTGATCGATTAGGTGATGGCGCTGCAGCAAGAAGGTGCGCACATTACTACCCGCCAGCTTGCCCCCCATATATTCAAACGGGGCGAGCAGGTGATACAGCAAACGCCCTTGGCGAGAGTCGAATGCGCTGTCGGATAGGCCGTTGCGTTGCCATACCTGACCGGTATAAAGTGCCGTAAAGCTAATGGAAGAGGTGTCGGGTGCAGAAGACATGGCGTGGCTTTTTTTCCTTATTGTGGGTGCGCTGCGATATCCATGCGAGCTTATCACGGTCTCAACGCGTTTTACTCTTTAGCCGGTTCGGCCGATTGCACAAAAGGCGGTTTGGTAAGCCAGATGATAAACAGCAAACCGAGGAACAGCCAACCGAGGCCATATAATAGCTCGTTAAACGACATCTGATAGCTTTGTTGGGTGATAAGGCCATTAATGACCGCCAAAGCGCCGGAAGGGTCGGGCGAGCCAGTTGCCGCAAGCGCCTGTTGGGTTGCCGGATCAAAAGCGGTGATATTTTCACTTAAGGTGCTGTGGTGAACACTGGCACGGCGCGACCAGAGTGTGGTGATGATTGACGCCATAAAGCTGGCACCTAACGTGCGCACGAAGGTGGCTACGCCCGAGCCGGATGCAATCTCGTGCACTTCCAGATCACTCATCAAGATCGTCAACACCGGCATGAAGAAGAAGGCTACGCCCACCCCGAGCATGAGCTGCGCCATGGCCACGTGGAAGAAATCGACTTCAATGTTGAAGTTGGAATAGTAGAAACTCACCGCGCTCATGGCCAAAAATGCCACGCTAGCGAGAATACGCAGGTCGATTTTGGCGGCATATTTGCCGATAAAGAACACGGTAATTAATGGAATGACACCAATAGGGGCGGTGGCTAAGCCGGACCAGGTGGCGGTGTAGCCGAGTACCCGCTGCATCCAAAGGGGCAGCAGCAAAGCCAGTCCGAAGAAGACGGCATAGGCTAATACCAGCGCGATGGTGCCGATACGAAAGTTGTGATGACGGAAGAGCCGCAGATCGACAATCGGATCGTCGTCGGTTAATTCCCAGATAACAAAAATGCACAACACGACCGCCGAGATGATGCTGCAGACGGTAATGAAAGTGGAATCGAACCAGTCGGCGTTGCGACCGGTGTCGAGCACGGTTTGCAATAGGCCAACGCCGACAATCAATGTGGCGAGGCCGATGTAATCCATGCGTGGCTTTTCGGTTTTCTCGGGCTTGTCGTCGAGCTGGTTGCGAATCACAAAGCTACAAAAAATACCCAGCGGCACATTCAATAAAAAGATCCATCCCCAAGAATAGTTGTCGGTAATCCAGCCGCCCAAAATGGGGCCGGCAATAGGCGCAACCACGGTGACCATGGCGATCATAGCTAAGGCCATGCCGCGTTTGTGGGGCGGGTAGATCGATATCATCAGGCTTTGCGCCACTGGATACATGGGGCCGCAAGCCGCCCCCTGCAAAATGCGGAAGAAAATCAGCATTTCAATGGAGGTGGACAGGCCGCAGGCAAGAGAAGCTGCAGCGAACAGCAGGGTGGTCCAGATGAAGGTCTTGACCTCACCGAAACGCCGCGCCAGAAAGCCGGTTAGCGGCAGGCCAATGGCTTGACTCACGGTGAACGAAGTAATGACCCAGGTGCCCTTATCAACACTGACGCCCAAGTTACCGGCAATGGTCGGCAGAGACACATTGGCAATGGTGCTGTCGAGCACCTGCATAAAGGTCGCCATTGCCAAGCCGATAGTGGTTAGCACCAAATATTTGGGGCGAAAATAGCCGCTCATGACTTTGCCTTGTGGTTACTTGCTGTTGTTTGGCAAGTGGTTGTCAGGCAGATTGGCCGCCAGGATTTTTTCAATCAGCTGGTGAGCTTCGTTTAACTGTTGTTGGTAAACACTGGTCGTGAGCAATGGCTCAGACGGTGGCTGGGTGGCCAAGCGTTTGCCGCTGTCGTCATGTACGTCGACCGTGGCGCTCATGGATAAGCCAATGCGCAAGGGGTGCTCTTTTAGCTCCTTATTGGACAAGCCAATGCGCACTGGCAATCGCTGCACAATTTTGATCCAGTTGCCGGTGGCGTTCTCGGCTGGCAGCAACGAAAATGCGCTGCCGGTGCCAATACCAATGGCCTGTATTTTGCCATGAAAGACCACGTCATCGCCGTAGAAATCTGACGTCAGCTCAACCGGCTGGCCAATACGCATATTTTTTAACTGGGTTTCCTTGAAGTTGGCATCTACCCAGACATCGTGTAATGGCACCACCGCCATCAATGGTCGGCCAGGCATGACGTGTTCGCCCACCTGCACTTTGCGCATGGCGACATAACCGTCTACCGGCGCAATCAGACGGGTGTTACGGTAATCTAAATAGGCGGCGCGCAACTTGGCTTCGGCAGCTTTAACTGCCGGATGCGAGGCAATGTCGGTGCCGCTCACGCGCGCCACGCTGTTATGATATTTCTGTTTGGCGGCCACCAACGCACTCTTGGCCGCAGCTAGTGCATCACGAGCGTGTGCCAGTAATTCGTGTGATATCGCGCCTGATTTGGCCAGTCCGCGACGACGGTTGTAGTCGGCTTGTGCTTTATTCAGCGCGGTTTTGCGCGCATCGACTTCGGCTTTGGCGGCGTCCACATTGTTGTAAAAGCCGCGCACTCGGCGAATGGTGCTGGCCAAGTTGGCCTTGGCTGCTTGCAGCGCCACCTCAGTGTGACTGGGGTCGAGTTTAATCAGTACCTGACCGGCCTTAACCAATGCGCCATCGTCGGCAGTAATGCTTACCACAGTGCCCACAATCTTGGGCGATATCTGCACCACATTTCCGGTTACATAAGCGTCGTCCGTTTCGACATACCAGCGCCCAACAAAAAAGTAATACAGCCCCCAAATAAGCAGTAAAACGATGACGACGATTGCCAGCGCGCGTAAGAAAAATTGACGCTTATGGCGTTGGCCAACGCTGGAGTTGGTGGCTTCGTTTGAAGGGGTGTCATGTTCAGCCATGATGAGCCTCGTCGGTTGTCGGACGGGAAGAGGAGGTCTTGCTTTGGGTGTCTTGGGTGTGGAAGCCGCCGCCAAGCGCGGCGATCAAGCGAATGGACATTTCCACTCGCCGCGCATTAAGGGCAATATGGTTTTGCTCGGCGCGTAACAGGTTGCGGCGCACATCCAAGGCTTCGAGGAAACTGCCCACGCCTGCCTTGTAACGCTTGCGCGAGAGCTTCCATGCGGATCGCAATGATTCAAGCACTTGTTGCTGGTAGTGCTGCTGTGTTTTGAGAGAGCGAACCTGGCGTGCTAAACGAGTGACATCGTTAACGGCTTTGATAAGTGTCTGGTTGTAATGGGCCACTGCCAGGTCATAGGCCGCGTTTTTCTGCTTTAGGTTAGAACGCAGTTTGCCGCCTTCAAAAATGGGCAGGCTAATGGCTGGTGCCACCGTGTAAAAGCGGGTGCTGCTGGTATTAAAGAGCGCGCTTGAGCCTTCAGCGATTAACCCAGCCATGGCGCTGATGCTGATATTGGGTAAAAAGCGTGTTTTCGCGGCTTCAATTTGTTTCGAGGCGGCTTCCACGCGCCAGCGCGCCGCCACGATATCGGGGCGGTGGCCAAGCAGGTTGGCGGACAGGTTGGTTGGCAAGTCGATATGGCTAAAGGGGGTTGCGGTGGGGCGTTTAATGTCTAAGCCGCGATCAGGGCCTGCGCCGATGAGCGTTGCCAGTAGAATGCGTACTTGGGTTATGCGGAAATTAGCCGCTGCCAGGTTTTGCTGCGCACGAGCGACCTCGGCGTTGGCGCGTTCCAGTTGCATTTGGTTGTCGATGCCGGCTCTCACCCGTTGCTTGGTTAAATCGAGCGCTTGCTGTGAGCGTTGCAGCTCTTCTTTGGCTAGATCGTGTTGTCGAAACGCATAGCCCAGATCGGCATAAGCCAGAATGACGTGTGAACGAACCAGTAGCTGAGTGGCTTGTTTTGCGATTTTGGCTGCATGTACTTTGCCCACGGCCGCTTGCCAGGCCGCTCGGTCGCCGCCCCAGATATCCGGATCCCAAACAAAATTAAGGCGCAGGATCTTCATCCAGTTGAAGTCGTCACTGAGCGGAGACGGCACGATGGATTTTGGTAGCTGTGCGCCTGACAGTGTGCCGTTTATATTGGCGGTTGGCAGGTTTTTGGCGTGCTCGATGCCAGCCAATGCAGCCGCCTGCTTAATGTGAGCGCGGGCAATGGTTAGGCGAGGATTATGCGCTAGCGCCTGTTTGATCAACCGGTTGAGCTGTGGGTTGTGTAAAAGGTGCCACCATTGTTGGTTTGGCCAAGCTGCTTGGCTTAGGTCGAATCCTTTGAGGCTGTTGGTCGCTTGTAAACTATCGGCTTTAATGATTTTTGCATCGCTTTCTAGGTTGTGTGTGCTGGCGCAAGACGCCAACAATACAGCGAGGCAAAAGGGCAATAGATATGCCGGTAAGGCGGACAGTTTATTTAGCTTATGTGGCATCAGTCGTTGTCCTGCAGAGTGGCAAGAATGCGGTTCAAATAGTCGTGAAGTTGGCTTTTTTCGGTGTCACCCAGATCACCCAGTGCCACATTGACGACGGCTTCGCTGTATTCGATGAGTTGTTTCGACATAGTGCGCCCCTCAGCCGTTAAGTTAATAAGTTGGGCGCGTCGGTCGGCAGGATCTGCTTGACGCTCTAAAAACCCTTTTTGTTCTAGTTGATCAAGCAGGCGAGAGGTGGCTCCCGCATCAAAGCATAATGACTTGGCTAGCTGTGACGGACTAACCGGCGCGATAACACCCAAGCGCCGCAATGTCTGCACTTGGCTTAGGCGCAGGTTGATGCCGCGTTGGCAGAGCTCTTTATTAATGGCGCGTGCCAGCTCGGTGCGCACTGCGCCAACCAATATGCCAATACTTTCGTTCACAGCAAGGCGCTCATTTTTATGAAAAGGGCGCGCTATAATATTTGACAAAGTCAATTGTTGTCAATGCAATTATATACCGACTTCTTATAATCATTAACACATTTTAACGTTTGGAAAGGATGGAATTGGGTGGTTTTTGATCATTATTTTTGTGGCAATGACAAAATTGCGCGATAATTACCGAGAATTTCCTACCGATGTATGCTCTCAGATTGGTCTTGTTGTATTGGTTTGGTCGGTCTCGGGGGAAAGAGAGGATGAGATGAGTAATTGCTGTGATAAAAATAAAGGCGACGGGTTAACAGGCTTTATCAGTGAAGGCATTGATCGCCGAGCGGCGCTAAAACGGCTGGCGGCGGTGGTCGGCAGTGCGGCGGCGGTATCGCTATTGCCGGGCTGCAGCACCGACGGCAAAGACGAAGTGCGCTTGGCCTTTTGTAGCCAGCTATTATGCGTGGCGCCCTATGAGGTAACCCGTGCGGCAGGTTTCTTCGCCGAAGAAGGGCTAAATGTGAAACTGGTATACAGCCGCGGTGGCTCGGCGGCGTTGCAGGCGCTTAACTCGGGTGCGGTTGATTATGCGGCCACTTCTTTTGATGCGGCCATTAATGCCTTTTCTCATGGTGCGGTGATTGAGCGCTTTGCCAATACCGGCCAGCTGCCGTTATTTGCGTTGGCGACTGGGCCTAAAACCGTTGATACGGTGCGTGATATTTTCGATCTAAAAGGCAAACGCATTGGTGTGGCTGCATTGGGGACATCCGATCATGCGATTACCTTGGCGTTGTTGAAACACAATGGCATTAGTCCGTCGGAAGTCGAGATTGCTACTCTGGGTCCCAATCTGTACGACGCTTTGCGTGTTGGTGAGGTTGATGCCGGTATGGTACAAGAGCCTGGTCTAACGCTGCTTCTGCAACAAGGAGGTCGTACGTTGGTTAACTTGATGGATATTGACGATGCCAACAAATATCTCGGTGGGCCTTATGCCTTTATGGGCGTGGCTGCGCGTCCACAAGAAGTAGAAAAACGCCGTGAGCAAATGGCTAAATTGGCGCGTGCCCTGAAGAAAGGCTTGCAATATACCCGTACCGCACCGATTCAAGATGTACTGGATGCCTTGCCGCCGGCTTTGGTGGCCGGTGGTGATTTCAAGGTCTTGTCGAAAGTGCTGGAGACACGACGGACTTCTCTGTACCCGACAGACGTTAGCATCGATCGCGCCGCTTGCGAACGCGTTATGCAAACGCACTTGCTGGCTGGTCTTCAGAAAGAGCCGGTCGATATGGATAAGTTACTCGATACTTCAATTGTGACCGCCTGATGCTCGACATAAATCAATTATCCGTTGTTTACGATGGCGCCAGCGAACCGGTTCTCGAAGGCATTAACCTTAAAGTAGCGCAAGGCGAGTTTGTCAGCCTGGTGGGGCCGTCTGGCTGCGGTAAAAGTACCTTGCTGCGCGTCATTATGGGGTTGCAGCAGGCTAGTCAGGGTGGTGTGAAGAAAACCATTGATCAAAAAGATGTCGGTTTTCTTTTTCAGGACGATGCCTTACTGCCTTGGCGTAGTGTGGACGATAACATCTCGCTCGGCTTGCGCATCAACGGCATGGATAAAGCTGCCGCACATGAGAAAGCCGCCGAATGGCGAAAGTCGCTAGGCCTCAAGGGGCTTGGGAAGCGCTACCCCAGTGAGCTGTCTGGTGGTCAGCGCAAGCGCGTGGCCATTGCCCAAGTGTTGGCCATGAACCCTACGTTGTTATTGATGGATGAGCCGTTTTCTTCGTTGGATGCCATCGTGCGTCATTACATTACGCAAGATTTGCTGTCGCTGGTGGAAAATCAAGGACTGACCGTGGTGATGGTTACCCATGACTTGGAAGAGGCGGCTACTGTGTCGGACCGTGTGGTGATGCTGAGTAACGGTCCCAGGGCCAATATTAAGATGCAGCTCCCCGTGGAGTTGGAACGGCCAAGAGACTTAATCGCGGTGCGTCAAGAGCCCGCATTTAATCAGGCCGTTAAGCAACTTTGGCAAGGGCTTTCCGAGGAAATTGTCCTCGAGGCTTGAGCTGTTATCCCCTAGATTAATCACTCCGAGGCCAATGACAGCGCCTCGATAGGATGCGTTTTACATGAAAAATCCTAAAGCTGGGTTATACATCCGTCGTACCATTGTCGGTGTGGCTTTTTTATTGTTGTGGCAGTTTTCCGTGGACCCACTGGGCTGGGTTAATCCCTTCTATTTGCCTGCCCCTTCAAAAATTGGTTCGACACTGGCTGAGCTCTTCATGAGCGGCAGCATTTTTCCGCATTTAGTCGCGACACTAGAAGCCGCGTTTGGTGGGCTTCTGCTGGGTGTGGCAGTGGGCATTGTATTCGGCTTTGCCTCGGCTATGGTGCGTGTGGTGGCCGAAGTCGTGGAGCCTATTATGGTGCTGTTTAACGCCATTCCACGCGTTATTCTCGCGCCGCTGTTCATCATTTGGTTGGGCATTGGGGTGGCCTCGAAAGTGGCCCTGTCGTTTATTTTGGTGGCCGTGCTGATTTTCTTTTCAGTGTACAACGGCATTCGCAATGTCGATCAGCAACTGGTCGAACGCCTGCGTACCATGGGCGGTGGCCCAATGGTGCTTCTGCGCGAGGTGTATGTCCCTTCGGTGACCTCTTGGATTATGAGTAACCTTAAGGTGGCACTTGGTTTTGCGTTTACCGGTGCCGTGGTAGGCGAATTTGTGGCATCCTTTGAGGGGCTGGGTTATTTATTATCGTTCGCCCAAAGCACCTATAACGCTGCCCTGAGTTTTGCGCTCATCTTCATTGTGGCGGTAGTGGTGTTGTTGCTGTTCGCGCTGGCGAGCTGGATTGAGCGTCGCCTATTGCACTGGAGATTTCGTTGAGCTGTTGCTGCTCCAACCGTTTATCGGTACATGACTGTTTTGAACGCGGGCTGGCGACATTACGCCAACCCGCTTTTGCTGTCTGCGGCGATCGTGTCACTTCTGCCAGTGGCTTCCATGCGACGTTTAGTCTTGAAGTAGACGCAGACGCTGCTTCCTATCGTTTCCAATGCACCTCTTGTACGACATTGGTTGCTTATTGTCAGGCGCTAGTTGAGCTGGGGGCTTGCCGTTCTTCTATACAGGCTATGCGACAACTGGACAGCAACGAGCTGATTACCCAACTGCCCGGTGTGCCGCCTGCAAAACAAGACCGTGCCATTTTGGCTATAGCGGCACTAAGGTCGGCTATCTTGGCTTATGAATCCACTCATTCACGATAAAAAAGGAACCGCATAATGAAAGTTGCTTACGTATTTTCCTCGCAACGCCACACCATTTCCTACATTTTAGGGCGCATGATCCTGCCGCAATTGGAGGAGGATCGTCACGGCGTTGAAGTAGTGGGGATGTTTTTCTTTGAAGACAACAACTATGCCCTCACCAAAGGTAACCCGATTAATGAGCGTCTAAAGAAGGTGGCCGATGAAAAGGGCATTCTGCTCATGGGCTGCGACAAATGCTGTTACGAGCGTGAATTGGTCGACCAACTGATGGATGGCGTACAAATCGGGTGCTTCCCCGACCTGTACGGTGCGTTGGCCGGCAATATGCCCGACCACATCATTACGCTTTAAAGCGTCTATTGGTGAATTGACCCCGACAAGTTGGACGAACTTGTCGGGTTTTTTAAATGGCGTTTCGACGCGGTCTTTTCAATCGGAAAAGGCCGATCAGAAATAGCACTGACAAACAGAACGGGCTAATGCCACCTGCAGATGCTTCGTGCTCCGACGCATATTGGATGCTCTCCTGAGTGGCGGTGCTGGACGTATTGTAATCTGGTGTCAGTTGGTTGCTTGCTGTATTGCTGCTGGTTTTTTCCAGAAGGAAGTGACCAGCCAAGAAGGCAACGTTAAGTGGTATCTCACCGCCCCTCTCGCCGTCATCAATCACAAAACTAAAGCGAGAGGGTTGCAGCGTTAGAGAAGTCGGTGCGATAGCGTAAAGTGCCCCATTGCTTATGGCGATGCGGCGGTGTTGGCCGCTGCTTATGCCGCTTACACTGCATGTTTGAGTAGAGCAGGGGTAGCCACCAAAGCGTAATGAACTTGGTGCATGCGCTTTTATTTGGACCAATTCAACATTGCGGCTCGACTGGTTGGCTAAGTGAAGCAGCCCGTCGCTAGACCCTTGGTATACATTAGCCCGTGCTATAGAAAGCTGAGCAACAAAGGGGCTGCTTTGACCAAACCGTAGTGTTTGCAGCGCGTTACCGGTTTGTGTGAGGTTTATCTCCGCCGCTAGTGGTGTGACGCGAACATCCATTAGCTGATTGGTGGGATCATTTGGCGTGTTTCCGAGATATGGCGTCACGGTAAGGTTAAATGTGGTGCTTTCCCCGGGAGCAATGACCCGCTTGCTATGACATTGCAGGCGGGTGCGCTCGGCGTTTGTGGTACAGGTTACCCCGGTTGACATACCCGCTGTGGCCGGAGCTGCGCTGTGTAGCACAAAGCCCACCTGATGGGCGACGGTGCTGGACTGGTTCGTTATCGTAATTTGCAGTGGGGCAGGCTGATGTAGGTCAAAAAAATGCCCCGGGAGGGCGTTAACCTGCAACTGTGCAGTGAGCTGCACCGCCCCCTTTGTGGAATGGACATTGATGACGTGGGTAATCCAATGGCGGTAGTAAGCCACATTGGTAAATAAAGCACCCATACCGTCACTACCACAAGAGGCACTGCCAGCGCTTACTATCCCGACAAGATAACGCGTGCCCCCCATTTGCAGCATCACCGGTCCACCAGAGTCGCCTTGACAAGTGCTTTGGTAATTCGCGGGGGCGGCGGGATTAAAATCTTTACCGCAGATAAACCATTGCGTCTTGGTGGTGATGCCTTGGAAATGGCAATTTTCTACCAAGGGAACAATGTTAAGGTCGATAACTTGCAACTGCTCTGGTATGGACGAGAGGCTTTCCGCCTGTGTTTCGCCCCATCCAATAACGCGTAGCGCCTGATTGTTCGCGCTGCGTGTTAGGTCTTGTAGTCGTTGAATCTGGGATTGAGTAGGTAGGTCAAGTGTGTCGCCTTGATAGGGGGTGGCGAGTTGCAACAACGCGATATCGTTTCGGTGTCCCGAGAAAGGCGCTTGGGAAACATCAGTCAATTCCGGCAAAAACACGTTTTGCACCGGAATTGCATTGGCATTGATCGGTGAAGGGGGTTCTTGCTCTGACGTTGGCGCAGGGGTCAGTTGCATTTGAGAAACGGGTTGCAGGGTGTTTGTGCCATCCTGATTGAGCACGCAATGTGCCGCTGTCAGTGCCCAATGGGGGGCAATAAACGCGGCACCACAGGAAACGAAATCAATGCGATCGTTTGTGATATTGGTAATGCGAGTAAACGAGGCAAAAGCAGGGTAGTAGTGATTACGGACGGTGCTGCCATTAACCAGCTGGGGGATGGCTTGTACAGCAAATGCCTGTGCGCAGGTTAATATCAGAATAACTAAAGCAAAGGTTCTCAGCATAAATATCTCGTGGCCGGGCAAGCCGACACAACAGCTCACAAGCTGATGGAAATGAGCGCAGCAGTATCGCACAAAAAATGGACAAGCGGACGGAATTTAATGGTCTTTTACGAGGCGAACGAGACCTGGTTCACAAAACGTTAACAGTGAGAATAAACGAAGAGATGGTAGCTACGGGTGGACTTGAACCACCGACCTCGGCATTATGAGTGCCGCGCTCTAACCAGCTGAGCTACGTAGCCATTGTTGCATCGGAAGGCCGACAAAATAGAGTGTTTGTCGAGGTCGCGAATTGTCCTTGAGAGTGGGCTTTCTGTCAAGCTGATGTGTGCATTTACTGGGCAGTTTCATGGTTTATTACGCTGCTGCTTTAGTGCACCGATTGAACAAAACAAAAAAGGCGGCACCTTTTGGGTGCCGCCTTTTTTATACTACCTTGAACCGGCCGGATTAGTCGGCGTCGAATTGGTTCATGGTGTTCTTTTTACCGCCTGCTTTAAGGGCAGCGTCACCAGCGAAGTAACCTTTGTGGTCGTCACCGATGTCGGTGCCGGCCATGGTTTGGTGCTTCACGGTAGCGATGCCACGACGGATTTCTTTACGCTGCACGTCGCGAACATACTTGAGCATGCCTTCTTCGCCGAAGTAGCCGGAGGCCAGTTCGTCGGTAGACAGGGCAACAGTGTGGTAAGTCGGCAGAGTCACCAAGTGGTGGAAGATGCCGGCTTTGGCTGCGCCGTCTTTCTGGAAGTTTTGCGCAACAACGTCGGCCGCTGTGTCCAGCTCGGTGCCGTCGTACTTGCTGCTCATTAGCTTCTCGCGATCGTAGGCAGAAACGTCTTTGCCTTCTTCTTTCCACTTGTCGAATACTTGCTGACGGAAGTTCAGAGTCCAGTTGAAAGACGGGCTGTTGTTGTAAACCAGCTTGGCTTTTGGCTCTTCTTCACGGATGCGGTCAACCATGTGGGCAATGTGGCTAACGTTCGGGGTCGGAGTTTCGATCCAGATGAGGTCAGCGCCATTGCGCAGGGCAGTTACGCAGTCAAGAACAACACGATCGACGTTAGTGCCTTTGCGGAATTGGAACAGGTTGTTCGGCAGACGAACCGGCTTGATCAGCTTACCGGCAGTTTTAACCAGCAGGTCGCCGTTTTCAACTTGGCTCAGGTCGGTGACTTCGTCGCCGTCCAAGAAGGCGTTGTATTGGTCGCCCAAGTCGCCTTCTTTAGCAGAGTAAGCGATTTGCTTGGTCAGGCCAGCACCTTCGGAGTCGGTACGGGCAACAATGATGCCGTCTTCAACACCCAGCTCCAAGAAAGCGTAACGGATAGCGTTCAGCTTGGAGATGAAGTCAACGTGAGGAACAGTTACTTTACCGTCCTGGTGGCCACACTGCTTTTCGTCAGATACTTGGTTTTCGATCTGCAGGGCACAAGCACCGGCTTTAATCATGCGCTTGGCGAGCAGGTAAGTAGCTTCCGGGTTACCGAAACCGGCGTCGATGTCGGCAATAATCGGCACAACGTGAGTTTCGAAGTTGTCGATTTGGTCGATCAACTCTTTTTCTTTGGCAGAATCGCCAGCTTCACGCGCTTCGTCCAGTGCGCGGAACAGGTGATTCAGTTCCCAAGCGTCGGCTTCTTTCAGGAAGTCGTATTGCTCTTCGATCAGATCCGGCACAACGGTCTTTTCGTGCATGGATTGGTCAGGGAGAGGACCAAACTTGGAGCGAGTTGCCGCTACCATCCAGCCGGACATGTAGAGGTATTTACGCTTGGTGGTGTTGAAGTGCTTCTTAACAGAAATCATTTTCTGTTGAGCGATGAAACCGTGCCAAGTGCCCAAAGATTGTGTGTACTTGGAGCTGTCGGCGTCGTAAGCAGCCATGTCTTCGCGCATGATTTTCGCGGTGTACTTGGCGATATCCAGACCGGTTTTGAAGCGGTTTTGGAGCTGCATGCGGACAGCGCTTTCCGGGTTGATGGCAGCCCAGGACTTGTTGCTGTCGATCAAAGGCTTGAGCGCCTCAATGTCTTTTGTATAGGACATGATCATTCCTCGTTGAGTGGATTTTGCCGGACGTCGACACGTCTCAGTGGGTGCGCATTCTATCGAGAATTGCGCCATAAAGGAAATCAATGTAATTAATTGTGGGTATTTGTGAAATGAATGTGGTGATGTGGCAGCAGGTTAACGCGGTTGAGGCAGGAGCTTGGACACGGGCACTAGCTGAATGCGAGATTGCTTGAGCAGAGGTAATACCTGCTGGAGATACTGAATGGTGACCGGGTAGGGATGGCCAATGGCAATGGCCGAGCCACGTTGACGTGCAATGTCCAGCAGTCGGTTAAATTGCTGGTTGATGGCGGCTAGGTTTTGCTGGTTATCCAGGAAAATATCGCGCGAACGGGTGGGGATGCCGGCTTGCTTGGCCATTTTACCGGCGACCGAGTGTGAGGTGGTGAGGCTGTCAATGAAAAATAGGTGTTGCTTGGCTAATGATTGCATCAGCCAGCGCATGGGTTGTTTTTCACTGGTAAGCAGGCTGCCCATATGATTGTTCAGGCCGACTGCATGCGGTAAGCGCTGAACGGCATCGTTAACAATAGTATGGATTTCCGCTTGGCTGACGCCATCGTGCAATCCGCCCGGGTCCAGTGGACGATGATCGATGGTGGCCATGGGCAGGTGAATAAGCAGCTGTTTTCCACTGGCGTGGATGGCACGAGCCATGCGATTGGCGTGTGGTGCGTCGGGGATGACCGAGCAGGTTAGTGCGTAGGGTAGGTTGATAATCGCTCGGTCATTATGTTGCTGATAACCGAAATCATCGATAATGATGGCGATGCGCGGTTGAGCAAAGCAGTGGTTGCCGAGGACAAGGCAAACCAGCAGGAAGAGCGGCCGCAGTCTCTTTCCGATCACGATTTATGCGCCAAATGAGCCGCTTTCAATAAAGAAAGCCCTTGGTATAAGGTAAAGTCATTGCGTTTGAGTTGTCGCATGGCCTGATTGCTAGCCGGATGCGCTGTGGGAGTTTGACGGTTGGCAAGGTGATTGGGTAAGTCCGCCTCGCGCAGTGAGTTGTTGTCGGGCTGCAGCTTGACGATTGCCGCATCAAGGTTGATGTCGGGCTGGATGCCTTCCGCTTGAATAGAGCGGCCGCTGGGCGTGTAGTAACGGGCGATGGTGAGCTTAAGAGCGTGTTTGTCGTCTAATGGCACCACCGATTGCACCGAGCCTTTACCAAAAGTGCGTTGCCCCGCAATGACGGCGCGGTGTTGATCTTGTAATGCACCCGATACAATTTCGGCGGCGCTAGCCGTGCCGGCATTCACCAACACGACAAGAGGGAGGCCGTGCAGCATATCGCCCGGTGTCGCACTGAAGTTGACGCGACTGGCAGCATCGCGCCCCTGGGTGTAAACAATCAGACCGTCATTAAGAAAGTAATCGGCAGTTTGCACAGCAGCACGCAACACACCGCCCGGGTTGTTGCGCAGGTCGAGCACCAGGCCATAAAAAGGTTGGTGTTGGCTGAGCTTGGTTAGCGCCGCTTTAACGGCCTTGGCCGTGTTGTCTTGAAACTGGGTAATGCGCAGATAGCCATAGCCGGGGGCTAGCATGTGGTGTTTTACGCTTTTTAGCTCAATGGTGGCGCGCGTGAGGGTGACGTCAATGGGAGCGTCCTGCCCGGAACGATCGAGTGTAAGCTGTACTTTGCTGCCGACTGATCCGCGTAGTAGCTCGACGACATCCTGCAGGTTTTTACCGCGAATGGGCTGATCGTCAATGGCTAAGATAATGTCGCCGGGTTGAATATTGGCCTTGCCAGCGGGCGTGTCATCTAGCGGTGTGATGATGCGAATATGGCCGTCTTGCTGGGTGATGCGGATACCGAGGCCGCCGAAATGGCCATTGGTGATGGTCTCCAAATGCGTTAGTCGTTCACCCGTTAACCAAGCAGAATGCGGGTCAAGCGAATCCACCATGCCTTCGATAGCGTGTTTAATGAGTGTCTTGTTATCGGTAGTCGAGACGTAATTTTGCCGAATTAGCGTCAGCACGCGGGCAAAGTTGCGTAAGGCGTGCACCGGAATGCCGTTATCGAATACCGGTTGTACGGTAGCGGGCGTTGACGGGGCAGAATCGGTTTGGGGATCGGCCTGAGCAGCGAGACTTACCAAGACTAGCGGCAAGCAAAGCAGCAAACGAAAGAAGAGCGACATAAGACCTTTCCTTAGTGTGAATTTGGAGACTCTCTGAACGAGTCCTAGCGGCCGCAGGCCTTGTTCAGAGAGTCCCTAGTGTAACACGCGCATTACACCAGTGTGACGGGTTAACCGGGCGACCATTGTGGCGAATCGCAAAGTATAAACCCGGCTGTCGGTGTCCGCCCGATTGCCCCACATGCGCGATGATGTCACCGGCTTCTACCCAGTCGCCTACGCGACGTGTGAGGTCACGGTTGAAGCCGTAAAGGGTCATGTAGCCCTGCCCCTGATCAATGATGGTCAGCAGCCCGTATCCGGGTAGCCAGTCGGCGTAAATGACGCGCCCGGGGTAGATAGCGCGCACCGGATCACCACGTTTCCCTTTGATGATTACGCCGCCCCAACGGGAGCTGGCGCTACGCCGCGAATGAAAATGCACGACTAACTCGCCTCGCAGCGGCCAAGGCAGGCGATGATCGAGTTGTGAGAAGGGAATGCCGCCCAAGTTGGCTGGAATATCTTGAATAAGCTGGTGCATATCGGCCAGTAGTTTCTCCAAGCGTTCACGGTCGGCTTTGAGCTGTTTAAGTTGTTGTTGCTGACTGCTGTATTTTTGATCCAGCTTGGCGATTAGCGTTTGGCGCTCATCACGTGCCTGCTGCATTTTGCGTTGCTGGACATCCAGCTTATGTTGGTTTTTCTGGATTTGCCGCTTGGCGGCCAGTAGCTGCTCAGAAACGGCTTGCAGTTGCTTTAGGCTGTCGGCCAATGCCTTGATACGCTGGCTGGCGGCTTTGCCGATGTATTTTTGGTATTGAAGCTGGCGGGCAATAAGTGCCGGGTCTTGTTGGTTGAGTAATAATTTGAGACGCGCCTCGCCGCCAGTTAAATAGCGTTGTCGCAAGAGTTGCGTTAACGCCTGTACCTGCGTTTTCTTCTGGCGAATGAGCTGCTTTTGTTGCTGTTGCAGCTTGGTGTAATGCGCTCGGTTTTTTTGCTGTTGCTGTTCGAGCTGTTGTTGTTTTTTGCTGAGTGCGGCAATGCGGTTGGCAATGTCATGCAGGGCGGCCTGGGCATCACTGCGGTCTTCCACCGTGTCTGCCATGTTTTCTTGCAGCTCGCGAATATTCTCCTTAAGGGCTTCAAGCTGTTCGGGCGAAGGTTGCTTGGCTAGCGATAAGGGCGCTAGCACCAAACACAGCAGGGCAGAGACAAGAATAAAAAACGATTGCATGGATGGCGGTTTCCGGCTCGCTAACGGCGTGTGCGCCTACAGTATCGGCTGGGAGAAAATTTGCCAAGTCGATTGGGGTGGCTTTTAACGGTGATAGGCTTTCTATCGTCTGTGGTAGATGGCGTGTATAATGCGTCCCTTTGAAAATAACCCCATCGGGAGCCAAAGCATGCTCGACAAGGTTTTACTCTTCGCCGGAGCGCATCCCATATTGGTTGTTACCTTTGTGGCGCTCGTGGCGTTGTTCATTTATTTGGAGCTGCAACGTGGTGGTCAGGGCGTCACACCACAGCAGTTGTCGATGCTGATGAATCGCGAAGATGCATTGGTTATTGATCTGCGTGAAGGCGACGCGTTT
>CAYVZZ010000037.1:0-17775 GCA_964456185.1 uncultured Alcanivoracaceae bacterium
GGAGGTGGTTAGCCTATTGCAGCAGCTTCCCGGTTTCGATCCGCAGGAAGCGCTTCTGGATGGTCGGCTCAGGGCTCATGCGGTTGCCCGCCTGCTGCATGGTTTTTTTCAGCCGTTGAGCCACCACTTGGAGTTAGAGGGCAAAATTAGCTTGATGGTTCGTCAGGGTTACATTGGCCGGAATCCGGCCAGCGGCGCTTGGTATGCGCACCTGCAGAATGGATATCGCCGAGTAGAGGAAGAGGACTTGGATGCAGCGGTGTATCAGAATGTCTCCTCCACGGCCAGCAGCTTGTCGCTGTTCGGTTGTTCTGGTTGCGGCAAGACACGCACGCTGGAGCGGATTCTGGGCATGTACCCCCAAGCTCTCCATCACCCCGATTACAACATCACCCAACTGGTCTATCTGAAAGTCGATTGCCCCATCGACGGCGACCTAGATGAGCTATGCCTGAGCTTCTTCAACGAGGTTGATAAGGTCCTGGGCACCCACTACAGCCGTAGCCATGGGCGTAAGAAGCTGGGTACCAAACGATTGTTGGCATCCATGTGCCAGGTGGCCAACCTGCACGCGCTCGGGGTGCTGATCATCGACGAGGTTCAGAACCTCAACGAAGCACGCTCCGGTGGTGCCGAGAAAATGCACAATTTCTTTGTGTCGCTGGTGAATACCATTGGTGTTCCGGTCATTCAGGTCGGCACTCACCGGGCCAGTAAGTTCTTCCAACGCACGTTCCGGGCTGCCCGGCGGGTCTCTGGGCTCGGCAGCATGCGCTGGGATAGGTTGCCTCGGGACGAGCACTGGAGGCGTTTATTGAAGCGGCTATGGAAATACCAGTGGCTGCGGAATGCGGCGCCGCTGGACGACGAATTGGAGTCGACCATGTATGACCTCACACAAGGGGTCATGGACATCGTCATCAAACTCTTCGCGCTGGCGCAGATCCGAGCGATGGTTACGGGCATAGAGTGCATCAAGCCGATGTTGTTGCGCAAGGTTTTCGAGGATGAGTTCAAACCGGTTCATCCGATGCTGGCCGCCTTGCGGAGCGGTAGACCCGAGCTGATCGCTAAATATGACGACCTGCTGATGCCAGAGATTGAGAGCCGGCTGCTGGCCTTGACTCGTTCTTTGGATAATGTCGCCGGACCGAAACCGAAGATACCTTCGGCTGACGGCAAGGCAAAGCGGTTGCTGGCTCTGCTTGAAGAAATAGAAATTCCGAGGGATATCGCCATTCCCATGGCTGATGAACTGTTGGCAGCAAATCCGGACATCCCGCTGGCGTCCCTGATTCATAGGGCCACAGCCTACCTCGCGCAGGAGGCTCCTAAGAGGCCCAGTATTTCCAGGGTTAAGCGGGCGCAGTGGGGATGCCTATCCGAGGGAGATCTGCGCAGACATTATGCTGACGGGCCTGACGATGAGGTCTACGACAGACTCAAACAGGCCGGCCTGATCCTCGATCTGCGGCCACTGCTGAAGGTGGGGTGAGGTGTATTTCCCTAGGCTCTACCCGGACGAACTGCTCTACAGTGGCATTGCTCGATGTCGGGTCCATTTGGGGCTCGGCAGTCATAAGACTCTGCTACGCATGCTGTTCGGTGACAGCAAAGTTACCGCGACCACCGACCTGCCTACGCACTTGGCCGCTCTGGCGAACAATACTGGGCTGGATGTGGAGAATGTGATCATGTGTCACACGCTGTTTCCGCTCTATGCCCCCTTCATTCCGCAGGAACGTCGTACCGACATTTTCCAGGCCATGCTCGCCTCCGGTCGGTCGACCATTGGTCTGGCTGGGATTTCGGCGGCCTTGGTCAAATGGCCTGAGTGGCTACGTTATTGCCCTGCTTGCTTCGCAGACATGGCCGCCCGTTTCGGTGAGCCCTATTGGCGGCGTAGTTGGCAGATTCAAGGGATAGACGCCTGCTCCGAGCATGGCTGTCAGCTCCTGAACTCACCCATCCCGTTTCGTCGAGCGCAGCGGCACGAATTTCACCCAGCCTCTCCACTGTTTTTGCCCCGTAATCTTCGCGCGAGCCCCGCTAGCGAAGAGGCTGTCAGGCTCGCCAACGCTACTACGCAGCTGCTAGCGCTCGAAGAGTCGCAATCGCCAGGTTACGGGCGCTGGACCAACTTGTACCGTTACTTGGCTACAGAGTGCGGTGCCAGGCGCGGTAGGCAGGTCAGGGGCGAGGTCGTATGGGAGAAGGTTTTGGCATACCACGGCAAGGACTGGCTTGCTGCGAACGGTCTGCTGACATCTAGCGAGCCACCACCTTGGCTGCTCGCAATGTTCAGGAAGCATCGCAAGGGATTCAGTGCGCTGCAGCATCTTATCGTCTGGACCAGCCTGCGTCCCGGTCAGCATGTTGGCGAGCTGATAGATGAGGCAAAAACTTGCCGGGTTGACCTTGCTTCTGAGCGGTCAGTGCAGCTGCTCCCCGCTGAGTTTGAGCAAAAGCAGCAGTACCGAGCCGTTTGGCTGCAAGCACTGGACCATAACGGTGGAGCCAAGGCAGCCAGGAAAGACGGCGGGGAGGCATGCTACGCCTGGCTTTATCGTCATGACCGACATTGGCTGATGGCTGCGAACCAGGCTAGACAACACCGACAGGGCAATAACAGCCACGTCGACTGGCGAGCACGTGACAGGAAGTTGGTGCGCCTGTTAATCCAAATTGGCAGAGACAGCGAAGAAGAGCTGAGCCTGCCGCGTAGGAGCTGTAACTGGTTCCTGCAGCAGCTACCCCATCGGGCATCCATTGAGCACCATCTCGAGCAAATGCCTTTGTGCCGCACCTTCTTGGAACGCTACGCCGAGTCCGTCGGTGAGTATCAGATCCGTCGCCTGACTGTAGCGATGCTGGAGGATTTGCAGACGGGCATGCCGTCCAAGCGCTGGGAGCTGGAAAAGCGTTGTGGGTTGGAAAAAAGCAAGGTGGCACCGCTGACCACTGCGTTCATTCGATTGATAGGAAAATGGTTTGCATAGGATCTTGTTCCGTCAGATCCAGGCCGAATCTAGGCTGCTGGCCATAGGAAACTTGTTCCGAGCGGCCACCCCGGGGGCTCAGTGGCGCTTGGCGGCATTTTTTGAGCGTAACGGCCAGCGGCAGTTGCAGCGGTTCCCGCTGGAGATGGCCTGTGTCTTTGCGGTTGGTCGCGAGTTTCTTGGCGACGAAGGGGTGCCTTACCGTCCCAGTGGTTTCAAGAAGAAGGTGGTTCTTCCTGCCATAGAGACCTGGGGGGAAAGGCAGTTGGGCGAATGCCCGCGTCTGGCAAGAAGACTGGCAGCAAACCCCGAGATATCTGGGCAGCGATGTTTTGTGTTCGAGGCTGATGGTCTGACCGTCTGGCTGCCAAAATTCGAGCTGGCACGCAAACTGTTCTTCCACTCGGCGTTTATAGTTCGCGCAGCCTTTGAGCCAAATGGTCTGGATATGTCCTTCACAGTCTATAAAGAGGGCGATGATGTTCATGTCCATACGCCTACGAAGACGGGCGCACCAAGCCAGCTTCTCAGAGTCAAGGAGTACAGAGACCATTTCAGCTGGCTGCTACTGAATCAGGATGTAAAGCGATCCTTCGAGTCGATCTGGCAAAGTCTCAATCAAGAGCAGGTATCGCAAGATTCGGCGTATGCCAGGTGGAAGTTCGATTTTACAGCACCCATTTCCCTCGCGGGTGCCTCCATGTATGTGCGAGGCCCCTTTGACCTGGAAGGTAACGAGCTACTGGTCTGGGAAATTGAAGCCCTTAAGGGTCTCCAGTTTACCCATCGAGGTGAAGTTTTTTTCCACCATCCAGCTCTCAAGCTGCCTGTCAGGGGAGGGGGTACAGGCTATGTACCTGTTACATCGGGAGTTGAAGAGGTGGAAGTAGAGGCCGACGAAGAGTCGACGGCCGCCAAGGAAGCAAAGCTGATTCAGTTGCCCGTGGAGGGCGTCACTTTTGATGGTCAGTTGACCACTAAGATTGCCTATAACGGTGAGAGAATCGGTGCTCATGGGAGGAGAGTCGATGATGAACAGTCCATGGGCGGAGAGGGCAAGGTTTTTGGTGTAGCTGATCCCGTAATTGGCGGCAGTATCGCGCCAGGAGAGTTTCAGCTGTTGGGAGATGGGGATATCCAGCAACGGTTCTCCCAACGATTCTCGCAGCTCAGAGAGCTCATCAAACAAATAACGCAAAAACCAGATATTGAGTTGCTATCTCTGGAAGTGGCGCCGCTGCCGGTGGTTCCACGATGTAGATATCACATGATTGATGGCGAAACACCGCGTTGCTATCTGTTGGCGAGATTCAAGTTGGAAAACCGCAGTGAGCGCTATTTGCTGGAAATAGAAACCTCAGGCAACCGGAAGCGCATGTCGACGCGGGTCATGGGCCTCAAAGAGAGCACTGAAGATGCCGAGCAACGCATAGACAGAATCTTGAAAGGAGTGGTGAAAGGCTCATTGCGTTGGCCGAACACAATGACGAAGTACTGTGAGACTTTGCAGTCGGTACACCACCCCAAGGATGGCCCATCTGGCGTTAATCAGAACAGGTTGGCTGACTGGAAACAGCGGATATGCGCCGCGCTTGTAACCCACCCTTAAAATCAGACCACACATAGCTAGAGGTCTTTCTGGTTTTGCTCAACTCCCTGTCTGCCCCGACAGCTATCGGATCTTGCGCAAGCAGAGCATCACGATTCGCAAGACGGTGGATGTCATCATTGCATAACCAGCACTTTCAAATTAAACTGGCGCGATGGGCAATAGACTATATCGACAAAACAAAACAACTCGCAGATGGGTGATTATCCCCCTGCTTTGCCTGTTGTTTGTCGTCCAGTCATCCATGGCCTCTCTCAGCCTTATGCCCATGCCTCCCCAACCCTCAAATCATGACGTCATGTTGATGAGCGGAATGCATTATCAAATGGATTCCGCTTCAGACCGCATGGACTGCCACAGCGCCAACATAGATCATTGTGGTTCGCCAGATAACAATCAACGTTGTGATGGAATGGCAAACTGCATGCTTTGTCATGCTTCATCTGCCTTAGCTGTAATCATCTTGCCTGCTGCACTCCCTACGGATGGCTCAGAACCGGAGTGGCAGGCACCTTATTACGAAAGCATCATACCCTCCAACCTAGACCGTCCCCCCCTCACTTCACGCCTGATCTTCTTGATCGAGCCATAGCATAACCGCTATGACCGGCATGACCTGTGCGTACCTTGTGCGCGCAGGCTGAACTTGCGTGGAGACAACTCATGACATTCGACCCGACTCAGATACCCCCTGTGTCGCGACGGCACTTTTTGCAGGGCGTGTTGGGAGCCACTGCCAGTATGGCATTAGCCCCAACAGCACTTGCAATGCGAACCAGAGGGAACCAATCGCCACTGACACAGCTCAGCGGTAACCACTTTCATCTCGATATTGGTAAAACACCTGTTAATTTCACCGGTACCGACCGGCTTGCTACCAGCGTCAACCAGACAGTGCCTGGCCCCATCTTGCACTGGAAGGAAGGGCAGACAGTTACCATCAAAGTGACCAATCACTTGAAGGAGCCCACATCCATCCACTGGCACGGCATTCTGCTGCCCTTTCGCATGGACGGAGTACCCGGCATCAGTTTTCCGGGCATTGCACCGGGCAAGACCTTCACTTACCGCTTTCCCGTCAAGCAAAGTGGCACCTACTGGTACCACAGCCACTCCGGGTTTCAGGAGCAGGTGGGGCTTTATGGCCCGTTAGTCATCAAGCCAGCAGAAGGTGAGCGTTACCCCACCGAGCGTGATTACGTCGTGATGCTCAACGACTGGACGGACAATAACCCGCTGGACATCTTCCAGCTGTTGAAGAAGCAAAGCGACTTCTACAACTTCAATGAACCCACGGTGATGGATTTCCTTCATGACATACGTACCAAAGGGTTGGAAGCCGCGATTCAAACGCGCCGCATGTGGAATCTGATGCGCATGAGTCCCACGGATCTGTCCGATGTCACCGGTTATGCCTACAGCTACCTGATGAACGGGCTGACGGCGAGCGACAACTGGTCGGGGCTGTTCAAGCGCGGCGAGAAGGTGCGGCTGAGGTTCATTAACGGCTCGGCCATGACCTATTTCGATGTGCGTATCCCCGGTCTCAAGATGACGGTGGTGGCCGCCGACGGCCAGGACGTGGAGCCGGTAACGGTGGATGAATTCCGCATCGCCGTGGCAGAAACCTATGATGTCATCGTCGAGCCGACGGCCGATCGTGCCTGGACCATTTTTGCCCAGAACATCGACCGTTCCGGTTTTGTCAGAGGCACGCTCACGCCCCACCCGGGGCTGGCCGCGCCCGTTCCTCCCATGGATAAACCCCAGCAACTGACCATGATGGACATGATGGGGAACATGCCTCATGGCGAAGAGCATGGGATGCAAGGCATGCCGGGAATGGAAGGAATGAAGAGTATGCCAAACATGCCGGAGATGCCGCATCACGGGATGACCAGTATGAACATGGATGCCATGCCCAAAGGTTCTGGTGTCCGTCACGCGATCACCGAATATGACAACCCAGGTGTCGCCATGCGCATGGATCATCCACGCACCAATCTGGACGATCCCGGCGTCGGCCTGCGCAACAATGGTAGGCGCAGCCTGACCTATGCCGATCTCCATACCATCGGCGGCTCCATCGACCCGCGCGAGCCAAGTCGTGAAATCGAACTACACCTGACCAGCAACATGCAGCGTTATGTCTGGTCATTCGATGGCGTGAAGTTCGCCGATGCCAAGCCCATCCACTTCCGTTATGGCGAGAAGCTGCGCGTCAAACTGGTTAACGACACCATGATGAATCATCCCATCCATCTACATGGTATGTGGAGTGAAATTGCAAGTCCGGATGGGCAGTTTCAGGTGCGCAAGCACACCGTCAATGTGCAACCGGCGCAACAAGTCTGTTATGACGTCAGCGCCGATGCATTGGGCCGTTGGGCCTACCACTGCCACCTGCTCTATCACATGGAAGCGGGCATGTTCCGCGAGGTGGTGGTGTCATGAACTCAGTTATGAGCCGTTCCAACACTGACTTGAATACGAATCACGCTAATTTAACCAACCGCAAAAGGAGTATCAAAATGAACACATTCAATAGTCGAACTCATAACACCACCTTCTTGATTATGCTGGCAATGTTTTTGTTGCTGGCAATCGGTGTGCAGCCAGCACAGGCCCATGGGTCGGAAGGTCATGCCATGTCGATGGAAGGCATGGACATGCAAGGAATGGAGGACATGGAGGGCATGCAGCACGACATGATGCCGGGCATGGCCCATACCCAGGATAGCGACAAGCATCACGAAATCGTTGCGGATCGACCGGGAGATGAGCGTCAGGTTGACCGCACGATCAAGGTCTCTATCTCTGGGGAGCGACGCTTCCATCCCGGCTCGCTTAGTGTCACCCAGGGCGACACGGTGCGTTTTATCGTGACCAACAATAGCCAAATTCCACACGCGTTCGTGATTGCCACAGCCCAAGGGCAGCAAGACTATCAGCAAATGATGGAGCGTATGCCAAGCATGCCGCAAGAGGGCAACAATGCCGTGACGATTAAACCAGGTGAGAGCAGAACCCTGGTGTGGCAGTTCTCCCACCCCGGAACCATGCAGTTCGCCTGCCACATGCCGGGGCATTTTGCGGCGGGCATGGTTGGCACCATCAACGTCCTCAAGGCAAGGTAATGACATCTGTCGTTGCATCGGCAGGCCGCGTAAGGCGTGGGGGAATCACCCTGCGTCGTGCGCTGTGCTGCCTCTTTTACGCAGGCCTGCTGCTGCCCTTGGCGGCCCATGCCGGGCCGAACCAAGCATCTCATGGAGAGACGCTGACATCACATGAGCTGGTTCGGGAGGTGTTGCAGCAGAATCAGAGCCTTGCCGCGATGCAGGCGGCGGTTGACGCCGCCCAGGCTCAAATCGACGTAGCGGGCGCACTCCCCGACCCCATGCTGAGCTATCAGCTGGCCCCCGCGACGCTTGGCGAGCAGGGCATGCGTACCGGACAGAGCGTACAATTTAGCCAATCGTTCCCCTGGCCCGGTTCGCTCGACTTGCTTACGGCGGCCGCTCAGGCCGAAGCCAAGTCCACCGAGCAGCAGTTGGCCGACTTGCGCTTGCGGCTTGTGAGTCAGGCGCGAGCCGCCTACGCCGAGTGGTATTACGTTGATCGGGCGCTTGAGATCAACCGGGAGAGCCAAGCAAGCGTCCGGCACTTGAAGCGGGCGCTGGCATCGGCCTATGCATCCGGGCAGGCATCACAACAGAATGTGCTGACAGCCAAAATGGAGCTGGCCCGCCTGCAAAACCAAGAGCTGGCATTCAAGCATCGTCGCCTTGGCGTGCAGGCCAGAATCAACGGCCTATTGAATCAACCGCCACGTATCCCCTTGGCAGCAGCCTCTCGGCTGTTGTTGCCGGACAGGCTGCCAAGCCTTGCCAGCCTCAGATCGGCAGCGCTTGACCGTTACCCCGCTCTCAAAGCGCTTAAAGCGGAAACCGCTGCCGATAACGCACGCATGGAATCGGCAAAAAAAGCCAATTACCCCAGCTTCACACTCATGGCTGGCTACAACACCATGTGGGGTCAAAGTGAGATGCGTCCGATGGTAGGTGTCGGCATCAATATTCCCTTTGGCGGTAATCACAAGGGGAACGTCCATGCAGCCGAGGCCAGGTTGCGTCAGAGTCAGGCCAGGCTCGCCAATAAGCGCTCGCAACTATTGAGCAAACTGGCTCAGACCTACGCCAAAGCCAGCCAGACCCTTGACACGCTTCACCTGTACAGCAACCGACTACTGCCGTTGGCAAAACAAAAGCTCAGCGTGGCTGAAAGCAATTATCGCAATAGCCGTGGCGGTTTCTCTGATCTTGTCGACGCGCAACGGCAGCTGCTGAAGATTCGGCTGGAGCAAGCAATGGCACAAGCCGAGCTCTATGCTCAGTTGGCCGAGCTGAACCGCCTCGCAGGTGGTGCGCTGCACCCCAAGCCAACGGCAGTTTTACAACCTTTGCCGCCAACGCAGCACAGGAGTGACCAGCAGACGGGTGCTGTGGGCAGCTCCATGAGATACGACGGGAGACAACCATGAACATCACGCGACTGCTGGTAATTCTGACATCAGTGCTAGTGCTTGCGGCCTGCGACCAGCAGGGCCATGACATACAGCAGGCTGCCCATAAGGGAAAGGAGGTGGCGTCGACAAGGGAGATACTTTATTACCGCAATCCCATGAACCCGAGCGTTACCTCCCCTGTGCCCAAGAAGGACAGCATGGGCATGGACTATATTCCGGTCTATGCAAAAGCCAGCACCGAGCGAAGGGTTCTCTATTACCGTAACCCCATGAACCCGAGCGTTACCTCCCCTGTGCCCAAGAAGGACAGCATGGGCATGGACTATATTCCGGTCTATGCCGACACACAGGACAAAGCCACGATAGTCGAAGTCAATCCTGCCATCGTCAGCCGACTTGGCGTGCGCACCGCCAGGGTCAAGATGGGCGACCTGCCGCGCATCATCCACACGGTGGGTTATGTGAGTTATGACAAGTCGCTTGTCTCGCGGATTCATGTGCGGGCGGCTGGCTGGATTGCCGAGGCGCCTATTGACTCCGTCGGTGAACAACTAAAAAAAGGCGACACCCTGTTTACGTTTTATTCACCCGATCTGGTGACCGCCGAGCAGGAATACCTCACGGCCCTTGCGAGCGGCAATCGCAGGCTGATTGAAGCCTCGCATCAACGCCTGGTAGCGCTCGGGATTTCGGACGAACAGGTCGAACTGATCGAGCGCCGCCGCCAACCGATTCGTAACCTGCGCGTGACCGCGCAAGGTGCCGGGGTGGTGACGGCGCTCAATATCCGTGAAGGCCAGTATGTCACCCCCGCCACCAAGCTGATGCGTATTGGAGCGTTGTCGCCTGTCTGGATAAACATCCATGTTGTCGAGCAGCAGGCAAGCTGGGTGGCGGTGGGTGACGTAGCACATATCCGCCTGCCAGCCATGCCGGGCAAGGTACTAAGCGGCAAGGTGCAGTTCATCTACCCAGGGCTTGATCCGATGACTCGTACCCTCAAGGTGCGACTAGCCTTCGACAATCCCGATCATAACCTCAAGCCCAATATGTATGTGGATGCGCAGCTGCTGACAAGGCCAGCAGAGGACGTCCTTTCCGTGCCCAGTGAGGCGGTGATACGCGAGGGTAAGGGCGCGCATGTCATCGTTGCGCTTGGTGATGGCCGTTTCGCAGCGCATGACGTGACGCTCGGCATCGAATCGGGTGACCGCATACAAATTCTTGACGGTCTCAAAGAAGGTGAGCGCGTCGTCACCTCCGCACAATTCCTGATCGACTCGCAAGCCAGCCTTGAAGCGGCGCTGCAACGGCTTTCCAGTAAGGGGGAAGTACCGTGATTACCAAGATCATTCACATTTCCCTGTCCAATCGGGGGCTGGTGCTACTGTTTGCATTGGCACTGGCGGGTGCCGGGCTCTATTCGATCAGACACATCCCACTGGATGCATTGCCGGATTTGTCTGATGTACAGATTATTGTGCATACCTCCTGGTCAGGCCAGGCACCACAGGTAATCGAAGATCAGGTTACCTATCCGCTGTCGACCGCCATGCTGTCGGTACCAGGCAGCGTCAACGTGCGTGGTTATTCCTCCTTCGGCAACTCGTTCGTGTATGTAATTTTCAAGGATGGTACCGACCCCTATTGGGCGCGCAGCCGGGTGCTTGAATATCTGAATCAGGTCAAGGCACGCTTGCCGCAGGGTGTAGAGCCTGCGCTCGGGCCAGACGCCACCGGCGTCGGCTGGGTGTACCAATATGCCTTGGTGGACAAGACTGGACAACACGATCTGGCTCAGTTGACCAGCCTGCAAAACTGGTATCTCAAGTATGCCTTGCAGACCGTGCCGGGGGTGGCCGAGGTAGCCACCATGGGCGGCATGGTCAAGCAGTATCAGGTGGTGATTGATCCGCAGAGGCTTCGCGCCTACGGCATCACTCTGGCAGAGGTGAAACAGGCCATCCAAAACGGCAATCAGGCGGTTGGCGGCGGCGTCATCGAGATGGCTGAGGCCGAGTACATGGTGCGTGCGACCGGCTACATCAAGAACATAGATGACCTGAAAAACATTCCGCTAAAAGTTGGCAAAAACGGCACGCCGGTATTGCTGAAAAATGTCGCCAACATCCGCCTTGGCCCGGCACCACGTCGTGGAGTCGCCGATCTGAACGGCAAGGGTGAGGTGGTGGGCGGGATTGTCGTCATGCGCTACAACCAGAACGCTGCCAAGGTGATTGAAGGCGTAAAAGCGAAGCTGACTCAATTGAGCAAGAGCCTGCCAGCCGGTGTTGAAATCGTGCCTACCTATGACCGTTCAAAGCTGATTCAGCGTGCTGTTAGTACACTGAATCAGCGGCTGATCGAGGAAATCATTATCGTGCTATTGGTCTGCACGCTGTTTCTGTTCCACTTGCGTTCGGCACTGGTCGTGCTGGTCAGCTTGCCGCTGGGGGTATTGGCCGCCTTTGCTGTCATGTACTGGCAGGGCATCAACGCCAACATTCTGTCATTGGGCGGGCTGGCGTTGGCCATTGGTGCCATGGTTGATCCTGCCGTGGTGATGATTGAAAACCTGCACAAGCATTTTGAACGCGAAGCCCCGACTGCAAAAAACCGTTGGCGACTTGTCGCCCAGGCAAGCATGGAAGTCGGCCCATCACTGTTCTTCTCACTGGTCATCATCGCCCTGTCGTTTTTGCCGATCTTTGCCTTGCAAGGTCAGTCAGGCCGCATGTTTGCACCACTTGCCTTTACCAAAACCTATGCCATGGCGGCAGCTGCAGGGCTGGCGGTGACACTGGTGCCGGTGCTGATGGGTTACTTCGTGCGGGGTCGTATCGTTCCTGAGCACAAGAACCCCATCAATCGTGGGCTGATTTTTCTCTATCGGCCCGTGATCCGCTTGGTGTTGAAGGCCCCTTCGATCGTTATCTTGTCGGCTGTCGTAATCGTGATGCTGGCCGCGATTCCGGCAACGCAACTGGGTCATGAATTCATGCACGAGCTCGACGAAGGCACCTTGCTTTACATGCCGACTACCTATCCAGCCGTTTCAATTGGTGAAGCCCGGCAGATATTGCAGCAGACAGACAAGCTCATCAAAACGGTGCCCGAGGTGAAGCGCGTTTTCGGCAAAGTTGGACGCTCGCAAACAGCAACGGATACGGCGCCCATCACCATGCTCGATACCGTGGTGATGCTAAAACCCAAGTCGCAATGGCGACCGGGCATGACCATCGACAAGCTGAAGCAGGAGCTCAACGCACTGGTTAATTTTCCGGGGCTAAGCAATGCCTGGGTGTATCCGATACAGACCCGCCTCAACATGCTGTCCACCGGCATAAAAACGCCGGTAGGCGTCAAGATTTCCGGCCCCGACCTGGGCGTTATCGAACAAATCAGCAAACAGGTTCAGGCAGCCATACGCAGTGTGCCGGGTACGCTGTCGGTATTTGCGGATCGCACCGCGAGTGGACGCTATGTCGTCGTTGATATCAAGCGCAAGGCAGCGGCACGTTTTGACCTCAATATCGCCGATGTGCAGCGTGTCGTGTCGACCGCCATCGGGGGCATGGATGTAACGGCAACGGTGGAAGGGCGCGAACGCTACCCCGTCAATATGCGCTATCCGCAAAGCTACCGGGATTCGCCCACCTCCTTGAGTATGCTGCCAATAGTGACATCGGCAGGGGCCGTCATTTCGCTCGGCCAAGTCGCCGACATCCGCATCGAAAATGGCCCAGGCATGATCAAAACGGAGAATGCCCGACCGTCCGGCTGGGTATATGTCGACATCGCCGGTCGTGATCTTGGATCCTATGTGGCTGCTGCACAAAAGGTGGTAGCCACCCAAGTCAAGTTGCCCACTGGCTATACCCTCACTTGGTCGGGCAAATACCAGTATATGCAGCAAGCCAGGGAGAGGCTGAAACTGATTGTGCCAATCACACTCGGGATCATCATGTTGTTGTTGTACCTCAGCTTCCGGCGCTTCGCCGAAGTATGGATGATCTTGGGGACTTTGCCGCTGGCACTGGTTGGTGGTTTTGTCTTGCTGTGGCTACTCGACTACAACCTGTCGGTTGCGGTCTGGGTCGGTTTTATTGCATTGGGAGGGGTGAGCGCCGAGTTAGGCGTAATCATGCTGCTGTACTTAAACCATGCTTGGCAGGCACGTCTGAAGCACCTACATGAGAATGACAAAAAACCAAGCTTACAGGATCTTCGTGAGGCGGTTATGGAAGGCACCGCATTGCGTATCCGCCCGATTACGATGACGGTTGCGGCGATCATCATGGGCCTGCTCCCCATCATGCTCGGCAGTGGTACCGGCGAAGCAATCATGCGCCGTATCGCCGCGCCCATGGTCGGCGGCATGGTGACGGCGACGCTGCTGTCATTATTGGTACTGCCTGCCGTGTATTACTTGTGGCAACGACGTCTATTGCGCAACAACGCGCTCAACGACCACCCCGTAACACCTCTCGACGATTCCGGAGATCCATCATGAAAGATTTATGTGGTTATACAGCTTGTGTCCTTGTCGCCATGGCATGGGGCTTGGCATTAGCGCCAACAGCCAGTGCGCAACCCGCTCACAACCCGACAGAAGCTACCAGCTCAATGGGAATGATGAACATGAGTGGAATGACCGGCATGTCGATGGACATGCCGGAGATGGAAAAATCTGGAGATATGCAGGGTCAGGGGCAGCCATCCTCGCCATCCGTCTCGAATGCGGCCGATGCCGGTTATCAGAAGGAACACAAGGGCAAAATGGAGGGGATGCACCACATGGCAATGCCCGCTATGAAGATGCCCCCCCAACAGTCAACACATCGACAAGATCAAGCGCCTTCCCGGCATGATGGCGGCATGCCGGACATGACAATGAAGGGAGTGGGTGGCCGTGCACCATCAGGGCCACGCAGCCCAGACTATTCCGATGGCATCGGTTATGGCCGGATGCCGGGCATGACAATGCATGGCGATGCGGCACTGGGAAAGGTGATGTTCGATCAGTTGGAAGCCTTTCGAAGCGATGGGGAAGAGGGCCAACGGTGGGACATGCAGGCCTGGTACGGAAAAGACTTCAACAAGGTCTGGTTGCGCAGCGAGGGCGAGCACCGCAATGGAGAGCTGGGGGCTGCCAGTGTCGAGGCCCTGTGGTATCACGCCATCCTGCCTTTCTGGGGCACACAACTGGGCCTGCGCCAGGATTTGGGAGAAGGCCCATCACGTACCTGGGCCGCCTTTGGTATCCAAGGGTTGGCTCCTTATTTTTTTGATGTCGAGGCGACCGGCTATGTGGGCGAGTCGGGCCGACTGGCCGCCAGGCTAGAGGTGAGCTACGAGCTGTTATTCACGCAAAGGCTAATTCTGCAACCCGAGCTGGAAGTCAACTTCTATAGCAAAAACGACCCGGCTCGCGCTATCGGCAAGGGGCTGGCCAGCGCCGAGTTCGGGCTGCGACTGCGTTATGAGTTTCGGCGGCGCTTTGCCCCCTATTTAGGTATCAACTGGATCCGTCTGTCTGGCCAAACGGCAGATTACGCACAGCTGGCCAATCAACCCATCCGAGACCGGCAGATCGTGGCCGGCATTCGCATTTGGTTATAAGGAGAAAACAACATGAAACGAATCTTGAAATACCGCATCAGCATCTGGTTAATTGTGGTTGTAGCACTTGTGGGGTCGGGTATTTTCGTTTATTCCGGCATCTACAATATCGCCGCCGACGATCATCATTCAAAGCCCGTCTTTGCGGCTTTGCAGTTATTGCGCAACCGCTCTATTGAGGTGCGATCCGATAATATCAAAGTGCCGAACTTGGAAGATCCCAAACTAATCCTGAAAGGTGCAGGCCAGTATGCGGCCATGTGCACCGGCTGCCATCTGGCACCAAGCATGGAGAGTTCTGAGCTCAGAATCGGCATGTACCCCAAACCGCCCAATTTGTCAGAGATTTATGTCAAGCCAAAGGTGGCTTTTTGGACTATCAAGCATGGCGTCAAGATGAGTGGAATGCCTGCTTGGGGCATGGTTCCCGGTCATGATGATGAGATCATCTGGAGCATGGTGGCATTTTTGCAAAAGTTGCCCGGCATGACGCCTTCGGAGTATCAGACTATGGTAGACAAAGCACCTGCCGATCACGATATGGAAGGCGGACACCACCATGGAAACGGCAAAGCGGCAGATCACCATGAAGCCACTTCAGAAGAAGGACATGCCCACCACCCTAGTGGTGTGAACAGTCATACCTCAGACGAACATGACATGGAAAGTATGACCATGATGAATATGGGCGGATAGTCTCCGGTTCATGCGCCGCCTACAAATAGCGCGCAATCTGCTTGAACTCATCGAGAGAATCATTCTTTCCATCTGTGATGGCGGCCACCGTATCTTCGAGGCAATGATCGAGGTGGTCATACACCAGCGTCCGCTTGGCCTGGCACACTGCTTTTTCCACAGCGTACAGCTGCTGCGCGATGTCCACGCAGGGCCGTTCTTGTTCGATCATGGCGATGACGTGACGTAGGTGGCCATTGGCCCGTTTCAGCCGTTTAACGATGGCGCCATGGCTTTGATGTTGTGGTGTTGTTTCCTGCATGCGTTGTCCCAGGTTCTGGCTAAGCGTATGATGGCATCGTATCCCCCCATGGGGGATATATCAAAGTGCCATTATTTCCAATGATCGAAAATTGCCATGGATCTTTTTCAAGACCGTCGCTATCGCCATCTGTTTTCCGCCCAGATCAGTGCCCTGATCGGTACGGGGCTGACCACGGTGGGACTGGCCTTGCTGGCCAGCGAGCTTGCCGGCGCCGACGCAGGCCGAGTGCTTGGCACGGCGCTGGCGATCAAGATGATCGCCTATGTCGGCATTGCGCCCATTGCCGGCGCGTTCGCCACACGATTGCCTCGACGCGCCCTGCTCGTCAGTCTCGATCTCGTTCGGGCGGGAATCGTCGCCGCGTTGCCATTCGTTACCGGCGTATGGCAAATCTACGTGCTGATCTTCCTGCTCAGTGCCTGTTCCGGCAGCTTCACTCCAACATTCCAAGCCACCATTCCCGACATCTTCGAGGATGAGCACCGCTACACGCGCGCGTTGTCGTTATCGCGCTTGGCTTACGATCTGGAAAACCTGCTCAGCCCGATGGTCGCCGCCGCGCTACTAACCGTCATGAGCTTCAATGTGTTGTTCGAGCTGAATGCATTGGCTTTCCTGGGTTCGGCATTGCTCGTCGTGACGATTTCATTACCAACGGTGCGCGCTGCGATCGATGACGGCGGCTTTTGGCAAAAATTAACGCATGGGGCATCGATCTATCTGCGTACGCCGCGCCTGCGTGGATTGCTGGCTCTGAACTTGGCTGTGGCCGCTGCCGGTGCCATGCAGATCATCAATACCGTGGTGTATGTGCATACTTATTTGGGGCTCGACGATACGCATGTCGCCATCGCCTTCGCCGCCGCAGGGGGCGGCTCGATGGTAGTGGCACTGTCCTTGCAGAGAGTATTGGAGCGTCTGAATCAACGCAGCGTCATGCTGACGGGCGGCATGTTGATGGGTGTCTGCTTGTTCGTGGGTTTGCTGACGCCGGGGTTTTATCTGCTGTTAGCACTGTGGCTCGTACTGGGCGCAGCCACATCAATGGTGCTGACGCCGACGGGCCGTCTGCTCAAGCAATCCTGCCATGCGCAAGACCGGCCGGCTCTGTTTGCAGCCCAGTTCTCCTTGTCACACGCCGGTTGGCTAATTGCCTACCCGCTGGCCGGGTGGGTCGGTGCCGCCGCCGGCCTGGTTGCTGCCTTTGCCGTGCTGGGTGCCGTGGCCTTGATATCTACTATGATCGCCATCCGCCTGTGGCCACGCCACGATCCCGTCGAACTCGAACATTGGCACGACGCGCTCTACCACACACATTGGCACGAGCATGACGCGCATCATCAACACACACATGAAGGCCAGGACAATCCGACGCCCCACGCGCATCTGCATTATCATGCGCCCATTCGCCACCGGCACGCCTTCGTCATCGATCGCCATCATCCACAATGGCCGTGATGCGCGTTGCTAAACAAATGCGCTGTTCAATCACTGTTGAATACTCGGGCGGGCCGAAAGAGCACTGTGGCCCCCTTACTCTGGCCCTGCGTCGTGTCGGTGGCCGCAGCAGTGCATCGGCTTCATGCTCGGCGGATTCGCGGGTTAGCGATTGCCACGATTTGCCGAAGGCGCTGGTGGCCTGTTGCTGATCGATATTGGTATCAAGATCTTGTTTTCCCGTATCGTTCTTGGCTATTAGCTGCACACCTTCCGTATATAAACCAGGGAATCCGCTGAGAACGATTAAACGTCACTGCACTGTGCCGACTGGTCATCAACCAGAAAATCCGGATACCCATTTTTCTTTACTTAATGGGCAGGATTTCACCGCTGTTTGATGCGCTCAGCGCATGGCGAACCGTGGCGGTGAATTTGCGACAATGGCGACTTTGCTGTGAGTCATCGAGATTTAGTTACAGATGCCCACCAACAGGGAAGAAAGCATCGTTTAATAACAATAGGGAGAAAATCCATGAAAATAGCCGCTATGTGCTTGGCTCTGACGACTATTGTCAGC
>CAYVZZ010000037.1:17785-20985 GCA_964456185.1 uncultured Alcanivoracaceae bacterium
GCACGGCAGGTTTGCTAAGTGGGTGCGCTGATAAAATTAAGCTGCCGGTTAACTACGCAATACAGAAGGGGCTTGATACGCCTGAAGCCGATAAAATCTTTGCCAAGGCAAAAGCCTTGGCCGAAATGGGTAGACAACAGGACGCGGATAAAATATACGAAGCGCTTGCTCGCAAGGGTTATACTCCGGCGTTAAAACTGTACAAGAGTAGTTGCCATCAAGTTGTAGGTTTTAATAGTCGAAATGGTGCGCCCGGCTGGCCGACCGAAATGCTTGCCATGCAAGGCGATAAAGAGGCAATTAAAAGTTACTGGGGGTGCGTAAACAACGAAGCTGGTTATGATGTCGATGTAAAAGCTGGTCTTTTCTTGCTTAAGTATCTTGCAGATAAAGGCGACCGTTGGGCCATAGATGAGCTGGTTCATTATTATCTGAGTTATGTGGGGCGTAGTGGTTACGGCAATTATTCTGGTGCCGGAAAGATTGTCATACCGGAAGTTGTCCCTGGGAGATCACTGCGCAGTCCGGATATCAATTCTGCTATCTATTGGCAAAAAAAATACGTTTATTACGCTAATGTGGCGTTTAAGCACGAGAAGCCATACTTTAGTGACTGGTCGTACCTTTATGCGCTTAGAGCGCTTCAGATAGGTAACTATTATGCTGATGCACGGCAGTATAAATATGCTTTGCGCTGGTATGGGAATTGTGCAAACAGCGCACAATTTATTGAGAAGAATTGGGGGAGTGTGAGTCCCAAAACAGTTAGGCAATCGACCTATTGCAGTCGAAAAGTAACCGCTATCAACACTTTGCTTGGCGAGTCGTAGTGCCAAACTATTTGGCAAGACCCCATCAAATAATAATCCGGGTTAATTCTTGTGAATAATGTAATGAATAGTTGCGAGAGGACTATGGAAAGATTTGTCGCTTGCTTGGGCATTGTTATTGTTGCGAGCTTGGCTGGATGCGCCTCAGGACCTATTCCTTATCAAGACAGCCACAGCCTAGCTTACAACGTGGCGCTCAATGGTGGGGTTGAACAGGAACGCCTGCACGACGTTACCTTGACCAAAGAGCAGGCCACGCACCTTGCAGACACAGTTGGCTTCAGGTCACTTGACACAGCCATGAGCTTCGCGCTGCCAGGGGCTGGTCTAACAAATTGGCAGGCAGGCGGTGGGGCAGCACTTGGGCTTGTTACCTCCATGCTCAAAAGCCAAATTGACCAGGCTGCTGACCGAGTTATCTTGATGGCTTGGATGCCAAAGTCAATGGCCTCAAACTCTATGGTTGCTAGAAACCATTTTGCCGGAATTGTCAGAACCGCTATGGAAGGAGCTATTCATGATGTGGGATTAACTTGGTCTAAAAGCAGCCCAGATATTGAAAACGATAAAAAGAAGAACCGAACGTACTATTTTTTGTCAGGGGAAGAGAAAGGCTGGAACTGTCCCGTTAGCGATCCCGACGGAAAATACGTAGACAACATTGCTTGCTCCGTATATAGCAACATTGTTTTACCTAGCTCAGTCTCCAGCCCTACACTGCCTGGGGTAAAAAGCGGCCAATCCTACCTCTTCGGGTTCCATGATAGCGGTAAATACGCATTCTTTACGCCAGATACATGGGATAGTATTCACGCCTCCGCAGTCTATGCTAGCTCAAGTGTCGATACAGGCCAATTCCTCCAAGCCGTAAGCAAGCACCTTCCAAAATGGGTTTATATTTACGTCCCTGCAAATGAAGTTGAGCAAGATGGCGAAAAAGTGAAATTTCCCTTTGTGTTGCATCAAGGGAAGGCTCTTTTGTTTGCGGTTGAAAAATAATGGGCTATGGTTTTATTGAATCGCAGGTTTAACGGGGCTGAAGAGCGGCATTTTGGATGCGGCTCAGAAACTAGCAGGGACACGGATATGAACGAAACGAACACAAACGAAAAGGCCAAGTCTTTCAGCGCCAAGGCCATCATTTTCTGGGTGATTGTCATTGCTTGCACCGGCTTCATCGGTGCTTTCGCTTTGCTTATCTATGTTGCTAACAAGCGTCATGCAGAGCGGTGCGAAGCCGATCCGAAGTACCGTGAGTTGGCTGTACGGAGAAAACGGAATCGAAGGCGTTTTGATTCAGAACCAACAGCGAATGAACGAGATAACTGCGGTGTTTTCGCAAATGATATTTTGCAAAGATCCGGCACAACAATGGACTTTGAGCTTTGACTGTCTAAACGCTTGGTCACTGGCTTGTGATGTTTCTTAGGCGTTGTTCTCACCGCAAGGGGGGCGTCCTTTGCTTGCTGCTTCCTTTTTGCGGTGCCTTACGAAAAGGCCGTCCAGCAAGGAGGCAGGCGTCTCCAAAAAAGTGCTACAACTTCAAACTCCGAAATAGCCACCTCGCGTATTTGCACTTTAAATAATGCGTTCAGCGGATCCTGCCTGCTTGTTGGTGCGGTGATCAGGTTTATACGTCAGCGCCATCGCCAGGCCGAAGGCAGCCATGGTCAACCCACCTACCAAGATCATGATGTCGATTGAAGACATGTCGCCGCTCCGTAATGTTGGCCGTATCAATGCTACCGCTTTTGCATGCGAAGAAGTAGCACAGCCTCAGTATGTTCTCTATGCACATTCAGTTGGTGCGTTGTGATTGACCGCGACAGAAAACCACCGTTTTTTATACGAATTGACGATAGCATCGAATAGGGGGCTATAGAGCTTGTTTTGCGTATATAAATCCGTAAAATAATCAACGTATATAAAGCGTACCTATTTTGTTCAATATGGACATTCGTAATATGAAAATTGGTTATGCCCGTGTCTCCACCCAAGATCAGCGACCCGAATTGCAACTCGATGCTCTGGAGAAGGCGGGGTGCGAACAGATATTTCAGGAGAAGGTGTCGGGAGCCGCAAAAGAGCGCCCCGAATGGGAAGCCTGCAAACGAACCCTGCGTGCCGGTGATACCTTGATTGTGTGGCGGCTTGATCGGTTGGGGCGTTCGCTACGCAATTTGGTGGAGACCATCCAAGAGCTGGAAGACAGGAAGGTGGGTTTTCAATCCATCACTGAAAACATTGATACCACCAGTGCAGGCGGACGTTTGATATTCCATATCTTTGGTGCCCTGGCCGAGTTTGAACGCAACTGTCAATGGCCATCTACTTTGACCCACTTTTGGCCAATAAAATTGACCCACCTTT
>CAYVZZ010000038.1:0-11892 GCA_964456185.1 uncultured Alcanivoracaceae bacterium
ATGCATATAACGGGCGCTTATTGGGCGCAACTTACACTTGCCCTGAGTTTCCCGGAATGTAAAACCACAAATAAGTAACGACCAGCAGGCGTTTTGCCGATAGCACGTTTTCGTGGTTCACCAAGGAAAGGATCAGTCTGTACCGCCGGACAGCTTAAGAACATTTGCTCAATCTCCTCACGCGATACACCGTGTTTACCACACTTTGGCCAGTTCCCTTTGTCCCCATCAAATCCATTTATTTGCATAGTTCCCATTATTCTGCAATGTGTAGACAAACGCAATACATCGCGTTGATATTGCAGCCTCCTTCTTCCTGTATCGAGTAAGTACGGCACAAAACAGCAAATGCCAAACTGCTATGCCGTGCCCATCAGCATGCTCTGGGGCAAAGAGCCAGGCAAGCTGCTTTCAAGCACACAGAGTTAAGAAACCTCCCCCCGTCATCCTCGGCCGCAGGCCGGGGATCCAGCGTCTTCAAGCGCAGCCACCCATAGCCACTGGATCCCGGACGGCTTGCGCCGCCGAGGACGACGATGGGAAGCCGGCCGCATCCGGCTCTGTTAACACGCCATACCGTAGGAGCGGACCCTGTCCGCGACACCAACCGCCAAAAAACGTCACAAAATCCAACAAAATGACAAAACACGTCACCCAAAACCGCCAATTTTCAGCACCTCACCACTCACATCAGCCTTTTTACCGATATTTCTTGTTTTGGCACGGCGAATGCATTACAAAGGACAGGTGCCCCCACTGGGGGTGAAACCACGAAGAAAGACTTTGACAACAAACGGAGAAATCCAATGAAACGTAATCAACAGGGTTTTACCCTCATCGAATTGATGATCGTTGTGGCGATCATCGGTATCTTGGCTGCTATCGCTATTCCGCAGTATCAAGACTATATTGCGAAAACTCAGGTAACTCGTGTAGTTGGTGAGTTGAGCAGCTTGAAATCTGCCGCTGAAGTAGCTGTGACTAATGGCAAAGAGGTTTTTCCAACTGACGGTGATGTTACTGACTACAAGACCGATGCTAGCTTGGGCTGGACAGGTTCAAACCTCGTGGACGACACAGTCGGCACAGATGGCGTGGCGGTAACTAATGGAACCCTGCCCACGGTATACTGGTCAGCCACTTTGGGTGGGCAAGCTTCAGCTGCTGTTCAGAAAGTGAAGGTTATTATTGAGCGTTCTGCTGAAGGCGCCTATACCTGCTGGATTGAGACTTCTAGTGCTAATACTGGCTGGGAAGACGGCTACATCCCATCAGGCTGCACTAAGACCTAAGTTGCAACTACCTGTGTAGTATTAAGAAGGGAGGCCTACGGGTCTCCTTTCTTTTTTTGTCATCAAGAATAAAATTAATTGCCTTACTGGCATTTAATAATGGGTAAATAATAAATAAAAGCGAGGCGTGATGGAGCAGCAAAAGCAGGGGATGCAAGTTGGCAAGTGGATAGCGCCCGTGCTGGTTGTTTTGTGGGGCGGGGTATTTTTTGCCGTGTTGGGTTGGAAGCCAACATTTGCCTACAACGCGCAACGGTATTTTGAATGGTTGCTGCTGGGCGTCTTGTTAATCTTAGGGTTAGCCCAGCCAGTAAAATGGACGCCGAGCAAGAAACAAATAGGGCTGATTACCGGTTTGGCTGCGGCGGCCAGTGGGGTTGCTCTATTATCACATTATGATTGGTTGGCATGGCGTTACTTGCTGAGTTATACCCTATTGATTATGGCAGCCTTGTCGGTGGCCAAGGTGCGCCAGGCGGCTGGCAAAGTTACCTTTGATCGCGCTGCTTTGCTGGGCGTTTTTATCCTTTGTTTAGGCTGCTCGCTCATCGTATTGCAAGGTTTGTTGTTGAGCCTGTCGATTGGTCAGGTCAATTTGCGCATTGTGTATGATGCCTTTGTTAATGTACGTTTTTTATCTCACTTGCAGTTTGCCACTTTGTTTTTCTTCCCCGCGGCCGCTCTACTGGCGGCCACAAAAAAATGGCGATGGGCATGGGCCCTTCTAGGCGTCATTTGGTGGATGTGGTTGTGGTTCTCTGGCACTCGTGCGGCGTTAATTGTGGTGCCTTGGGCTATCTTGGTGGTGGCTATTTGTGTGGGGAAAAAAGGTTTCCCTTGGTTACGTCATTTGGTCATGCAGCTGGTCGGCGGCGTGGTGCTGTTCGGGGGGTTGCGATGGTTGTTGTCGGATGGGGCTAGCAGCCCCGCCCTGAGCAAAGCGATGACGATGGCACGCTCGGGAGCGAGTGGACGTTTTACACTGTGGCAGGAAGGTTGGACGTACTTTTTGCAACATCCTTGGCTGGGTAGCGGGCCGGGCGTGTTTGCTTGCCTTACGCCGAGACCAGAAGCAAAGCCACATAATATCGCTTTGTTGTTATTGTCCGAATGGGGTGTTGTGGTCACTTTGTTCGTGGCAGCAATTGCACTTTGGGCTTTTGTGACAATGGTAAAACGCTTGCGCCAGTCGCCCAATCCTATTGCATTGTCATTATTTGCCAGTGTTGTGGCTTTAGTGACGGCCATGCAGGGACAAGGCACTTTGGTATCCCCATTGGGGCAAATGGCGGGCATTTTGGTATTTGGCTGGGCGTGGAGTGAATTTGCGCCGCAACAGTTTAAGCAGGAAACCATTGTAAACGGTCCTTCCGGTGCGACAGGATTTACTTTGAAAACGGCTAAGTGGCGTTGGTTTACCGGTCTGTTGTTGGCGCTTGCATTGGGGGGGTGGCTGGTTATGGCCAAAGCAGATTTGGCGTTACAAAAAGATTTGCTAGTATCGGATAACGGTATTATTCGCTTGAGCTATGGGCCACGATATTGGGCCGATGGACATGATCATTGTCCGTTATGGCACCAAAGCCATTACAAGGCTCCACCTGATTTCTAATATTTCATTGGTCAGTAGAGCAAACTAGGCTCAAAGTGAAACGGACTAGGAGTGTCATGCCCAAACATAACGTAATACAACAATTATTGACCACGTTGGGCTGGTCACAACGATTGGGATGGGTGCTGGCACGCCTTGTGTGTTGCCTTGTCGTCGTGCAGTGGTTGGCTTATATCAGTGTTTTGCCGGCTGACTTTAACCAAAAGATTACCTTGGCTTATTTGGCGGTGATCTTTTTAATCAAAACATCCTTGCTTCGTCGGCTGGAAAGGTTTCCTGGTGGGCGCTCGGTGGCTTACCGGTTGGCCATTGTGGCAGGGATATTTGCCGTCGCTTTCTTCTTTATCTTGGCACTGCGGCTGCCTTATGCGCGTAGCAGCTTGTTTGGCGGTTTTTTGTTATTAATGATTGCGGAACTGTTGCTAACTAGCGTACGCAATGTGCTGGAAATTACACGCTACGTTTTAGTGCCGCCTGCAAAGATCGATACGCATCGTTTCACGACCAAAGCTACTATAATTTACCCCGATGAATCTAGTGAAGCCGACCAAGGTATTCTGGTCGTCGATACTCAAGCGAACACCCCTCGTCATTGGCTCGATTATGTGGTGCGGGCTAGTGTGGCGGGGCGTACGGTTATTAGCCTTCAGCAGCTTCGTGAAACGCTCAGCGGAAAAGTGGCCACAGCTGGTCTGTCGGTTGGTGAGCTGGAGGTGGCTGCTCCTCCCTCAATCGATGTTTTTGCGAAGCGTGTAATGGATATTACTGTCGGCCTGTTACTTGCCCCGATTATCTTGCCAATAGTTATCGTGTTGGCTGTTGCCATTCGTGTTGAATCACCTGGCCCTGCTTTATATCGGCAGGTGCGTATTGGAAAGGGCAACCGTCCATTCGTTATGTATAAGCTGCGCTCAATGAGAAGCATCGCAGAACCGCAGGCGAAATTTGCCAACCAGGAAGAAAATCGCATTACGCGATTGGGTTATTTCATTCGTGCTACTCATTTGGATGAGTTGCCGCAGTTGCTCAACGTATTAAAAGGCGATATGAGCCTCGTTGGCCCGCGCCCCGAACAACCACAGTTTGTCGAAGGTTTTGACTCACAGCTGCCGTTCTATCGATATCGGCACATGGTGCGCCCCGGCATCACCGGCTGGGCACAAGTATGCCAGGGTTACGCCACCGACACCGATACCACACGCGAAAAACTCACCTACGACCTCTATTACATCCGCCACTTTTCGTTATGGCTGGATATATTGATACTGGCAAGAACCATACGCTCGGTGCTGCTGGATCGGCATCCGGGGGGATGAGGGGATACATGCCGCAATTGGACGCTCCAGCTTACATCAATTAGACGCTAGAATATCCATCAATTAGACGCTAGAATATCCATCAATTAGACGAAAAGTGCTAAGGGATGAAAACGCCTTATTTACCCCGCCTATTAACGCAGCAAGTACTTACCGCACTGAGCGATACGCCTGTGGTTTGCTTGCTTGGCCCACGTCAGGTAGGCAAATCGACTCTGGCACAAAGGCTGGAACCAGACCGCAGTTATTTCACGCTGGATGACGCCACGCTGTTACAAATGGCCAAACAAGACCCCGTTGGATTTATCGACAGCTTACCTGAGCGAGTCACTATCGGCGAAATCCAGCGTGCGCCAGAGCTACTGTTATCGATTAAATCAACCATTGACAAAAACCGTAAGCCGGGCCGCTTCTTGTTAACCGGTTCGGCCAATTTGCTATTGCTGCCACAGTTGCAGGATTCATTAGCGGGGCGCATGGAAGTTATTTACTTACACCCCCTAGCAGAACAAGAAAAAAGACTAAGCACCAACAGCCTACTAGACAAACTCATTAACAATAAACTAAAAGCCCAAATCGTGCCCGGTGACACACCACTGCCGCCAGTGGCAGAGGTATTGTGTCAAGGGGGATATCCAGAGCCGAATCAGCGTGCACCACAACGGGCAAGGCAATGGTATCGGCAATATTTAAGCGCCATCATTCAGCGAGATGTTCAAGACATTGCGCAAATCCAAGATAAAGACAACTTATTGCGCTTGTTCGAATTATTAGCTCATAGAACGGCTAGCCTATTAAATATAAGCACGCTCAGTAAAGAACTGGCCATCGACAGAGCAACAACCCGTCGCTACCTCAGCGTATTAGAACGCTTGTTTTTAATTAGGCAGCTTCCGGCCTGGCATCGAAACCATGCGAAAAGGTCGGTTAAAAGCCCCAAGATACATCTGGTCGATACAGGGTTAGCTGCTTCCTTGGCACACCTTACGACAGAGCAGTGGCTCACATCAGGCGAACGCTTTGGCGCCTTGCTAGAAAGCCATGTCGTTGAGCAGCTAATCGCCCAAGCAGGGTGGATTGAGCCAGAAATACAGTTTTACCACTACCGCGATAAAGACCAAGTAGAAGTTGACCTAGTGATTGAGCGCGGACAAGAGGTTTGGGGGGTAGAAGTAAAACGTGCGGCCAGCATACAAGCAAAAGATGCGGCAGGTTTAAATCGCCTAGCCAACCTGGCAGGCAACCACTTTTGTGGAGGTATGCTGATTTACACCGGCAAGCACTGCACAAAACTGCAAGTACCAAACTGCTACGCCGTGCCCATCGGTATGCTTTGGGGTGAAGAGCCAGGCAAGCCGGTGCCAAGCGTACTAGGCTAGTACTTTTGCGCGTAAAACCTGCGCCCGCACTGTATTATGGTCCCCAAGAAACCACAAAGAATGCAATTCTCTCACTACTAACAAGAAGCCCAAACTTCACCCGAGCAGAACTTGCACGCCAGCTCGGTAAAGCTGATAGTACAATGAAGCAGCTGCTGATAAACACAACACAATAAGGCAACCTTAAGATGCTGATCCATAAGTCATATTTTTATGTTGAGATAAAATCGTGAAAATTACCGTAATTGGTGCTGGGTACGTTGGGCTTGTCACCGCCACTTGCCTTGCAGAAACCGGCAATCATGTAACTTGTCTGGACATAAACAAGCAAAAGATTGCCGAACTTAAAAAAGGGCAAATTCCCATTTTCGAGCCAGGCTTGGGGGCGCTAGTGCAGCGCAATCTAGGCATGGGACAATTGCAATTCAACACTGATGTCAGTCCAGTCGCAGACAGCCAAGTGGTATTCATCGCTGTTGGAACACCGCCTAATGCGGATGGTAGTGCGGATATGTCACAAGTCTATTCTGCGATAAAAATGATAGCGCCGCATTTAAAGGACTGCACCGTAGTGGTCAACAAATCCACCATGCCGGTGGGCAGCACAAAAAAAGTTACACAGCAGCTCAACCAACACCTGGCAGAAAGCAACAGCACAGCCACTTTCGATGTGGTCTCCAATCCTGAATTTCTGAAAGAAGGCGCCGCCATCTCCGATTTCATGCGACCGGCGCGCACCATCATCGGCAGCAGCAGTGAAAAAGCCATTAACCTAATGCGCGAACTCTACGCCCCCTTCAACCACAACCACGATCGCTTGATTGTAATGAGCGAAGCATCCGCAGAGCTCACCAAATATGCCGCCAATGCCATGCTTGCCACCAAAATCAGCTTTATGAATGAAATGGCCGGCATCGCCGAAAAAGTAGGTGCAAACATCCAGCAGGTTCGGCGCGGCATTGGCTCCGACCCGCGCATTGGCTACGACTTCATTTATGCCGGGGCCGGTTACGGTGGTTCCTGTTTCCCCAAAGACATCAAAGCCATTGCCGCAACCGCTAAAGCCAGCCGGTGTGATGTGCCGCTGTTAGATGCTGTGGAAACCGTCAACAACCGGCAAAAACATAAGCTACACAGTATGGTATCGGCTTATTTCGACGGTAGCCTGGCGGGTAAAACCTTTGCCCTTTGGGGCCTGGCATTCAAACCCAAAACCGACGACATGCGCGAAGCCCCCAGCCGCCCCTTGATGGAAGCCCTCTGGAAAGATGGCGCGTCAATACGTGCATACGACCCCGAAGCTCACGCCACCGCGCAGCAGCTTTACGGTAAGCGCGAAGACTTGGCATTTTGTAATACCCCCTACGAAGCCCTTGAAGCTGCCGACGCGCTTATCATCGTAACTGAGTGGAAGCTGTTCCGTAGCCCAGACTTTGCACAGATCAAGCAATTGCTGAAGCAACCGGTGATATTTGATGGGCGCAATCTGTATCAGCCAGAGCAGGTTGAACAACAGGGCTTGGCTTATTACGGCATTGGTTTGGGACGCAGTTTGGCCGCCTCAAGCTGCAATGGGTCAAGCAGATAACCCCCATGCCATTTCCCTTCCTTAATACACTGAAGCACCGCCCCGGCCTAAGAAAAATCGCCGCCAATGTCACTTGGCTATTTTCTGGCAAAGTGGTGCAAATGGGCGTGGCATTATTGGTGGGCATTTGGCTAGCTCGCTATCTTGGGCCCGAACAATTCGGCCTGCTAGGGTTTGCCACGGCCTTGTGTGGGCTGTTTTCCGTAATTGCTCTATTGGGTTTTCGCGGCATCGTGGTACGCGAGCTGGTGCAAACGCCTGAGCAGAAAGCCAACATTCTCGGCACCACCACTGCGCTACAGCTTATAGGCAGCCTGTTAGCCTATGGCTTGGTATTGGCCACCGTTTTTATCCTACGCCCTGATGACACCCTTTCGCGTATCATCGTCGCCATATTGGGATTACGTCTGTTATTCATGGTCACACAAGTGGCCGAATACTGGTACGAATCACAAGTCGAATCCAAATACGTCGTTTGGATAAAAAACGTCTTTCTGTTGATTAGTGGAGCCATCAAAATCGGGCTTATTGTTTGGCAGGCACCATTGCTGGCATTCGTCTGGGTAATGATGGGCGAAAGCGCATTAACTGCCATGGCGCTTGTTTTGTTATTCCACAAAAGAATATTGCCACTCACCCAACTAACCGTCACCAAACAACGCGCCAAGCAACTGCTGAAAGACAGTTGGCCGCTATTCCTGTCGGGCGTGGCCGTTACCATTTACATGCAAATCGACAAAATCATGCTGGGGCAGCTAGACAGCAACCAAGCCGTCGGCATCTACACCGCCGCCACTCGCATCAGTGAAGCCTGGTATTTCATCCCTATGGCGATTGTCGCCTCCGTATTTCCCGCCATTCTGGAAGCCAAAAAACAGGGTGAAGCCAAATACCTGCAACGCTTCCAGCAGCTCTACTCCCTCATGGTGTGGATGGCACTAGCCGTTGCCATTCCCATGACCTTCCTCTCAGACTGGTTAATTGTGCTATTGTTTGGGCAAGCCTATGCACAAGCGGGCACCGTGTTGGCTATTCATATCTGGGCATCCATTTTTGTTTTCCTTGGTGTGGCAAGTGGACGCTGGTTTCTGGCAGAAAACTTAACCAAGCTCAGCTTGGAGCGTACTGCACTAGGTGCCATTACGAATGTTATTCTCAATTTCGTGTTGATTCCTGTTTATGGGGCTGTGGGGGCGGCGGTGGCGACAGTGATTTCCTATGCTATTGTGGCAATGTTTAGTGATTTGTTGTGGAGTAATACACGCTTCATGTTCATGATGAAAATTAAATCATTTAATGTGTTTTTAGCATTAGGCATGGTGAAAGATGCTTTCAAAAATTAAAAAATATTTGCCTGGCTCATTAAAAAGAATAATTAAACAAATCATGATTTTCTGTGGTTGGGACCCTTGGAGGGTATATAGCTGGTCACAGGAAGGTGAAGATAGGATATTGGCTCGGATTTTCGAAGGGAAGGAAACGGGGTTCTATGTAGACGTAGGCGCACATCATCCAAAAAGATTTTCAAACACATATCTTTTTTATCGTAAAGGATGGCGAGGAATAAATATTGATGCTATGCCAGGCTCAATGAGATTGTTCAACAAAATGCGTCCAAGAGATATTAATTTGGAGTTAGGTGTCGGAATAGTACCAGAAATTCGTAAATATTATGTATTTGATGAGCCCGCCTTAAATGGGTTTTCGGAAGATTTGAGTGTCACTAGGAACACTAAGGGAAAATACCACCTATTAAATGAAATAGATATTAAAACTAACACCTTATCGAATATTTTAAATAAGCACCTTCCTACTGAGACTACTATTGATTTTATGTCTATAGATGTTGAGGGGCTAGATTTTGAGGTTATTAAGTCAAACAATTGGAATAAGTATAGACCAAACGTTTTAATAGTAGAGGCATTAGGTAACTCCATTGGTTCAATTGTTGAAAGTAAGATACATGAATATTTATCAAACAAAAGTTACCTGTTGTATGCAAAGTGTATGAATTCCATTATTTATATGGATAAGGTTTATTATAATGAAAACTGAAGGTGCAGCTCCAGCTATCCTTTTTGTATACAACAGACCAGAGCACACGAAAGCAACGGTCAATGCATTAGTAAAAAATACCTTCGCTTCGGATACAGATTTGTATATCTTTTCAGACGGCCCAAGAGAAGGCGATGAAACGAGTGTTCAGGAAGTCCGCACCTATTTGAAAAAAATAACAGGCTTCAAATCGGTCAAGATAATTGAGCGCGAAAAAAACTGGGGGCTTGCCGCTTCAATCATTGATGGCGTGACCCAAGTCATTAACCAGCACGGAAAAGCCATAGTGCTGGAAGATGACATTGTAACCAGCCCGCATTTCCTTTCTTTTATGAACAATGCATTGAATCATTACCAAGTCGAGAAACGCGTGTGGCACATTAGTGGTTGGAATTATCCCATAGAAGGTGATGGCCTGGGTGATGCTTTTCTATGGCGTGTGATGAATTGTTGGGGGTGGGCGACTTGGGCTGACCGCTGGCAGCATTTTTCAAAGGAGCCTGAGCGGTTAAAGTCTGAGTGGACGGCAGAACAGAAAAAGCGCTTCGATTTGGAGGGTTCAGGTGTTTTTTGGTCTCAGGTTGAGGCTAATTTATCTAAAAAAATTAACACTTGGGCTATTTTTTGGTACGCCACCATTTTTGAGCATGATGGGTTGTGCCTAAACCCAACATTAAGCTATGTCGAGAATATAGGGCATGATGGGTCTGGTGAGAATTGTGGAATTAATACCCTTTTTAGTGTTTCTGAACTGAATGATAGAAAAGATATCAAATTTCCGCATGATCTCGCCGAGAAATTGCTTGCTGTATTTCGAGTTTCTGTCTTTATTGAAAGAGCGCAACCAAAATTGACTGATAAAATATGGAAATGGTTGTCTGGCAATCATAAAAATTTTCCTAATATAAAAGGCGGTGTTAATGTTTTATATTATGGATTGCAGCGATCTGGTACTAACTATTTAGATGCGTTGTTGCGCAAAAATTATAACGTCCATTTGTTGAATAGTAATGAGGATCGGCGTTCACCTTTACAAAAGCATTGTAGGTTATATAATAATAAAAACCTGATTCCTGAGTTAAAATACTGCAATGATATAAATATTTATACCTTTGAAGATTTTGAGGCACTATTTAAGAAGGCTCCGCAGTATTATATTGTTATATCTAAAGACCCATATAGCTGGTATTTGAGCTATTGTAACTGGGCTGAAAAATGTTCATGGCCCAATGTATCTCATCACTATATTGAAGAATATAATGCATTTTATGGTCAGTTTATTTATTTAAGTAAGAGTACTGATAAATTTATTTTTATAAAATATATAGATTTACTTCTTAAGCCCGAGACGGTTCTTAATAACATGGAATGTATTACTGGGATGAAAAGAAAGTTTTTTTCTAAAAATATTTTGCATCCAATTAAAGTTGAACAGTCTATGGCCTTTGGGAAGGATAGGCTGGCCTATTACCGGGATGAATTATATTTAAATTGTTATGATAAAGAAACTTTATCAAAAATAAATGAATTGTTAGACCTTTCTGTTGTAACTCAGTTGGGGTACTATATGGTTGATATTAAAAAAGATGATTGATTATTTATAATTAACTGGTTTATTTTTGGGTGATTAAATATTACTGGTGTTGATGTATGAAGGAAATTAATATTTGGAATTTCAAAATTCCCTATGTCAATGTTTCATCTTATGAGACTTCATACTTTAGAGCAATGCCGTCGGCTACTCCCACCGTCGAATGGGTCTGGCAAGAAATGGATCGCGTCTGGGATTCATTCAACATGGATAACACCAAACCTTTGCAGAACCAGCCTGTAGCAGATTTCTACTCGCATCCAGTCTGGCTAATGAATGGCATTTTTACCTGCGTTGACCCCACTTCTATTGGTCATCGTCAATCCATAGCTCACTACATAAGCCAGCTTAATCTCTACCATGTGGCCGATTATGGCGGCGGCTTTGGTCAATTGGCCATTGAAATAGCACAGGCATCTCCAAACACAACAATTACCATTGTCGAGCCATATCCTTCTTCTGTGGGTCAGCAGCGAGTGGGTGAATACCCGCAAATACACTTTGCCGAACAACCAGAACAAGGTGCATACCAGCTAATTGTCGCTCAGGATGTGCTTGAGCATGTGGAGCTGCCTATCGACCTGGCTTATCAGTTGGCGGTGTCGGTGCCGGCTGGAGGTTACTTAATTTTTGCCAACTGTTTTTGGCCGGTTATCAAGTGCCATTTACCGCGTACTTTTCATTTGCGCTATACCTTTAAGTATGTGATGCGCTGCATGGGGCTTGAATATGTGGGTGTCGTGCCGGGCGCTACTCATGCCCAGATTTTCCGCCGCAAAAGGGGGCTAAATTTATCTGCTGCCAAACGAGCAGAGCGTTTATCCCAAGTCATTGGCCCTTGTTTGAATGCAATTAGGCCGCTGCTGGCACGGGTTAAAAAAATAGTGTTGCCATCTTCATGAACAAGAAAACACCGCAGCCGCTTAACATCCTCCACCTTAACACCCACGACATCCAAGGTGGCGCTGCCCGCGCTGCCTACCGCTTGCATCACGCCTTGCTAAATGCTGGTATTCACAGCCGTATGCTGGTGCAACGCAAATCGTCTGACGATACCAG
>CAYVZZ010000038.1:11902-20553 GCA_964456185.1 uncultured Alcanivoracaceae bacterium
AGGGTATTAGGGCCCGAAGCAACTTGGCAAAAGGGCTTGGCACTGGTGCGCCCGCGTGTGGACCGTTTGCCGGTGTATCGTTATAAAAATCGCAGCCAAACGTTGTTTAGCCCGGCTTGGTTGCCGTCTGGGGCGCTGGTGAAGCGTATCAATGCGCTGGCGCCGGATGTGGTGCATTTGCATTGGGTGGCGGGCGGCATGCTGCGCATTGAAGATATTGCCCGCATTCAGGCGCCAATAGTTTGGTCGTTGCATGATATGTGGGCGTTCACGGGCGGTTGTCATTACGATGAAGGCTGCGGTGCTTTTCGGCAGCGGTGCGGTTATTGCAAGGTGCTTGGTTCAACGGTTGATAACGATTTGAGCCGCCGCGTTTTTCTGCGTAAGCAAAAGGCGTATGCCAAGAAGCCGGATATGACTATTGTCGGCCTGAGCCGCTGGATGGCGGAACAGGCGAAACAAAGCACCTTGTTATCCGGTTTTCCTGTTGTCAATTTGCCTAACCCAATTGATACCCAAATGTATGCACCGGTTGAGCGGCAGTTGGCGCGGCAGTTGCTGGCATTGCCGAGTGATAAGAAGCTGGTGTTGTTTGGTGCCATGGGGGCAACCAGCGACCCACGCAAAGGCTTTGCGGCTTTGTCCCAAGCGTTGCAGCAGCTCGATACCACACATGTGGAGTTGGTAGTGTTTGGCAGTAGTGAGCCGACCACACCGCAGGGCTTTAAGCAAAAGGCAAGGTATTTGGGGCGGTTGCATGATGATGTCAGTTTGAAGCTGTTGTATTCCGCGGCTGATGTGATGGTGGTGCCTAGCCTGCAAGAGAACCTATCCAATGCCATTATGGAATCGCTGGCTTGCGGCACGCCGGTAGTGGGCTTTGCCATTGGCGGCAATGGTGATTTGATTGACCATCAACAAAACGGCTACCTCGCCAAGCCCCATGAACCGGCTGACTTGGCAAAAGGTATCGACTGGGTGTTGCAACATGATGATATTGCCACCCTGCGCGAGGCGGCAAGAAACAAAGTGCTGGCCAACTTTGAGCAATCGCGGGTGGCAAAGCGGTATATCCAGTTGTATGAGCAGGTGTTGGAAAAACGGTGCTAGACTGTGCCTTTCATTTGCCTGTTTGGTCGTTACAACCTGGGAGGGCTAGGCATGTATCACTATAAAGGCTGCGGCCTAAACAATGTTTACTTGAGAAACGGTTATGTTGAAAAGGAAACGCCGTCAGGCAAGGCGGTGTCGATTAGAGACATTGACGGTTTGCACAAGGCGATTGCCCGCGATTTGGTATTGAATGAATATCCGCTTACCGGCCGTGAGTTTCGATTTCTGCGTATTGAGTTAGATCTTTCCCAAAAGGCGCTGGGTGCCTTGTTTGAGAAAACTGACCAGGTCATTGCCAATTGGGAGAAAGGAAAAACAAATATTCCTGTGTTGGCGGATAAGGCCATTCGCGACTTGTATATGGAGAACATTGGCGAAAGCCCAGTGACACGGCTTCTTGAACGGTTTTCCCAAATCGACCGCCGTGTGTGTGAGCTGAAGTTGCAGCTCGAGGAAACACCTAATGGTTGGGCAACGCTTGAGGTGGCTTGATGGGCTGGGTTTGATACAACTTGTGTGGTGGGTTGATACATTAAATCTTATGTTGTCCTTGTATAGAAAGAGCAATAAACAGGAATATCAGTAATGAAAAAAGCGCTCATCACCGGCATCACCGGCCAAGACGGCTCCTACCTCGCCGAGTTCCTATTGGAAAAAGGCTATGAAGTGCATGGCATCAAGCGTCGTGCCTCGTCTTTCAATACGCAGCGTATTGACCATATTTACCAAGACCCACACACCGACAACCGCCGCTTTGTACTGCATTATGGTGATTTAACGGACTCCTCCAACCTCACACGCATTTTGCAGGAAGTGCGCCCTGATGAGGTGTATAACCTGGCTGCGCAATCCCACGTAGCGGTGAGCTTCGAGTCGCCGGAATATACGGCGGATGTGGATGCCTTGGGTACCTTGCGGCTGCTGGAGGCCATTCGTTTTCTGGGATTGGAGAAAACCACCCGCTTTTATCAGGCATCCACGTCTGAGCTGTTTGGCAAGGTGCAGGAGGTGCCGCAGCGCGAAACCACACCCTTTTACCCGCGCTCGCCCTATGCGGTGGCCAAGCTTTATGCCTACTGGATTACGGTGAATTACCGCGAAGCTTATGGGCTCTATGCCTGCAACGGCATTTTGTTCAACCATGAATCGGCGCGTCGCGGTGAAACCTTTGTCACGCGCAAGATTACGCGCGGCTTGAGCCACATTGCGCAAGGGCTGGAGCAATGCCTGTATTTGGGCAATATGAACGCCAAGCGCGATTGGGGGCACGCCAAAGATTATGTGCGTATGCAGTGGCTGATGCTCCAGCAGGAAAAGCCAGAAGATTTTGTCATCGCCACCGGCCAACAATATTCCGTGCGAGATTTTGTCACCTGGACGGCAGAAGCTCTGGGCATCACCTTGCGCTTTGAACAGAGCGGCGTGGATGAAATCGGTGTGGTGGAGGCCATCACAGGTAATGATGCTCCCGCCTTGAAAGTCGGCGATGTGATAGTGCGCGTTGACCCACGTTACTTCCGCCCCACAGAGGTGGACTCCCTATTGGGCGACGCCAGCTTGGCACGGGAAAAACTCGGTTGGCAGCCGGAAATCACCACCCGCGATATGTGCGCCGAAATGGTGGCCACCGACCTGCATGAAGCCAAACGACAAGTGCTGCTTAAGCAGCATGGCTATGAGCTGCCGGTGTCGCATGAGGATTGATATTTAATGACAAAAACCATCTACATTGCAGGCCACAATGGCATGGTCGGCTCGGCGCTAGTGCGTAGGTTGACCAATGAGCCCGATACCAAGCTATTGCTGGCCAGCCACGATGAGCTGGATTTGCTTGACCAGCAAGCAGTGAATCGTTTCTTTGCCAAACATTCCATTGATGAAGTGTACTTGGCCGCTGCCCGTGTAGGCGGCATTCATGCGAACAACACCTTTCCGGTCGATTTTATTTATCAAAACCTGGCCATTCAAACCAACGTCATTCAAGCCGCTCATGCTTATGATGTGCAAAAGCTGCTGTTCCTTGGCTCATCCTGCATTTACCCCAAGTTGGCACCACAACCTATTCCCGAAAGCGCCTTGTTGGCTGGCGCACTGGAACCCACCAATGAGCCTTATGCCATTGCCAAGATTGCGGGCATTAAATTGTGCGAAAGCTACAACCGCCAGTATGGTCGCGATTATCGCAGTGTCATGCCCACTAATCTTTATGGCATAAATGACAACTTCCACCCGGAAAACAGCCATGTAATACCGGCGTTGATGCGCCGTTTCCATGAGGCGAAATTAGCAAACCAGCCCAGCGTGACGGTGTGGGGGTCGGGTAAACCCAAGCGCGAGTTTTTGCAGGCGGATGATTTGGCCGATGCCTGCGCGTACCTCATGGCGTTGCCAGAAACGAAATATGCGCAATACGTTTCGCCTAGGTGCTCTCACGTCAATGTGGGCTGTGGCGAAGACATCAGTATTGCCGACTTGGCCGGTTTGATGGCCAGGGTGGTGGGCTATAAGGGCGAGCTGCATTTTGATACCAGCAAGCCAGATGGCACGCCGCGAAAATTACTGGATGTGTCGCTGTTGAGCAAGCTGGGCTGGCACGCCCGCATCGAGCTGGAAAAGGGGCTGCAGGCCACTTATGCTTGGTACTTGGCCAATGCACACAAGATGAGACAATAATGACAACACTTTTGCCTGTAATAATGGCTGGCGGCAGCGGAACACGCCTATGGCCATTATCTCGCGAAGCTTACCCCAAACAGTTTTTAAGCCTGCAGGGTGAAGCCAGCCTGTTGCAACAAACTTTGCAGCGGCTGGATGGTTTGTCGTCCACCAAGCCTTTGGTAATTTGCAATGAAGCCCATCGCTTCTTGGCCGCCGGTCAATTACAGGAAATGGGCGTGGCCGCCGATATTTTGCTTGAGCCGGTAGGCCGCAACACCGCACCCACTTTGGCCTTGGCCGCTTGTTATGCCATGCAGCAAGCTGGTAACGAACCGCCGGTGCTGTTGGTGATGCCCGCCGACCATGTGATGCCCGATGCGGCACTTTTTCAATCCACCATCGAACAGTTGTTGCCGCAGGTGCAGGCGGGCAAGCTGGGTACTTTGGGCATTCAGCCCACTGCGCCTGAAACCGGCTACGGTTATATTCAAGCGGCTGGCGCGGAAAATGATGTGCAACCGGTGAACGCCTTTGTGGAAAAGCCGGATGAAACCCGCGCTAAGCAGTATCTCGAAGCGGGTGGCTACTATTGGAACAGCGGTATTTTTCTGCTCCGTGCCGACCAGTGTTTGCAATGGTTGAAGCAATATGCGCCGGATATTTTAGCGGCTTGCCAAGAGGCCATTGCCACAACAGAAGCCGACCGCGATTTCACCCGCATTGATGAAGCCGCTTTTACTCAATGCCCCAGCAACTCCATCGACTATGCGCTGGCCGAGCCATTGTCACGTGAGGCCGATAACCCGGTAGTGGTGGCACCTTATAGCGGTCAATGGAGTGACGTGGGCACCTGGTCGGCCTTGTGGGATATTCAAAAGAAGGATGCCCAAGGCAACGTTTGCCGCAGCCATTGTTACTTGGAAGATAGCACCGATAATTTGGTGTGGCCAGAAGAGCGACTGATTGGTGTATTGGGGGTGGATAATCTGGTGATTGTCGATACCGACGACGCCTTGCTGGTGGCACACAAAAGCAAGGCGCAACACATCAAGCAGTTGGTTCAGCGGTTGAAAGACAATGCCCAGACAGAATACCAACAACACCGCAAAGTCTACCGACCCTGGGGCAAGTACGACAGCATCGACGAGGGCGAACGCTACAAGGTAAAGCATATTAGCGTTGCACCAGGTGCCAGCTTGTCGTTGCAAAAACATCATCACCGCGCCGAACATTGGGTAGTCGTCACCGGCACTGCCAAAGTCACCCGAGGCGAAGAGACGTTTCTACTATCTGAAAACCAATCCACCTACATTCCCATTGGCGAAACCCATCGCCTGGAAAACCCCGGCAAAATCCCCCTGGAAATGATAGAAGTGCAATCCGGCGCCTATTTGGGAGAAGACGACATCGTGCGCCTGCAAGACGACTACGGCAGAAATAAATGACCGACTACGCCTATAAAATCAGCGTCATAACCGCTACCTACAACGCCATGGGACACCTGCCACGACTGGTAGAAAGCCTGCGCAAGCAAGAAGACAAAGACTTCGAATGGATAGTCGCCGATGGCGCCTCCACCGACGGCACACTGGACTACCTGCGATCCATCGACGACCTCAATATTAAAATCACCTCACAAGAAGACTTTGGCATTTACGATGCGCTGAACCGCGGCATAAAAGCCTGCTCCGGAGAGTTTTATTTGGTCATGGGGGCGGATGATGTGCTTTATCCCAATGGCATTAAGGATTACAAGGCGGCCATCACGGATGATGTGGATGTGGTGACGGCAGCTATTGATAAAGCTGGAAAAGTAGTGCGTGCGGGTAAAGGGCCGGCTTGGCTTTATGGTTTTTTTGAGTATGTGTCCGGGCATTCTGTTGGGGCCGTGTTTAGGGTGGAGTTGCACAATGAAATGGGTTTTTACACACACCGATACCCTATTGTAGCTGATCAGCTTTTTGTTATTAGTTTGTCTAGAAGTAGGTACTGCTTCAAGGTGACAGATGCTGTTGTAGGTAGATATAGTAAAGGTGGGTTTAGCGGAAGAAATACGTTGGGATATTATGGTGAATTATATATGATGCAGATAGAGCTTGAAGGAAATAAGCTGCTTCAAACGATATTATTTTTTGTAAGATTGGTTAGGTGCTGGGCTAAGATTTGACTGATGAAAAAGAATTAATAGATTTCGTCCTTCCTTGGGTCGACCCTTTTGATGATGAATGGAGGGTCAGTAAACACCATTATGAAAATAACGGTGAGGGGGGAGAAAATAATAAAGATTGTCGATATAGAGAATTAGGACTATTAAAGTATGTTTTAAGGGGTATCGATAAAAACTGTAGTTGGTACAATAAGATATACCTGATCACTTGCGGCCACTATCCAGAATGGCTAGATATCAGTAGTAATAAAATAAAGTTGGTTCGGCATGACGAGATGTATGCCAACCAAGCACACCTACCTACTTTCTGTTCAACCTCTATAGAGATGAACCTTTTGGGTATCTCTGGTTTGTCGAATAAGTTTGTTTATCTTAACGACGATATGGTTGTTGCTCGCAGTCTTTCTAAGGAACGGTTTTTTCGCGAAGGCTTGCCTGTGGATTACTTTTATCATGGTTGGGTGCCAAGAAACAGAGCCTTCACTGCCTTAAAAGGTTGGGATCCCTGGGTGAGTTCCTTGAAATACTGCCTTGAATTGGCAAATAGAGTAGTGCATCCGCATGCAATGAGCTCTTCGCAGCTTTATCATCCCACTTATTCTGGTTTAAATAAATTAAGTAATTTTATTTTTAATATCTTTTATAAAAAAGCACACTGGATAAGACATTGGCACCATCCACAGCCTTATTTATTAGAGACCATTAAAGTGGCAAATAAATGCTTTTCTGACGAGATGGCGCTAACATCAAGTAAACGCTTCAGGGATGGCAAGGAATTGTGTCAATACTTATATCGTTATATTCAGTTACTTAGTGGAAGGTTTTATGCTCATAGTTTTGATGATGGGTATATGTCGAACCTAAGGGGGGTTGATGAGTTAAAGTCTGACATCAATCGCATAGAAAGAAATAAAGCAATAAATTTCGTATGTTTTAATGATAATGAAGGGGTGACTGCCGAAGATTTCCATGAAGTGAAACCCTTGTTACTTGAATATCTTGAAAGTATTCTGTCAGAAAAGGCAAGTTTTGAGCTGTAATGAATAACCCAAGCGTTAAATTTTCCGTGTTGATGTCGCTGTATGACAAGGAGTCTCCGGACTTCCTTCGAGCTGCTCTTGCCAGCTTGCAACAATCATATTGTTCACCATCAGAGGTGGTTATTGTCCTTGATGGCTATTTACGGGATGAGCTGATGAGTGTACTGCATGATTATGAGCCGTTGTTACCCTTGAGGCTGTTGCAGCTACCTGAAAATGTAGGTCTAGGCCCGGCACTTAATGAAGGGTTGAAAGAATGCAAATATGATTGGGTTGCTCGCTTTGATACAGATGACCTTGTAAGACCTAGAAGGTTTAGTCAACAGTTGTCGGTGATACAGAAGGCGCCTGATATTGATGTGTTGGGTGGCTGGATTACTGAGTTTGCGGTAACTCCAGATCAGCCGACTGGTGTGAGGAAAGTGCCGATAACCCATAAGGCCATTGTGAAGTACGCAAAGAAGCGGAACCCTTTTAATCACGTGTCTGTAATGTATCGCAGAAATAAAGTGATAGAAGCTGGGGGATACCAGGACGATCCTTTTTTTGAAGATTATGCCCTTTGGGTAAGGATGATTCTATCTGGAGCTAAGTGCAGTAATATCCCCGAATCTGTGGTTTGTGTTCGTGCAAATAACGCGATGTATGAACGACGCGGTGGGTTGCATTACATAAAGTGTGAGTATTTTGCACAACACAAATTTTGGCGGATGGGATTTATATCATTTTACCGGTTTATTTTTAATTTGGTTATGCGAGTCCCATTCCGATTAGTGCCTAACCGTGTTCGCACGCTTCTTTATGGAGCCATATTGAGAAGAAAATAAATTTCGCCTTGATAATGCACGGTGCTCAAAAGAAGCATAATGAGTTTGCGCACCGTTGGTTTTAGAAGATTGAACAAGGTGTCCGACATTGCTTTGACGTGCCTTGGTTGTGGGCAAACCAAGTGCGCCATGACAAATGGAAATGTGACATTTTTTGGCAATAGGTGACGGGATTTGCTGGGTGTTGGCGATAAGATCGGCAGTTATATTTGGTTAGGCTAAGGGACTGCGGGACCGCATCCGGCAGGGCGGTAGGATCCATTTACGTTGGTTTCGCAGTGCCAGCTGCCATCGGCAGAACGTATCCAGCTAAGTGTTTTGCCGGTTAGCGCCTTGCTGGAATGGTTGCCAAAGGTTGCCTGTACCGTCACTACAGAGCCAGCGGCATTACCAAAGGTGACTTCTGGGGTGCCTTTGCTGGCGGGTAAGCCACCAGTTAAAGCCACAGATGCATTGCCGCTTCCGGTTGTGACTAGTAAGTCTGAGCCGGGAAAGCCTAACGAGCAATCGTCCTTACCTACACCAACGGAGTGCTTACCAAACCAAAAGCAGGTTTCGACGTGTTGTTTGATGCCGGCTACCTCGGCCATGACACGCGTGACTTGTGTCCTGGCGATGTAGGTTTGGTAAACGGGAATCGCGACAGCAGCCAAGATGCCAATGATGGCTACCACGATCATTAATTCGATTAGTGTAAAGCCACTCTGCAACCGATTCATTGTGGAGCCTCTGTTATTTATAACGCTGTTATTTGAATAACAGCAACTTTTGTGCCAGTTTGTGGTGTTTCTATTGAAGACGCTGGATCCCCGGCCTACGGCCGAGGATGACGGGTGGGGGCAGCTC
>CAYVZZ010000039.1:0-15705 GCA_964456185.1 uncultured Alcanivoracaceae bacterium
TCGCAAAAATCCATATTGCCCGGAATCAGTTGGGCATGAATGATGAAGATTATCGAGCCATGTTAATGACGATTGGCCGCGTAAAATCTGCGGCCGATCTTGATCAATTGGGTCGCCAACGAGTGCTTAAGCATCTTGCTTCGCTAGGCTGGAGACCACGCAGAAATAACAAAAACAGCAAGCGACAGACAACTCCTCAAGATCGAAAGATACGATCCCTTTGGCTCCAGCTAGCCGAGAAAGGCGTTGTAAGAAATAAAAGCCACCAGGCAATGAGATCTTACATAAAGCGGATCACCGGTTGTGAACGCCTTGAGTGGATAACTAATGAAGACGCTTCTCGCGTGATTGAATCGTTGAAAGGATGGTTGGATAGATCATGAGCACCGAAGCCCAAATTAGACGACACGAACTGTTTGAATATATGCACTCAATAGCAGTGGAAAAACTCATGTCATATAAAGTGGATGCCGACGTTGCTGATCAGGCAGCTTGCGCAATGGTGGACGCCATCGCCACAGATTGGGGCGGGCTCTATGTCACCATCCCTAAAGATACTGCATTTCATGTCGCAAGGCGTGATGTTGAAATCTATAATGAATTCGATGGTAGAAACCACGCTCACCTGGCTCGAAAATATCACTTAACTGTCCGGTCGATCTACGATGTTATTAAACGCGTCCGCAAGCGTGGCGACCCAAACCAACCCGAACTTTTTTAGTCAATTCCCATTTCACATACTGAAATCGTTTTTCATTATCCATCCCAAATAGTCCCGATTCATCCCTCTTCTTCCCGTATTTATCTCGCAATCAACCAATAGTTATCTCACTTCTAATCACCTTGCACGTGAAATTCGGTGGCTACGTCTTCTAAATAATAGCTACTGCGGATATCGGTTTTGTCTTTGAGGAACCAATGTACAGGATCGATTTGTGGACGTATATCAATGGCGTAGGGTTTAAGGCGTGAAGCTTGGCTGGATACCATCAAACCATAACGTTCATTGCCACGGGCCTGCTGGCGTATCCAGGACTTGGCCTTATCAAATGAACGCGTCAAAACGATGGGATAATCCTTAACAAAAGATTGGTAGAGGCGTTTGGCTTCTGTGGTTTTGCCGTCTAAAACGGCTTTGACCCAGTTGCTGACGTGCTCGGCACGGAAGGAGCGCATTGATACGGCAAGGTGGAGTGAACGGTGATAATGAACGCGGTCTCTCTGCTCGAGTTGGTGCAAAAAATCGGCGGCCTGATATTCCTTATCGGTCAGGTTGGGGGCAGCATGAATGTGCCAATCGGGATACTGTTGTTGAATAGCATCCAGCCAGCCGCCAATACCCGCTTCACCAGCGTTAATCTCTTGACCACCACCGACCAAACAAACGATGACCGCCCAATCTTGGTGGCGGTCCATACAGGAAATAAGAAAACCCGGCTCGGATTGTGCAAAATCCGGCAGCCCCTTTTTCTGCTTCATAAAATTGGCAGTTTGTTGTTGATCCCAGGCACGTTGTGCTTCATCGAATAATGCGATGTGTTCAATGGGTGGCTTAGGATCGCGCAGGCCCTCGTCACGGAAATGGTGAACGTTTTGAATAAATGCTTTAACGCGACTGCGTGCCTTGCCTTTGGTGAGCTTCTTGCCTTCTGCTTTTGCTCGATCAACATGATCCTGTGCCAAGGCTTCGTGCAATACAGCCACTAGCGGACCATTCCCTGATAAGAAGACGCTATATAATTTGCTGCTCTGGTCGAAGTGCTTGGTGGCTATATTCAATCCGACTAGGGTTTTACCGGCACCGGGCACGCCAGTCACGAAGCAAATAACCTTTTGCTTCTGTTGTTGGGCGTCAGCAATTATGCGCTCTAAAACATCGCTAGTGGCAGCGAGATTCATAGCACCGGCATCACTGCGAGAAATCTCTTTGACCTGATGCCCTCCGTACAAAGCACGAGCTGCTTCGATGATGGTGGGGGTGGGTTCATACCGACCTTGTTGCCAATCTGCTGTGTTGAGTGATTCGCTTTGATAATGCTCAAGCACGGATTGCAAGGGCATTAATAAGTGCTGGTCGTTGGTTCCAATAGGGGCTAATACTCGGTCAGCCTTACTTTCTTGTATGACGTAAGAGGTCTGGTCTGCATGCGTGGCGACCAATATAGGCACGATCACGGCTTGGTGACTGGTCTCGTGGAAATGTTTGAGGTCCAGCGCGTAATCAACCACTTGATCAAAAGCTGATGCTGGGTAAAGGTGCTCGCCAACCTTGTATTCCAATACGAAAAGTATGCCGCGGAGCAGTAACAAGACATCGATGCGCCGCCCCATTCGTGGGATGAGATATTCAAAATAGATGGAGTCTTCAGCCGTATGCGGCAATTGAGAAAGAAGTTGCTGAAGGTGATCTACCTGAAAAAGCCAAGCATTGCGTTGCTTGGGGACCACATCGAAACGGCTCTCGCGTGTTAAGGCACCAAGAATTTCATCCTCGGAGGCACACAAAAAATCAGTGATGGAAGCAGAGTAGGCGGCGCGTTTCATGTCCGCCAGGATAGCAAAAGCAGCGCAGTTGCCAAGTTATGTTGTTGTCGTCACGTTATTAATTGATCGATGAGGCCAACCCTAAATTGTTGAAAGCCTGGGTGGTGTACCGAATACGGGACCAAAGAGGCATAACCCAAAGACTTAAATAAGTATGTGAGCGGAACGGCAGGAAGCGATTCATCTTAGGTGTTCAAACATAGAGGTGTAATATCATCCAGCTGGTGGATGAATTTACACCCTGTTGGTGGTTGAATTTACAGCAGAGTGTTGGGGCAAATTCTTTGGGATATGTAACGTCACAAAGAAAATCGGCAGTGCTCGCCACTAGGCAGGCAGACGTCAATACTCACTTTGCCACCCCCAGCCTCAACATAACGCTTTAAACTGGATAGCTTAATATCGCGTCCGGGTTTCTCCATGCCGGCTATCGTAGGCTGTGAAACACCAAGTGCAGAGGCGATGTCATTCTGTGTTTTTTCCATTTTGGCACGAACTTCACTCAGATGGATATCAAGTAGTATGGCATCCGCTTTTGCTTTGGCTCGTTCTACAATATTGGAGTTCTCAGACTCCACTAATTGTTCAAGTGTGCGTGACATGGCATTGCCTCAGTGGTTGCGGTGTGCCAAGAAGGCACTAAAGGTTTTTCGGCTATCGGTATCATCGCCTATATAGGTGGTATGCTATATAGTTTGTAACCTATAATCCATCCTATTTTGCGCCATCTTGAACGTCAGACAGGGTGGCCAACCGGTTCCAAAAATGGTGTGTGAACCAAATAGCAAGATGCCTCAAGGTGTAATAGGTCTCTTAGATGATGGAAGTAACTCAATCAGTTCGTTGGTGATAATTTGACGAAAGTGTTCGTCAGTGCTGGCCCAATCCAAAATATCCACTTTCCAGGGTAAATCGGATTCATCAAAAGCATCGGCAAGATTCGCTAAGGTGTGCATGTCGAGTGGCTTGGTGGTCATACAGGCCAGGTCCAAGTCACTGAAGGTTTTGGCGGTGTGTCTGGCACGGGAACCAAAGGCGCATACGCGGATGCCGGGCACCTTTTTCTGCAAGATTGCCTTAACAATGCGCCATTCTTCAGGCGTGATATCGATGTCGGGTAAGTCAGGCATGACGCGTATCAAGCTGGGCGAGTAAGCGTTTGGCTGTTTTTATAAAAGTGATTGTGCCTGTATAGACTTCCTGGGCTTTGTCGTCGTTGTAGGTGTGCGAGGTGATGTTGCGCATTTGACGATAGTTGAACCAAGCTTGCACGTCGTCGATTAGCCCTTTTTCTGCTGCGGTGCGCATCAGCTCGCGATAGCTCATGTGGTCGATTTCTGCCGGGTTGGCGGCTTCCAAACTCAGCTGGCGTTTGATCATTTTGGTGCTGAGTTCGTAGACGAACTCGAAATGTTGAATGACACCGGCAATGAGTGTGTTTTGCATTGCCAGAGGCTGGTCGTTAAACCAGTCTTCGTCATTGACGATGGCAAGTGCCTCGCTAAGCGATTGAATAGCGCGTTTAAGTGGCGAGAGGTCGAGTTGTTCTGTCATGCTGTTCAAATTACCACATTACTAGAGAGAGGGGGCAGTTTCTGCGCTAAAAGTACGTTGGCTTCACCTGCCCTCCTCGACGTTTCCTTAATATTAACTCACTCCACAAACTGCGCCATACGCTCCTTGATGGTGGTGTTGAAGTCACTGATGATGCTTTGAATCAACTCCTCACAGGTGGGAATGGAGTCAATCAACCCTTGCACCGGCCCGCTGGAGATGATGCCGTCGTCGACCTTGCCGCTGAGCAGGGCTTCGCGGCCGCGGGCGCCGGCTACCAGGTCTTTAATCATGGGGAATTCCAGCTCGGCACCGGCTTCGCGCTCGATGCGGTTCACTTCTTCGGCGATGTGGTTCTTGAAGACGCGGGCGGTGTTGCGTAGTGGGCGGAAGATGAGCGCTGTGTCGCGTTCGGTGGCGTCGACCAATGCTTGTTTGATGTTGTTGTGGATCGGGGCTTCCTGAGTGACTTGGAAGCGGGTGCCCATGTTGATGCCTTCGGCGCCCAAGGCGAAGCAGGCGGCCATTTGGGTGCCGGTGGCAATGCCGCCGGATGCGACCATGGGCACGCTCAGTTGGCGTGCGGCAGCGGGCAGTAATACCAGATTGGTGACGTTGTCTTCGCCCGGGTGGCCGGCGCATTCAAAGCCGTCCACACTGACGGCATCCACGCCGATTTTCTCGGCTTTGAGCGCGTGGCGCACCGAGGTGCATTTATGAATCACTTTGGCGCCATATTCTTTCACCAATGGCAAAAAAGGCTCCGGGTTGCGGCCAGCGGTTTCGATGACTTTGATGCCGTTTTCCAGTGCGGCGCGTAGGTATTCTTCGTAGGGCACCGGCTTGATGGTGGGCAAGATGGTGAGGTTGACGCCGAAGGGCTGGTCGGTCATTTCACGGCAACGGGCGATTTCTTTCGCCAAATCTTCTGGTGTGGGCTGGGTGAGGGCGGTGAGAATGCCGAAGGCACCGGCGTTGGAGACGGCGCTGGCCAACTCGGCGCGACCCACATGCTGCATGCCGCCTTGAATAATGGGGTAACGGCTGCCTAAAAGTTCGGTTACGCGGGTTTTCATGATGGACTCCTGCAATCAGCGAAATAAGGAAATTATGCGCAGTTCACCACGAGCAGCGGCGCGACGCAATGACCTTGCGTGCCCTTTGCGGCATACTGGCGGCATGACAAGAGATCCGGCTGACACTTTGCAACGTTATTTGGTGGGCGGCGCAGTACGAGATGCGCTGCTTGGCCTGCCCGTGCACGAGCGCGATTGGGTTGTCGTGGGAACAACACCGGAGGCCATGCAAGCACTGGGCTTTACGCCCGTGGGCAAAGATTTTCCCGTGTTTTTGCACCCGCAGACCAAAGAGGAATATGCCCTGGCGCGCACCGAGCGGAAGTCCGGCCATGGCTATGGCGGCTTTACCTTTCATGCCGATGCCTCGGTGACGCTGGAGGAGGACTTGCGCCGTCGCGATTTAACTATGAATGCCATGGCGCAGGCGGCTGATGGCACTCTCATCGACCCCTATCACGGCCAGCAAGACCTCGAACAACGTATTTTGCGTCATGTCTCCCCTGCGTTCGTGGAGGACCCGCTGCGCGTGTTACGCATTGCACGCTTTCACGCCCGTTTCGCTCACTTGGGCTTCACCATAGCCGATGAAACCCAAGCGCTAATGCGTGAGTTGGTGGATTCTGGCGAGCTAGATCATCTGGTGGCTGAACGTGTGTGGAAAGAAACCTCGCGGGCTTTGATGGAAGCCTCGCCGGATGTATATTTCCGCACCTTGAATGCCTGCGGTGCGTTAAAGGTATTATTTCCCGAAGTGGCTGCGCTGGACGGCGTACCGCAGCGTGCCAAGTATCACCCCGAAGTGGATACCTTCGAGCATTTAATGCTGTGCCTGCGCAGCGCAGCCGACCGCCATACCAGCTTGGAAACCCGCTATGCGGTGCTTTGCCATGATTTGGGTAAAGGTAATACGCCACAGGATTTGTTACCCCGCCATCATGGCCATGAACAACGTGGCGTGCCCCTGGCCAAGCAAATGAGCGAGCGGTTGAAAGTGCCCACGGAATTAAAAGAGCTGGGCGCATTAACTGCGGAATACCACACCCACTGCCATCGCGCTTTTGAACTGAAACCGACCACCTTGCAAAAGCTGCTGAAAGCCTTTGATTATGCCCGCCGGCCCGAACGGTTCGGGTATTTTCTGGCGGCCTGCAAAGCCGATTCCCAGGGGCGTACGGGCTATGCGGATAACCCTTACCCGCAGGTCGGTATGTTGGCGGCAGTCGCCAAGGCCAGCAAGGTCGATACTGCCCCTTTTTTGGCACAGGGCCTACAAGGCAAACAAATCGGTCAAGCCATTCAGCGGCAACAACAAAAACAACTGCGCGAGGCACGCGACCAATGGCAACAACAGCACTCGTAACCGGTGGCAGCAAACGCTTGGGCGCGGCGATTTGCCGTGCCTTGCACAAGGCGGGATACAACTTACTCATTCACTATCATCATAGCGCCGAGGCAGCGGCAGCCTTGGCGGATGAACTGAACCAGCAACGCCCGGACTCAGCCAATTGTGTGCAGGCCGATTTGCAGCAACCCGACGCGGTTCGTGACTTGGCCAAAACCGCCCAAGAAGTCGAGTCATTGGAGTTTTTGGTCAACAATGCTTCGGCCTTTTACCCGACGCCAATCGGCGATGCCACCGATGCTGATTGGGAGCGTATCTTGGGTGTTGGTTTGCGTGCGCCTTTTATCCTTAGTCAGGCTTTAGCGCCTACCCTCGCCCGGCAACAAGGCAGCATTGTGAATCTGGTCGACATCTATGCCGATAAACCGTTAAAAAATTACCCCATCTATTCGATTGCCAAAGCGGGCATTACCATGCTCACTAAAAGTCTGGCAAGGGAACTGGCGCCCGCAGTGCGTGTCAATGGAGTGGCGCCGGGCTTCATTTTGCCGCCGGAAGCAGCCCCCGAACGAGCCAATGAGCTGGCCGCCAGCGTACCGCTGCAACGTGCCGGGCGGCCAGCGGATGTTGCCCGCAGTGTATGCTGGCTGGCCACTGAGGCTGTCTATGTCACGGGGCATATTGTGCCGGTAGATGGAGGGCGAAGCCTGTCATATCCGGCGGGTTAAGCGTTGTTGGCAGGCTTATCCCTTTTATCTTTTTGGGATATCGCTATAATCGCGCGGTTGTGATGTGGTAAGGCTGCTGGAAAAGCGGTATCGTCACGAGATAAACGATAATAAAATAATCGAGGCAACGAACGTCATGTCATTGGTAGGAAAGTTTTTGAAGAAAACGTCGGGGAAAAAGAAAAAGCCCGGCAAGGCAGCTAGCCAAGCGAAGACCACTGCAGCGAAGAAGCCGACGGCAAGCAAGACGACCGTCAGTAAGGCCGCGCCAAAGAAGACAGCGGCCAAGAAGACGACTGCGACAAAGTCGAAGGCGACCGCCAAGAAAACCGCAGCGAAAAAGCCTGCTGCCAAGAAATCGACGGTGAAAGCCGCTTCGACGACTAAAAAGGCTGCCACCAAGAAGACAGCGACTAAAAAAGCCACAACGAAGAAGGCGACTACACAAAAGAGCGCAGCCAAGAAAGCAACTGCAAAGAAGACAACTGCGAAAAAGTCGGCCACGAAGAAGGCCGTAGCGAAAAAGCCGGCAAAGAAAACCGCCAGTAAAGCCAGCCCCAAAAAGGCGGCAACGAAAAAAGCGACCGCCAAGAAAACGGTCGCTAAGCAAGCAAGTAGCAAGAAACCGGCAGCCAAAAAGACGGCGGCCAAGACAAAACCCAAACCACAAAAGAGTGCGAGCAGTAAAGTGAGTAGCAAAAAAGCAGCACCCAAAGCCAGTACCCGTAAGGGAGCAAAATCCGACTTGTTGTTTGGTGAAATCAAGCCATACCAAGCGGGTAAAACCGAGGAATACATGAGTGCCAAGCAGCACGAGCATTTCCGCACCCTGCTGGAATTGTGGCGTGATAGCTTGGTGAAAGAGGCGAAAAGCACCGTATCGCATCTACAGGACGAAGCCTCGAGTCTGCCCGATCCAAGCGACCGCGCTACGCAGGAAGAAGAATTTGCGCTTGAGCTGCGTACCCGCGACCGCGAGCGTAAATTGTTGAAGAAAATTAATAAATCGCTGTCTAGCTTGGCGCAAGACGACTATGGCTTCTGTGAGCACTGTGGCGAAGAAATTGGTATTCGCCGTCTCGAAGCCCGTCCGACGGCGACCCTTTGCATCGACTGCAAAGAGCTGGACGAAATCAAGGAAAGACAGCTCATCGGTTAAGCATGACCGAGTCGCCAACCTATCGGGGCCGCTTTGCACCTACGCCAAGCGGCCCTTTGCATTTTGGATCGCTCACCACGGCTTTAGCCAGCTGGCTAGACGCCCGTTACCATCATGGAGAATGGTGGTTGCGGGTAGACGACATCGATCCGCCTCGCCAAAAAGCCGAATACATCACCACCATTTGTCGGCAACTCGAAACCCTCGGGCTGGTCTGGGACAAGCGCCTGCTTCAGCACAGCCGTTATGAGGCCTATCGTGCAGCGCGTGACGCCCTATTGGCCTCGGGCGAAGCATTTTACTGCGATCTTTCTCGACGCCAACTGCGAGAGATGAACGATTGCCACCCCGGAATATCCGTCGCTTGCGCACCTGCTGAAGGGTTAAATGTGCGCCTGGCCGTACCCGATCAGCCGCGCATCTATGGTGATTTGTTTTTATCGCCTTACACCGTCAACCTGCAAACGGAAGGCGGTGCTTTTGTGGTCTGGCGGCGCAATGGGATGGTTGCCTACCAGCTGGCTTGCGCGGTGGATGACGGCGAGCTGGGTATTACCCATGTCATTCGCGGCCGGGATCTATTGGCCTCTACCCCTCGCCAACAGCAGGTTATGCACACGCTGGGGTTAACCGCGCCAACCTATGGTCATCTGCCCCTGATGGTGGATGGCGCCGATAAGCTGAGCAAATCGACTGGCAGCGCCGATCTGGATATGACTCGACCCGCAGCGCTTTTGTGGCAAGCCTTGCACGCTCTTGGGCAACGACCGCCGGCCGATTTACCGCAAAGCGTGTCTGCCATTCTCGACTGGGGCGTGGCAAACTGGAGCCCGGAGAGGCTGCCGCAACAGCCCGTCGACATTCACCAATTGTGAACCATGTATACCGATCGTCTACTTATATTTTTTATTCTCGGTGCTTACTTGCTGTCGCCCGCTCTGCTGGACTGGTGGGTGGATGGCCAGCCGGGGTGGTATCAGCCCTATATCATCTGGGCAATTTTGATCGCCCTTACCTACTGGGTGGCGCGTTATAAGGGGCGAGAATAATGGTGCTGTTTAGTGCCTCTACTTTATTGCTGGTTATTGGCCTTTATTTGTTGTTGCTGATGGGCATCGCCCATGCTGGTAACCGTGGCTGGTTGCCACAGCGTCTCATGCACCATCCGCTCACCTATGTGCTATCGCTGTGCGTGTATACCAGTGCTTGGACGATCTATGCCAGTATCGGCTACGCCTATCGTTATGGTTTTAACTTCCTGACCTTTTTTCTTGGAGTCTCGGGGCTATTTTTGCTGGCTTCCATTTTCTTGGTGCCTATCTTCCGGGTGACTCGGCGTTATCAGCTGGCATCGGTTGCCGATTTGCTGGCATTTCGTTACCGCAGTCGCCGCGCGGGCGCCATGACAACATTACTGTTGTTGTTGGCCATGGTGCCGCTGATGGCGCTGCAATTACGGGCAGTTGCCACGTCGATTAAGTTACTGTCAGGCGGATCGGCCGAAATTGCCGCCTTGGGCTTCGCTTTGCTGATTCTTGTGGTGACTTTCCTGTTCGGTGAACAGCGATTGTCGCCACGCCAGAAAAACCCTGGGCTAGTTACCGCGATTGCCTTTGAGTCTTTGTTGAAGATTCTCGCTTTTGCATTAGTCGCCTTGGCCGGTTTCTTTACGGTTTTTCACGGAGTGGACGGCTTCTCTGCCTGGATTGCGGCGAATCCGCAGATGATACAGAAGATGTATGCCCCCTTGCAGAATGGCACCTGGCATAGCCTGATTTTGGCGTTTTTTGTGGCGGTTATCGTCATGCCGCACATGTTCCACATGGCGTTTAGCGAGAACACCAATGCCAACAATCTGATAACAGCCAGTTGGGCTTTGCCGCTGCTGATGTTCATCATGGCCCTGTGTGTGCCCTTTATTTTGTGGGCGGCAATCGCCGGTCATGCCCCCACCCAACCGGATTACTTCATGCTTGGTGTGGGCATGATTGTGCACCCCAGCGTGGCATTGTTGGCCTTTTTAGCGGGTGTCGCTTCGGCTTCCGGTATGCTGGTTGTCACCATTTTGGCGCTGTCATCCATGTGCCTGAATCATCTGGTGTTGCCGTTTACCAGGTCGCGGCCTTTGGATGATATTTATGGCCACCTGACTTGGTTAAAACGACTCTTCGTCACCCTGATCCTGCTGGCGAGCTTTGGTTTTATGCAGGTGGACTCGTCTACGCTTACTGGGCTGGGGGTGTTGTCGTTTGTTGGTGCCTTGCAGTTCGTGCCAGGGCTGGTGGGGCTGTTGCTTTGGCCCGGTGCCAATCGCAGTGGTTTTCTGGCTGGCTTGACCGTCGGTTTTGCGATTTGGCTGTTTGCCTTGTTTTTACCATCGCTTGGCGTGCAGTGGGACAACAACCCCTTGCTTGGGCTCTTTCATGAAGCCGGGATCGATACCTTGGAACGCCGATATAACGTCGGCATCGTGTCGTTGGTGGCTAACACCTTGGTCATGGTTGTGGTGTCGTTAGTGGTGCGCACCCGTGCGGACGAGCGCCAAGCCGCCGAAGCCTGCGCGTTGGATAGCGTCAACCGCACCCAGCGTTGGGCGCTTAAAGCCACAACAGTAGACGATTTCCGTCAAGCACTACAGGTGCCCTTAGGGCCGGTAACCACTCAGCGTGAACTGCAAATGGCATTGGACGATTTATCGCTGGATCAAACCGAAACCCGCCCCTACGCATTGAGGCGGCTGCGCGACCAGCTGGAAAGCAATCTTTCCGGCCTTTTGGGGCCATCGACCGCTTATGATGTGATTAGCACACACCTGCCCTACCGCAAGCAACAGGCCGACCAAGCAGAAGACATGCAGTTGATCGAATCGCGCATCGAAGTCTACCGCGATCGCCTGTCCGGCCTGGCCGCCGAGCTGGATAGCCTGCGCCGCTTTCACCGACAAACCTTGCTAGAGCTGCCCATGGGGGTAATTTCGTTAAGTAACGACAATGAAGTGATCGGCTGGAACCGCGCCATGGAATCGCTGACCGGCATCACCGGGCTGGACATTATTGGCGCGCGGTTGGATGACTTGCCACCGCCTTGGGGCGGGCCACTGTTGGCCTTCTCGCTGCAAGAAGACAATCATAATCCGCGCTGTGCATTGGAAACCCCCGGCGGTACCCGATGGTTAAACCTGCATAAATCGCGCATTCGCGGTACTTCGGCCAATGTGCCGAGCAATGGCCTGGTGATAGTGGTGGAAGACATTACCGAGTTGCGTGCCCTGGAAGATCATTTGACGCATAACGAACGCTTGGCTTCCATTGGCCGCTTGGCCGCCGGTGTAGCACATGAAATTGGCAATCCGGTGACGGCAATTGACTGTTTAGCCCAAAATTTGCAATACAGCTTGCCGGATGTAGACACCGATGAAGTTGAGCAAAACATGCAGCAAGTAATGCAGCAAACCCGCCGCATTAGCCGCATCGTGCAGTCGCTGGTAACTTTTAGTCACAGCGGGCAAACCAGCGCCCAGCCGCAGCGCTTGCCCGTGTCGCTGCAAGCTGTGGTCAATGAGGCCATTGACCTGTTGCGATTGGATGCGGATTATCGAGATCAGGTCTTTGTTAATCAGCTGACTACCGACCTAGTGGCAGCTGGTGATTCGCAACGCTTGTTGCAGGTGTTTATTAATCTGCTGGGAAATGCCGGTGATGCCAGCGAATCGAGCGATGCCATTACCTTAACGGGTGGTTTCTTGCCGAAAAAAGGCAAGCTGTATGTCGATGTAGTCGATCAGGGGCACGGCATCAAAGAATCACTGCAGAACACGCTGTTTGAGCCATTTGTCACCAGCAAGGCACCGGGCAAGGGTACAGGCCTTGGATTGGCACTGGTGTACAGTATTATAAAAGAACATGAAGGCAGCATTGAGGTTATCAGTCCGCTAGACGCAGGACGGGGTACCTGCTTCCATATTGAGCTACTTGCTGCCACAAATGAGGACAAGGGCATAACATGAACCAGATTTTGGTGGTCGAAGACGAGCCAGTTATCCGCGGCGCATTGAATAAATTGCTGACGCGTTATGGCCATTCGGTGGTCGAGGCCGAATCGGTTGAGGCCGCCAGTGAATTGCCACTGCACGATATGGCGCTGATTATTTCTGACCTGCGTCTGCCGGGTGCCGAAGGCACCGATATGATTGCCCTGGCCGCCCCCACCCCCGTGCTGATTATGACCAGCTACGCCAGCTTGCGTTCGGCGGTGGACGCCATGAAGCTGGGTGCGGTCGATTATATCGCCAAGCCGTTTAACCATGATGAAATGGTTATGGCAGTTGAGCGCATCTTGAAAGAACAGCAACAAGGTCGTCTGACTCGCGCCATGAGCGCCGATTTAGCGCGCAACTACCCGACCACCGAGATCATTGCCGAAAGCGGTGTGATGACCAAGCTGTTAGGCCAAATTGATAAGCTGGCGCCGGAGGATACCCCGCTGTTGCTAGTGGGTGAATCCGGCACGGGAAAAGAGCTGCTGGCACGCACTATTCATCAACGTAGTGAACGAGCCGACGGCCCTTTGGTGACCTTTAATTGCAGTGCCATTGGCAGTGACTTGCAAGCCGATGAGCTGTTTGGCTGTGTAACAGATGACAGTACCGGACAGACTGCCCGTCGTGGTTTGATCGAAGATGCCCACGGCGGCACGCTGTTTGTAGATGACATTAATGAGCTAACGGCCGACACTCAGGCGCGCCTGTTGCAGTTACTCGATCAGGGCGAGAACTTGCGGGTGGGTGCTACCCAAGGCACGGCAGTGGACGTACGGCTCATTGCTGCCAGCCAGCGGCCTTTGCAGCCGGAGGTAGAAGCCAGCCGCTTCCGTCAGGATTTGTATTACCGCATCAAGGGAGCCAAGTTGGTTATTCCTGCGTTGCGTGATCGACAAGACGATATTTTGCCGTTGGCGAATGCCTTGTTGAGCCGCTCGGTTGAACGACTCAACAGCCAGGATTGCCAGTTTAGCCAAGAAGCCAGCGACGCCATGACGCAATACCGCTGGCCGGGCAACATTCGTGAGCTGGGCAATGCCGTTGAGCGGGCGATTATTCTTGCGGAAGACGCCGTGATCACGCCTGATCTGCTGGGCATCGCCCAAGAAGCCGTGCATACCACACCGAAATCGGCATCGCACGAAGAGCTTTCGTTAAAAGACTATTTCACCCGCTTCGTGTTGGAAAACCAGGACACGATGACCGAAACCGCACTGGCGCGTAAGCTGGGTATTAGCCGTAAATGCTTGTGGGAACGGCGGCAGCGTTTTGATCTGCCGCGCAAGAAAAAGTCTTAAGGAGCCGGTTCCTTAACGCACGTCTTTCAAAAAGAACCGCACGTCGCTGGCGCTAATGGGCCGCACCAAACGGCTGTGCTCTTGCCCATCGCGTAGCAGTACCAGAGTCGGCCAGAGTTTGACGCGGAAATGTCGCCCTAGCGCACGTCCTTTGCCGTCTTCTTCTTTTATGTGAGTTAAATCAGGGTGCTGACGCAAAGCTTCTTCCACGGCGCTTTGCGCTGCCATACAGTGGCCGCACCAATTGGTGCCAAATTCCAACAGCGCCCAGCCCTTTTGTGCCGCCAGACCTGTTATTGTCATTGCTCCATTTTCATACTGTGCCGTATAGCTCATGGCCTTGTCCTTGTCGGTGCTTTCTTATTGATGAGAATTCACAGCCGTAACAGGGTATAATTCCGCCCCGTTCCGACATCGTTGCTTGTTCATGCCACGCCTCAATCCACGCCAGCAAGACGCCGTGCATTATACCCAAGGCCCCCTTTTGGTGCTGGCCGGTGCGGGCTCGGGTAAAACCAGTGTGATTACCCGAAAAATCGCCTGGTTAATCGAAAAGCAAGACATTAAAGCACGCCACATTGCTGCCGTCACCTTTACCAACAAGGCAGCCCGTGAAATGAAAGCTCGGGTGCAGCAGCTGGTGGACAAGCAACAAAGCCGTGGCTTGATTGTCTCCACCTTCCATAATCTGGGCATGATGATCATTCGCCGCGAGTTGGCTGCTTGCGGCCTGCGCTCGGGCTTTTCCATTCTCGATCAATCCGACAGCCGTGAGCTGTTGAAAGGCATTTTGCAGAAAGGCGAATCGGAAAAAGACCTGGAAGCCGCCGATTTCATCCGCCAGCAAATATCCGATTGGAAAAATGCCAAGTGGAGCGCCGCAGAAGCCCTGTCACGCGCCGAGGACGCCGACCAGCAACGTGCCGCTCTCGCCTATGAAAAATACGACCGCATGTTGCGTGCCTGTAACGCGGTGGATTTTGATGACTTGCTGTACCTGCCGGTGACCCTGTTTGAACAGCAACCGCTGATTCTCGATAAATGGCGCCGTCGCATCCACTATTTGCTGGTGGACGAATATCAAGACACCAACTCGGTGCAATATGAGCTGGTGCGCCTGCTTACCCAGCCGGAAGGCCGGTTTACCGTGGTGGGCGACGATGACCAGTCGATTTACACCTGGCGCGGGGCGCGTCCGGAAAATCTGGCACAGTTACAGGAAGACTGGCCCAACCTCGAGGTGGTCAAGCTGGAGCAAAACTACCGCTCTACCAGCCGTATTTTGAAAGCCGCCAATACGCTTATTGCCAACAACCCCCACGTATTCGAGAAGAAACTCTGGTCGACCTATGGAACCGGTGAGCCGATTCGGGTGAGTGCCCTGCCCAACGAAAACGACGAAGTGGAATGGATAGCCCACGACCTGTTTAACCACCGGCATCAGCGCAATGCCAACTGGAAAGACTTTGCCGTCTTGTATCGCGGGAATTTCCAATCGCGCCTGTTGGAAATCAAGCTCAAAGAGTTGCAGATTCCCTATAAAGTCTCTGGCGGCACCAGCTTTTTCGCAAAGACAGAAATCAAGGATTTGATGTGTTATTTGCGCTTGTTGGTCAACCCGGACGACGACAATGCGTTTTTGCGCATTGTGAACACGCCGCGTCGTGAAATTGGCCCGGCAACACTGGAAAAGCTGGCCAGCTGGGCGGCACAACGCCAGCAGGGGTTGTACCACGTCTGTGAGGACATGGGATTGGCCGAGCGTCTGCCTGCCCGTGCCGCCGAGCGTTTGGCCGAGTTTAAGCGCTGGATCGATGCCAAGCGCCATGCCTGTTTCGCCGATGACAGCCTGCAAGCGGTGAAAGAGCTAATCACCGATATGGATTACGAAGGCTGGTTGATGCAAACCGCTACCAGTCCGCGCATTGGCGAGCGTCATATCGAAAACATCTGGCAGCTGGT
>CAYVZZ010000039.1:15715-20121 GCA_964456185.1 uncultured Alcanivoracaceae bacterium
ATGCTCAATAAACAGGAAGAACAGCAAGGCGAAGTGGATTTGGAAGCGGTGAGTCGCAAGCTGGTGCTCATCGACATGCTGGAACGGCAGGAAGAAGAGGACGACAGCGACCGCGTGCAGCTGATGACCTTGCATGCGGCCAAAGGCTTGGAGTATCCCCACGTCTATTTGATGGGCGCGGAAGAAGAGCTACTGCCCCATCGCACCAGCATCGAAGAAGATAATATCGTCGAGGAGCGTCGGCTGATGTATGTCGGCATCACCCGCGCTAAAGAAACCCTGACCATTACTCACGCCTCAAGCCGTAAGCGCTATGGCGAGCGCAGTGACACCACGCCCAGTCGTTTTCTGGTAGAATTACCGGCAGAAGACATCCAGTATTTGGGGGAAGCCGCGCCGAAAGAGACGGGCAATGCTGATCAAGTGGCGGCAGATAATTTGTCGATGCTGCGGGATATGCTGGGCGGTTGAATAACCGGCGGACACATAAACAATGGACACAAAAAAGGGCGACCATTTGGCCGCCCTTTTGCGTTCAAGACCGTTATTACTTCACGTTTTTGAAGATCTTGTTTAACCGGTCTTTGTTCATCACCAATTTGCTGTTTAGTGCCTTGATCTTCTTGGCGGCAGCCGCTTTGTTGGTGGCGTTGCCCACTTGGATGATACCGTACATGCCCATTACATGGTGCGGCATACATTCGTAAATGTAGACGCCTTCTTTATCAAAGGTCACAGTGATGTCTTGGCTAATTTCGCCTTTCCAGTTGTCCGCCCCTTTAGGTACAAAAACCGACTGGCTGTCGTGCATCTTGTCGGTGGCTTTAAACAAAACGGTGTCGCCCGGCTGGATGTGCAGGTAAGCCGGTTGGAAGGTGTACATGCCGAGCTTGCCGCTGTTGAGCATTTCAACGGTAAAGTCAGGCTTGGCCGTGCTGCCGCTGGATTCTTTTTTAGCGGTTTCTTTCTTGGCTTCCGGAGCAGGTTTGGCCGCAGGTGCCGGCGCAGGTTTGGCCGCTTCAGGCTTTTTGGGTGCCGACAAGTCGCCGCCCGAGTGGTTCACCATGTAGTTTACAGCCGTTTTGATTTCGTAAGGGCTACACTCGGAGCAAGTACCCATGGGCGGCATGGCTTTAAATCCATGAATCGCGCTGTGGTAAAGCGTGTCTTGCCCTTTGGCAATGTGCGGTGCCCAGCTGTCGGCATTGCCGAATTTGGGTGCGCCCAGTACGCCAGTTTTGTGGCAGTTGGCGCAGTGCTTATCGAAAATTTGCTCGGCGGTCATGCCGGAGCCAGTGGGTTGAGCGGCTGCACCACCTGATGTAGAAGCCGTTTGAATGTTGCACTCTTCGCCCTTGATACAAACCGCGCCAATGGGAGCCAGGCGCTTCTGAATGGCGCTGGCAGAGTAAAGTCCTTCATCGGCCTTGGCGGTTGCGTTAGCTGAATCAGCTGCTCGGGCATTAAAGGAAAGGCCCAGCAAAAGAGACATGGCCAGCAGACTGAACTGTTTTTTCATGACAAACCCTCGTTTTGTACTGTCTTGAACGGCGGCGATTATAAGGGTTGCCGCCTTGCGTACGCAAAAATTACGCAAAATCACCGCCTGCCGATGCAGCCGGCAGGCACAGTGTAAAGCAACTGCCGGCGTTTTTCCGGCTTTTTATTGTCAGTTTGCCGCCATGACGCCGAGCAATGGTGTCGACTAATTGTAATCCCAGTCCAGCGCCTGCCAGATCGGGCGGTGCAGTGGGTAGGCGGCCATAGTGCGGTAAGCTGTCGACTTCGTCGGCAGTCATGCCAATGCCTTGGTCAGTGACTTCCAGGCAGATGAAGTGATCGGCTTCATAGAGACGCAGAGTCACTTCGCCGGCTGGTTGACTATATTTGATGGCGTTGTTGAGCAGGTTGTCCCATGCCAGTTGAATGAGATCGGGTTGTAGCTTGATGACAGTCGTTGCTGTATCAATCGATAAGGGCTGTAGTGTAACGCCCGATGCCTGTGCCAAGGGCATCAGTTCGTCACGCGTTTCTTCCGCCAAGGCGGCAAGGTCAGTGGGACGTCGGGCAAGCTCAGGCAAACCTTCCGCGCGTAAAAGGTTCACCAATTGGTCGGTACAACGCAGGTTGCGTTCGGCATAGTCGTTTAGCTGATCGAGCCGTTGCAACAAAGTGGGGTCCTCATTGACGGCATCGCTAATGCGCAGACTTTCTTGCAACGCCATCATGGTAGTTACCGGCGAGCGCAGGCTGTGGGAAATAAATCCCAGTCGATCCACCTTGTTCTGGCTTGGCGTATCACTGCCATCTGCGTCGGAGGATTGAAAGAAAAGCGATAGTCCCAGCAGCAGTGCCAAGACGGCAATTAGGCCACCAATCCAGGAAGACTGCCAAGCTAAATAAAGCCCCAGAATAAAGACAATGAGCACCAATAACCGCTGTGTTGTTTTTATTATCATCATGCATCCACTTTGCATATTTCAATCCAGTCTACCAAAAAGCACTCGGTGCTCCGCAAGCGTTTTATCGGTGGTGTATTTTTCAATCAATCAGCAAAGCGCTATGATATCGGCATGCCGTATGATGTTCTCAGCTTGTCGTAAGTTTGCAGGCGCACAAGAGTAAAACAAGTCACTAAGGGCGTGGTGATGGAACCAATGCGTAGCAAACTGCGTTATCTGCTTGACTGGACAGATCGTGACAAGTGTTTATTGCTTGCGGTGTTGGCCAATATTCTTGAGTCCGGCTTTTGGGTAATGCTTGTTTATGTTGCCCATTACACTGATTTTGGGCAGCAGTATTTTGCGTCTAACGGCCTTGATATAGTCAATGCCACTTTTTCCGGCGGGTTGGTTATTTGGGCTTTTCTATTAGGGTGGGGCGGGTGGTTGCGCCATCGGCAAAAAGATCCGGCAATTTACACCACCACATTTCTTTATCTCATGTTATTCCCGCTGATTAGCAAAATGTACCTGATTGGTATTTTCAGCTCGGTGCCGGGTGTGGTGTTTATCGGCCTAGGGCTGACGGGCAGTATTCTGTTTAGCTTCAAGCGCATGATCGGCCCCAGCCTGTTTGTCAGTGCATTGTTGTTGGTGCTGGCTTATTTAACCGGTAGCGCACAGATTGAGTATGCCCCCTTGTTCAGCATGCTACCGATTACCAAGGAACATGTGCCGGGTGCCTGGCTAGGAATGACCACTTTTATTGTGGTGCCCTATGTCATTTGTATTTTCGCTTTGATGTATCTGTTGATCACGCGCTGGAATGAACGTGAAGGGCAGGTACGGCGCTTATCCAATACCGACACGCTCACTGGATTGCCCAATCGCCGGTCGGCTTATGAATGCATGGATAGCGCAGTACAAGAGGCGCGCGATACGGCGGTGCCGTTGGCTATCATTATGATGGATCTGGATCATTTCAAACGAGTCAACGACAAATGGGGGCATGCCGCAGGTGATCAAGTTCTCAAGCAAGTAGGGCAAATCCTCAAAGCACAGCTGCGCTATAACGACCTAATCGGTCGCGTCGGCGGTGAAGAATTCCTCATGTTGCTGCCTAATACTTCCCGTCAAGATGCCAGCGCCATCGTCGATCGTTGTCGTCTCGCCATCGCCAATCACCGCGTAGCATTACCAGATGGCAAAGACATCCGCATTACAGGAAGCTTTGGCATCCACGCGGTTTCCGATACGCGTGATGAAACACGCTTTATCGATTTGATTCGTTTAGCCGATAAAGCACTATATGCCGCTAAAGAAAATGGACGTAATCGGGTGGAGTTTGTTTGAGGGGCATAGAGGCTTCTTGGCTACCACCTTTTTCTTATTTGTGGCCAATTACTGACAATAAAAAACGTCGTATACGCCTGCTGTTGTGGTGATGATATTGTGAGCAGCATTATTGCTTCGATTCACACAACACGGAGGAAGTTGACGTGGATGCAACGTCAGTCCTGAAATCACTGGTGAGCCTGGCCGATTTATCCGATGAAGGCCGTCTTTATACCTTGGAAGGTGCCGGCCCCTCGGCCGAGTTGCACGTCGAGCGTTGGCATTGCGACAGTGCTTTGTCGCAGTGTTATCACCTCACGTTAGATACGCTGGCCAACGATGCCGATTTGCCTTTGGATGCCATGCTCGGCCAGCCGGTGTCGCTGTATGCCATTCAACCGGATGGCAGCCGTAGCCGCCACAGTGGTTATGTGGCCGAAGCCCAATTGTTAGCCGGTGACGGCAGCCAGGCACGCTATCGTTTGCAGGTGGTGCCTTGGTTGTGGTTGTTGGGCGAAGGCCGCCACAGTCGTGTGTTTCAGGAACAAACGGTGCTGGATATCGTCGGCAAGGTATTTGCCGATTACGCCCCCTATGCCAACTGGGAAGCCACACCGGATGCCAGCGAAT
>CAYVZZ010000040.1:0-10584 GCA_964456185.1 uncultured Alcanivoracaceae bacterium
TGGTCACTCATATCATTCCTGTCACTACTTTATGAATCATCTGCGCTATGATACGCAAAACTCATGACACTGTATGCTTTGCTATGTATAAAACACGCCTAACCCCCCGTTTTTCAGAAACCGACGCCTTTGGCCACATCAACAACACGGTATTCAATGTCTGGTTTGAAGCCGCTCGCGGCAACGGGCTTTTTCAGCTATTCGACAGCGGTAATGGTCTGGCTGACATGAGCCTCATTCTGGCGCGCACCGAAGTCGATTTCACGGCACAAACCTTCTATGGGCAAGAAGTCGAAATTCGCACGGAAATTGGCCATATCGGCAATTCCTCATTCGAAGTCGAACAGGAAGCCTGGCAAGACGGCAAGCTGGTAGCGCGCGGGAAGGCCGTGCAAGTGCATTTCGATAAAGCCACCCAACGCGCCAAACCGCTAAGCGATACCTTGAAACAACAATTACAGGCACTCTAATGCTTAAGCAATCCTTAATAGACGAAGCTTGTCGCGACCTTTCCACCTGCACCGATTTTTTGCGCTGGGGAGAAACCTGCCTACGTCGTGATCAAGTATTTAGCGGCCAAGGTTTTGCCGACCCCTGGGATGAAACCGTGCAGTTGTTATTGCATGTGCTGCATCTGCCCGCCGACCCGGACCCACGCATTCTCGGTGCGCGTTTGCTCCACAGTGAAAAGCAAGCTTTTTGCCGTCTGCTGCAGCGCCGCATTAATGAACAAGTGCCCACGGCCTACCTCATTAACGAGGCGTGGTTTTGTGGCCTGTCTTTTTATGTGGATGAACGCGTGCTGATTCCGCGCTCGCCCATAGCTGAGCTCATCGAGGCCGGTTTTCAACCTTGGTTAGAGCAAGAACCCACCCGCGTACTCGACCTCTGCACCGGCTCCGGTTGCATTGCCATCGCCCTGGCGCATGCCTTCCCGGATGCGCAAGTCGATGCCTCTGACATTTCAGCGGATGCATTAGCCGTCGCCCAACGCAATGTCGCGGATTATCAGCTCGAAGAACAAGTGACCTTGCTTCAAGGCGATGGCATGAAAGCCGTTAGCGGCCAATACGATTTGATTGTCTCCAACCCGCCCTATGTCGATGCCGGTGACATGGCCAGTCGACCGGCCGAATACCATCACGAGCCCGAATTGGCATTAGCCAGCGGTGAAGACGGCCTGGATTTCACTCGCCAATTATTGGCTGATGCCGCCAAACATCTCACCGATAACGGGCTGCTTATTGTCGAAGTCGGCAACAGTGCACCGGCACTGGAAGCGGCTTTCCCGCAACTGCCATTCTTCTGGTTCGAGTTTGCCCGTGGGGGGAGTGGGGTGTTTATGCTCAGCAAGGCGCAGTTGCTTCAGGGATTGGGGTAGGGCGCTACACCATTTTTTGCACAAGCGGTTTTCACTGCATGAATGGCAGTAGCCAAACGCTCATCCCAGCCTCCACATATATCAACATAAGGGAGTTGGCATTTTATTAAGGCTTGTTGCCACACTTGGTGATAGTGCTGCCGTTCGGCTTCATCGCGGAAGCAGCGCTGTGGATCCTCTTCAAAGGGAATGTCGGCGTGGCAAAACAGATAAAGACAATGGGCTAAGGCGCGATTATTGGCTTCTTGTCGCACCCAATCGGGGCATTTCCCAGGAAACAGGATATCCGCCCAGAGGACATTGGTGATTAAATCCGTATCACAAAATAACAGCCTGTCAGCTTCCTTTGCCGCAGCGCGGTGATTGGCTAATTGCCCCCGGGCGATGGCACCTAAATCGCTGGCACTAATCCGACCTTGGTTTGCATCCCAAAATTCCCGTACATATTCGTCGGCAACAGGGGCGGAAAAGTGCTGCCCCAATTGCTTGGCCAGGGTGGTTTTACCGGTAGATTCGGTGCCAAACAGGATAAAATAGAGGGGATGCGATGTGGACATGACGAACACTGAATGTCTAAAAGGAGTTGTGCAAGCAGTAGCTTAGACGGTTTTGCTGCATTTATGCCAGTTTATTGCATAGAAAATAATTCCCCTAGTGAACCTATGGGCAGTCTTTCGGTATACTGCGCCCACAGCCTATAAATGATGCGAGATACACGATGGCGGGTAATTCTTTTGGTGAATTGTTTCGGGTAACTACCTTTGGCGAGAGCCATGGCTTGGCACTTGGTGCCATTGTTGACGGTTGCCCACCTGGGTTAGAACTCAGTGAAGAGGATATGCAGGGCGAACTGGACCGTCGTCGTCCAGGCACCAGTCGCTATACCACTCAGCGCCGTGAACCGGATCGGGTGAAGATTCTGTCCGGCGTGTTTGAAGGTAAAACGACGGGCACGCCTATCGGTTTGCTAATCGAGAATACTGATCAACGCTCCAAAGATTATGGTGAAATTGCTCGCCAATTTCGTCCTGCCCACGCCGATTACACCTACCTGCAGAAATACGGCATTCGTGACTATCGTGGCGGTGGACGTGCTTCAGCGCGCGAAACAGCCATGCGCGTTGCGGCGGGCGCGATAGCACGCAAATACTTGCAGCAGAAGCTGGGTATCGAAATCTATGGAGGCTGTGTTCAATTAGGCCCAATTAAGGCCGAACAGTTTGATTGGACGAGTGTGAATGACAACCCGTTTTTCTTCCCGGATGCCAGCAAGGTGCCCGAGTTGGAAGATTTCATTAACCAACTGCGCCGCGATGGCTCCTCTAGCGGTGCTCGCGTGTCAGTATTTGCGCGCAATGTGCCGGTTGGTTTGGGAGAGCCGGTATTCGATAAGCTGGATGCTGTGCTGGCCCACGCCATGGTGAGCATCAATGCGGTAAAAGGTGTTGAGATTGGTGACGGTTTCGATGTGGTGGAAAAACGCGGTGAAACCAATCGGGATGAGATGACGGCGGACGGCTTTCAGTCTAACCATGCCGGCGGCACCCTGGGCGGCATATCCTCCGGACAAGAGATTCGCGTCTCCATGGCGTTAAAGCCGACTTCTAGTATTACCAATCCGGGTCGTTCGCTGGATATTGACGGCAATACAGTTGAAGTGGTTACTAAGGGGCGTCACGACCCTTGTGTTGGTGTGCGTGCCACGCCTATTGCCGAGGCCATGTTGGCGTTGGTATTGATGGACCATTACCTGCGTCATCGTGCGCAATGCGGTGACGTCGAGCCTCGGGCTCCCTTGTTTCGGTAAGTTTGTGTTGTTCCGTGAATAACGAATCTACTGCATCACCAAAGCGGGCGCATTCATCGAATGCGCCCGCTTTGGCTCGCGGCTTAAAAAATCGGCATATCCAGCTGATTGCACTTGGCGGTGCCATCGGTACCGGCTTGTTTTATGGCTCGGCAAAGTCCATCGAATTAGCCGGCCCCTCTGTTTTGGTGGCCTATATCATCGGTGGCGGTGTGATGTATCTCATCATGCGTATGCTGGGTGAAATGGTCACCGAAGAGCCGGTTGCCGGTACGTTTAGTCACTTTGCGCAGCGCTACTGGGGTGGCTTTGCCGGCTTCTTGTCGGGCTGGAACTACTGGATGCTTTATGTGCTGGCTAGCATGGTTGAGCTTACCGCCATTGGTCATTATGTGCATTTTTGGTGGCCGACGTTGCCCGGTTGGGTGGCGATTTTAGGCGTTTGGGGCGCCGTTACCGCGTTAAACCTGTTTCAGGTGAAACTCTTCGGTGAATTCGAGTTCTGGTTGGCGTTAATCAAAATTGTCGCCATTATCGCCATGATTGTGCTGGGGGGCTGGCTTATTGTTCAGCACTGGGGGCAGCCCGATATGGGCGTGGCCAATTTTTGGCAGCAGGGCGGTTTCATGCCACATGGCATAAGCGGTTTGCTGTTGTCCCTTGTGGTGGTGATGTTTTCTTTCGGTGGCACCGAGTTGATTGGTGTGACCGCTGCAGAAGCCGACAACCCGCGCAAAAGTATTCCACGTGCCATTAATCAGGTGCTGTGGCGCATTTTGGTGTTTTATGTGGGCGCCATGGCGGTGCTGATTATGCTTTACCCTTGGAACCAGATAGGCGCAGAGGGCAGCCCTTTTGTGACCATTTTTGCGGACTTGGGTATTCCGGCGGCACCGACCTTGTTGAATATTGTGGTGCTTACGGCTGCGGTGTCGGTTTACAACAGTGGTATGTACAGTAATGGCCGCATGCTATACCAGTTGGCCCAGCAGGGAGATGCGCCTGGGTTGTTTGCGCGTATCAATGAAAAAGGCGTGCCCATGGCGGGCGTCTTGGCATCGGCTGTCGCCATTTTTATGGCCGTTGTGGTGAATGTTTTTATGCCGGAAAGCGCCTTCTTGTTTGTCTTGGCTTTGGCGACGGCAGCGGCGTCTCTGACTTTGCTGATGATTGTGTTAATCCACTGGCGTTTTCGTGCATATCATCAGGGCAGGGCGCTGCATTTTCCGGCTTTGTGGTTCCCCTGGGCGAATATCGGTTGCGTAGTATTTTTGGTGATGTTGGTTGGCTTGATGACACAGCTGGATAGCACTCGAGCGGCGGTGTTTGTGTTGCCTTGTTGGTTGTTGTTATTAGCTGGTTGTTACTGGGCAAAAAAGCGACTTTTCCAGGGCTGATAGGGATAAAAAAACCGGCTAGACTGCGATGCGTCTAGCCGGTTCGATAAGACAAACCACTTAACTCGGGAAGAAGTTAAGTGAGTAGTTGCCTTTCCAGGTCTCGACATCCATGGCACCAAAGTTCATGCCCATGACGATGATGCGTATGCGCATGAGCAGCTTGGGTGCATCGAGATCGCTTTTTTCCACTTTGACCTTGGACACTTTGCCGGATGGCTCGATAACAAGATGTAGCACAACAGTACCTTGTAGCGTCGGGTTTTTACGCAGCGCACGCTGATACTGGCTGTTTAAACGACCCGCATAGCGGTCGAATACCCGCCGTATCTGCTCTTGACTACGACTGGCTTGGCCGCTGCTTTTGTGCACTGTCGTAGAACCAGCGTTTGAGCTGGCCAGCTTGCTATGCACCTTGCCACCGCCGGCCACGGTTTTTCCTTTTCCATAGCCTTTCAGGCGACCATTGCCGTTGGCACCAACGGTACCGTTGCCTGAGGCACGCCCAGCGCCAACCAATGCAGCTGCGCTGCTGCCTTTGCTGGCAGCCACTGCAATGAGGTCACGACCGGGCTTTAAGCTGGCCGATTTAGCACCGCCACGTTGCAAATCGTTGGCGGTGCCCGCCATGGCGCCGGTGCCACCCATGCCGGCCAAGCCAGTAGTGGGTGCCATGTCGCGCAGCCCGGCAAAGGCGTCCTTGAATACCGCAACATGCTTTTGCGCTTTGGCGCGTGCCGCTTGTATTTGTTGCTGCGTAGGCTGTGTTGTTACCGGCTCAGGCTCTGGTTGAGGCTTTGGCTCGGTTTTTGGCTTTGGCTTCGTTTCGGTGACAGCTTCTTTTTTCTCAACCTTGGGTTTCTCCTTTTTTTGTTCTTTCTTTTTAACGTCGGGCTTCTTCTCGGGAACGATCGGTTTTTGCTTTTGTTCCTTAATGAAGTTTGCCCAGCGTTCTGGCGTTTCCTGAGGAACATAACGTTCATGTTCAACAGGGGGCGCAAACTGGATGAGCACAACAAAGAGAAGGCTCAGGAGCAGAAGCAAAAGCGCGGGTATCCAGAGCCGATAGCGGTCGGCGCGGGTTTCATCCCAAGGAAGTAATGAATGGTTTGTCAGCAGTATAGGTGTACTCATTAGGCAGACTCCGCTTTCATCAGAATCGCAAATGAGATCTTGGTGTAAACCGTCTGCGTGCAGCTCATCATCGCTTTCTTTAACAACGCAAAGGGAATGGATTTATCGCCCATGATGGTGATTTTGCGCGGCTCTGTGGTTTTCTTGCCGGTGGTTACCTCTAGGATGTGGTTGCGATATTCCAGCTCTTTTACTAACGCGGGAATGTCTGCTTTGTTGCTGGCAAGCACATCCTTCACGCTGGCAATTTGTTGCCCTTGAACAACGATATGCTCATCGCTTATTTGAACCACAATGGTGGTCTTGGGCAGAGTTGTTGCAGTTGACTGGGGCAGTTGGATATTTTGGCTGCTAGGTAGCGGCTGGCCCGATGATGATGTCGCGAGCAGGAACACAACCAACACGGTAAAAATGTCCATCAGCGACGTCAGCATGATCGGCGACGCATGGGGTTTGCGTCGCTGACGGCGTTGCATCCGCTTGATGCGAGGTGATGATTTCATTAGGCTCCTCCCTTGACGGCACTAGTGCTGCGCGGCGGCGCACTACCAATGCTGATGCTGGGAAAGAGGGGGCGACGAATTTCGTGGCCAGCCACCTTCTCGGGACGATATCTCACTGCATCCATAATCGAGATAAGCAGTTGATAAGAGGTGTCATCCTGACTGAGTAGGGTGATCTTTTTCGTGTCAGGCACGCGCTGTTTTAGCTTGACCATATATTGGTGTAAACCGTTGACGTCGGGTTTCCCGTCGATGTTGGGAAAACGTTTGAGCGGGCCGGTATTACGATCATTAACCAACAGATAGTTGTCATAAATCATAACTTCCAGCGCTACCTTAGGCTTATCTTTTTGATCTTTTTGCTGTGCCGCACTGGCTTGAGCCGGCAGATTGACATCAAGAACAGCCACAGCAGAAAAGACGGCATTAACAAGCAAAAACGCAATGAGTACGACCATGACGTTCAAAAACGGTATCAGGTCGAGCTCGGGTTCGCTCTGATGTCTTCTTTTGTGAAACCGCATTACGGTTCCCCCTGGTTGTTCTTGTGATTAGTCAGACTTTTGTTCTTGATTCGCCATGGCTTGGCGGAAGATGTTCATAAACTTCACTGTGGCCATTTCCATGCTGTCGGTAATCTTGTTGGACATGGAGGTGATGAAGGTATGAGCGAGCAATAAAGGAATCGCCGTAAACAGACCGAAAGCGGTACAGTTCATGGCTTCCGCGATGGCCGCAGAAAGCATATCGGCTTTTTGTGCCGGGTCTGCATTGGCAACCGCCGCAAAAGCGTGAATGAGGCCGAAAATGGTACCAAGCAGACCAAGAAGCGTGGCAATGTTGGCGAGGGTGTTGATGTAGGGAGTGCGCGCTTCAAGCCGTGGCGTAGTTTCCATCAAGCCTTCGTCCATGGCGGTTTCTACATCATCCTGGCGTCGTGCAGAACGAGCACGCTCTAAACCGTAGGATAAAATTTTCCCCAACGCTGTTTTGTCACCACGAACGACTTCCGCCGATTGGCGAAACTGTCCTTTGGCAATGAGTGGGTAGACCTTTTTCCATAGTTTTTGATTGCGGCTTTTAACCGCCTGTAAGTAAATGATGCGCTCGATACAGATTGCCAGCCCGACTGCTAGTACCAGCAGAATGGGATACATGTAAGCACCCCCGGAATGGAAAAAGTCGATAATGGTTTGCATGGATAGCTCCTAAGGGTTGGTTTAATTATGGAGAAAGAGATCGGCGTTTTTGCCGCTTATTTTGTTTAGAAGGTGGTAATACTCGATCTCCCGATCAAGCACTTCAACATCTAAAGGTTGCAACACTTGGTCGAGTAAACGGCTGGTTGCATCTTTTGCCTTGAAGTTAATCGGCTGATCTTTCCAAGGCACTAGGTTAAGAACGGTAGGGGCTTCTTGGCTGCCAATCACATTGGTGTTGAGGCCGGGCAAGGCTTTTACACCGTTGCTGGTGTCGTCTGCGGCTAGTGCGGCAGGGGACAAAAATAAAACCAACAAGAGGCAGAAGGCCAGTCTGGTTAAGTGTGTCATGACTGTGTTTCCGTTGCTGCGTTATTTGCGACACCCTCTGCTTGGGTGGCATTGTTTTTATGTGCTTTTTTGATACGGCGTTTTAAGTCGACTATCCAGATGCCGACACTCTTGTCAGGTGTCTTTTGCAGCGACTGATAGCGTTGATAATGTTCCAGCGCCAAGGGCAAATCGTCAAGATACAAATCTGCTAAAACGGCAAGGTTAAATTGTGCCCGCGCATAAAGGGGATCGAGCTTGAGGGCGGCTTGATAGGCACGTTTCGCCTTCTTGAACTCGCCCAGCTTGCGATAGGTCACGCCTAGGGCATTCCATGCATACGGGTTCTTGGCATTGATTTGGGTGGCCTGTAGCAGAACACGTTTTGCATCCTTGGGCTTTTTTTGTTGCAGATAAATCATGCCTTCATTAACCAAAGGCCCAGAGAGCAGTGTGTAACGGCTGCTAATGGATTGAAAAATGATTAATGCTTTCTCGTATTGTTTGTTTTGCATGGCTTTCAAACCGAGCACATAGTCGCTGAGGGCGGCTTTCGCTTGTTTGGCCGCTTCAGGCGTGTGCGGCACGACTGGAATATGCTTCGTATTACTGGCACCTGCTGCCTCTCCCTTACGTTGGGCAGCGTATTTAGAGACCACCTGCTCGGCATTCTTACCAGGTTGCGTTGTCGTCGGCTGAGACGCACAAGCTGCCAGCAGCAGTAGGCTGCCGGTGACAACTAGGCGTGCCGAAATCGGCTTAATAGATAATATCGACATACTTTTCCAGCTGTTCAAATTTGGCGTAACGGCCAGGCACTAGCTCGGCCAGGCGGGCAAAGCTCTTTTTGACCCACTCGTTGTAAATACCTTGGTGCGCTAGGTTGGCCGTGCCTTTGTAAATACCAATAGCTTTATCGCTGTATGGAAGTGCTTGGTTCTCCAGCAACATCTCGTATTGCATCGCTTCCAGTTTACCCATGCCAGAGGGGCGCTCACTGTGAAGAATGTCATGTGACAGTATTTGATAGAGGCTAGCGATACGGTAGTTCGCCGCTGGTGTGAACTCGGCCACGCGCATCTCGCCTACCTTCTTATAGGCTTTTAGAGCAGCGCGCATGGCCTTGCTCTTGGCCGCAAGGCTCGGCTTCAACGGTAAAGTTAACTTAATTTGCTTGAAGCGCTGGTATAACGGTTCCGCCAGTTGGAAAGCGGCGTAGGCAGCCAGCCAAGTTACGCGCTGGTCAGCTTGTTCGCCAGCGTCTTTCCAGGTGGCAACCAAGGCATTCAGTTGTTGGCGCTGTTGCGATTTGTTGTTCGCAGCGCGATACAGTTTGAGCAGTCGATAATGTGCTTCTGCCCGGAAGTTATACGGGGTGGGGTAGAGCTGTGCGTACTTTTCATATAGCTGGATCGAACGGCTTGGGTTGTCTGCTTTGTCCTGCATATTGGCAGCTTTCCATAACGCTTGACGCGCCATTTCCGGCTTGGCTTTGCCATATTGATCCGAGATGATTTCCAGCTGCCTGGCCGCACTGGTGTAATCCCCGGTTTTCTCATAGGCGACGGCCAGTTTCGCGGGTATGGTCTTGCTTAACTTGTCGTTGGGGAAGCGCTGTTTAAAGGCAACCAAAATAGGAATGGCAGCTTTAAAATGCTTTTCTTTCAAATACAGTGCCGCTGCGGTGAAATCGGCCTGCTTGCGAATTGTGGCCTGAGGGAAGACTTGGGCAACACGCAAAAATGCGGCGGCAGCTTTTAGGCTTTTGCCTGCTCGTTCAAGGTTGGCACCTTGTTGATACACTGCGTTAGCCATGCGGTTTTTATAATCAACGCGATCGTCGTGATTAATGCCGGGAAGTGCCAGCAGCTGTCGGTAGGCTACTTCAGATACTTTATAGCGCTTTAAATCATATTCGCCATTGGCGATAGTTAACCAGCCATAACGCAAGTAACTGGTTTTGGGAGTAGGTTTGCGATTGACCAGCAAACCTGCCGTTTCCACCGCGGCTTTAATATTGTTGTTTGCCAACTGGTCGTCGGTAACGCTTTTGAGTACAGCTGGTACGTGCTTATCACTATTGAAGTGTTTGGCAAATTTCAGGCCGGCATCGATCTTCGCTTTAAGTAGCTGATCGATGGCCTGCTGTGCAGCGCCAGCGTTGGTCTTCTTTTCCAACAATGATTGGTAAGAAAGTAGGGCAGCGTAGGCCGCTTGGTTTGCCTTTTCGAAGCCTTTGTAATGGTAAGCCGTGTAGTTGAATTGTTTGATGGCTTCGGCGTAATGGTGTGCCGCATAGAGCACTTCAGCGTAGCGCAGATTGATATCAGCTTGTTGCTCGCTGACGGGTGGGGTCGCCAAGTATTCCTTGTACCAGCGTATCGGCTTCAAATATGCAGCGACCTTGTCGGTTTTTTGTGCTTGAGCATGGTAATAGGTTGCCAAATCAAGCAGGTGCTGTTTTAACTGAACAGCATATTGTTGTCGCTGTTGTTTGTGCGTTGCCCAGTAATGGCTGTGAATGCCGTAGTGTTCGACAAAGTCCTGCTTGGCAGGCAGCACCAGTGTAGGGAAGTGCCCCTTGACGTAAGCCTGGATGCGCAGCGTCGAAAATTTCGGCGCAGCAATGTCGTTGGGGTGGACCTTAACGTACATGGCATAACTGGCTGCCGCATCGCGGAAACGCTGCTGGTGTAGGTAAACACCCGCCAGAGCCCGATAAATGGTTTTCTCGTAGGGATGATGTGATGAATAAGTGGCAAACCAGTCGCGTGTTGACTCGGGGCCATTAAGATTGGTGAAAGCAAGGCCGATAACTCGTGAGGTATCTTGG
>CAYVZZ010000040.1:10594-20103 GCA_964456185.1 uncultured Alcanivoracaceae bacterium
ATGGTCTTGGCCTTGGGCTTTTTGCCGTTGGGGCTGATGATGGAAAGCAAAGCGAAGAAATCAGTTAGGCTTTTCTTGTAATAGGCCAGCTTATAGCGGCTCCAGCCACGCTTGTAATAGCTTTGTGTGAGGAACCGGCCGTCGCCGGCATCAATGACGGCACTGTATGCCTGTGCTGCTGTGTCAAATTCCGAGTTGGAAAACAACATTTCGCCACGACGAAACTGCGCTTCTACATAATACTGGCTTTGTGGAGCCTCCCGGGTGAGCTTGGTGAGTGCCGTCAGCTCATTATTTAGCTCGCCCTTCATGGCATAGGCGCGAGCTAGCCGATAATAAATATTGGCGCGCTTGTTGGGTTCGCTCGTGTTCTCCAGCAGCAGTTTGTACAACCGTATAGCGGTGTCGTAGTCGCCCTTTAGCTTGATTTGGTTGAGGTTGGGCGCCAAACGACTGGCCATACCCAGCATGTTGAGGCGCTGTTTAGCATCGTCGGTGAGTTTGGCCGATGCCATATAGGTTTGGTAAAGCTGCTGGTCGATGTGCTGATTAATGGCCTGATGCGTTGCTTGGGCGTTATTTTCCTTCGACTCAGAAGCAGAATCAGCCACTCGAAGCGTTTTGTTCTGGGCGTTTTTAAGCGCTAATTGCGCCATCATCTGGATGGACTGCTTGCGCTTTTCTGGGTCTTCAAAAAGGTTTGCGGCACGCCGGTAGCTTTCCAGCGCGTCTTTTACACTGGTGTCCTTTAGCTGGCTTTGCTGAATGTATATTTTCTTGCTAGCCAACGCACCCAGGGTGCCGTTGGCGGTACTGTATTCATCGGTAACCGGCGCACTGCTGCAACCGGTGCCAAGTAAAATGAAAGAGGCACCACAAAGACTCATTAGGAAACGGGGCGGAAGGTATCTCAAGAATCGCCTCCGTCGGCATTGTCAGGTTGAGTCAACGACTTATCTTGCAAGCGGGCGATAGAAAGGTTGGCCATGGCCAGCTTGCCTATCAATCGTGTGCGGATTTTGCGGAGTACTTTTCCGGCTTCTATTTTCATGTAGTTGCGCAACAACTTAAGCGTCTGCGCGTCTTCCTTTAAGAGTTTGTTAATAGTGGCTCGCTTGCTGCTAAATTGGGCTGCCAGTTGATTGTGTAGGTGAGCGTTGGCATCTTCAACCAACTGGTTGGTTGTGGCGAGCCGTGTGCTTAGTGTGGTGGTGGCTTTCAGCAGAGCCGCCCGGTCTTTCGCAAACTGCTTTACGTTGGCTTCTGCGTCATGGGCAATGTCCCAGAGCAGCAGTCCGCGAAGGTGGCGCAAACGTGGGGTGCCGCGCCATTGGCTGTGTTGTAAGCGCTGAACACTTTGCCACATGACCCATTGCGGATAGCTGGCCAGCGTATCGATGCGATCCATGTTGAGGCGACGGGGTAGACGCAGCTTGTGTACATTGGCAACCAGTTGCTGATGTGCGCGATTCAGCTTAACAAGCTTTGCTCGTACCGGTGTGAGCACTCGATTCAGGTATTGTTTTTGCCGCTTGGCGGTTTGCTCCATTACGGTAAGCTGGTCTTTCCAACCTTCAAGCAAAATGCCTAAGCGACGAATTTGTTGATATTGTTTGAATTTCAAGGCGAATTCCCGTGATGAGAACAGGCCGTACAGATAGGGGGTTTCGGCTGTTACATGGTCTTGCATGGTGTCCATGGTGTACATGGGGTCCGGGTTTTGCAGCACCTTGTCGCGACTGGGCAGCATGGTTTTCAGCCATTTCCCTTGAGCAATCAGTCGTGAGACGGATTCTATTTTTTGCAGCTCTCGGCGGTAGGTTTTGGCAGCATATCGGTAACCTGTGAGGGCTTGTTTCAGCGCGCCCAGCTTTTCGTAGGCTTTTGGCGTGAGGCTGAGTGCTTCTTGTACCGAGGCGTTAGAGCTGCTGCGGTTGATCAGTGCGGTCCACAGCGGAATGGCGCTCCTATAGGCACCTGCCTTATAAAAGGCCAGCCCCATGATGAGCATGGCATCGCTAGAGAAAGGTCCCTTTTTACGGACATTGGCGAGTGCTTTTAATGCGGCGTTATAGTGCTCGTGCTTGACATTAACCAAGCCGGCAGTGAGAGCAGCCCGGTCTTGCACGGCGTTATGATGGCTGTCGCCAGGGGGTTGGTGGTAAATATCGGCAAGCAGCTCCAAACCTTCCTCAATACGCTTGTTGCGTATCATGGCAACGGCAATGTTGTAATCGGCGAAGATGCGTTTAGGTGAGCTATCCGGTACTTTGGCCAGGATGTCTTCGGCTTTGTGAAAGCGCCCTTGTGCGATAAGCACATTAGCAAACATTAGGTCGCGTTTAACCCCTTGCTCAGGGGCTAAGCCGTCTACCTTGTCGCGTTCTAATATGTCTTCTGCCTTGTCGAGCTTGCCTTTCTGATAGTGGAGTTTGGCCTTATGCAGCCAGGTCTCGGCTCGGGTTCGCGTAAGAATATCTTCGGCGAGCAGTTTGTTGACAATAGCGTTGGCCGGCTTGGGTAGGCCATAGGCGATGTATAGCTCGCCCATCAGCAGGCTGGCGTAATCGGTTTCTTCGTTGAATAGACCGCGCTTTTTGTTCTGCAGTAGCTGGCTTAATGCCTGAAATTGGTGGTTGCCGTAAAAGTTGAAGATAGACTGACCAAAGGCCAGGTAACGCTCTTGTTCGACACCTAATGGGCGAGCTCCTTGGGCAGTGGTGCTAAAAAGCACCAGATTATCGTCTTCAGTGTTTTTCTGGCTGGTATTAATGGCTTGCTCGGCAACACTTGAGCTACCAACTAGCAATAATAAGGCACCGGCCAGTACGCTAAGTCGGCGACGCATTACTTATTCCACTCACGAAACTCGAATTTAGGCTGCAGGGTGTTGAGATTGTCCGAAAGGTGAATCTCAATGTATTTTCGTCCAGGTCCCTTGGTGAATTGGTAAGACGCTTCTTGGTGGTAGTTTTTACCTCGGGGGTTATAGCCGGTGATGCGCACATTGATGGTGTGTCGTCCACTGCTGACGTTGGCATGAAACAGGCGTTCTATGCCGCCCTTGCTCAAGGCTTCAAACTCTTGACGTGTATAGAAGTGATAGCCGACATGCTTGCCATCGAGGCTGATGTTGACATCAACCAAGCGAATGTTGGAGCCCGCATCGACAGAAAGGAAAAATGCTGTTTCCGAACTGGGGTAGAGTAGCTGCTGTTCGAGCAGGTTGAGCTCACTGTTAATGCTGAGCACCTGTTTCTTGAGTTGACGTATTTGTTGTGACAATGCTTCTGCGTTGATGCCACTAGGTGGCGCAGCTAACGCACTGACACCGCTCAAAATGAGAATACAGGCAAGGAATAGGCGAACTGACTTCATGAATGACTGCCTTGGTTGTTATTATGATGCTGTTCATGGTTGTTGACGCATTCAATGAACAAGCATACTTTTTTTGCATGATATTGCCACCCTCAATTGAGGATAACGTCGCATTATTCTCTGCGAATATTTCATGACGTCAATGACAATACAAGCACAAACTGACGGCTTTTGAGTCAGTTGGTCAGTAAGGAACCGTAATGTTGCAAATTGTAGCCGACGAGAACATGCCGGGAATGGAGCTGTTTTCGTCTGTTGGAGAGGTGACGCGCTGTGCTGGAAGGCAGCTCACAGCCGCTGATTTGGCTCACACAGACGTTTTGTTGGTTCGTTCGGTAACACCGGTTAATGAGAGTTTGTTGGCAGGCACTTCGGTGAAGTTTGTCGGATCGGCGACCATTGGTACGGATCATGTGGATCAAAATTATTTGGCAGCACAGGGCATAGGTTTTGCGCATGCGCCTGGCTGCAACGCCATGGCGGTGGTCGAGTATGTATTGCAAGCGATTTTGCTGTGGTGTGATAAGCAGCAAAAAACACCCAATGCGCTGTCGCTTGGTGTAGTCGGCCTGGGCAATGTGGGCAGCCGCCTTGCAAATTGCGCCGATGCGCTTGGCATGAAAGTGGTTGCCTGTGATCCGCCTCGTGAGCGGGCGGGAGACGAGGTGTCATGGGGTTGGCAGGAATTTCATGATGTACTGCAATGTGATGTGATCAGTCTGCATGTGCCTCTAATCGCAAGTGGGGTAGATGAAACACGCCATTTGTTTGATGGCAAGGCGTTACAGGCATTATCTGATCATCAGTTGTTGATAAACACCTGTCGTGGATCGGTGATCGATAACAGAGCGTTGCTAAGTCGCTTGCGCCAGCCTAAAGCACCCACCTGTGTGTTGGATGTCTGGGAAGACGAGCCTTGTGTGCCGCAGCCACTGTTCGATGCGGTTTGGCTGGGAAGCCCACATATCGCCGGTTACAGCAGCGAAGGTAAATTGCGCGGTACCGCAATGGTTTATGTGGCCTTGATGCAGTGGTTGGGAAAGAGTGCAGCCATGCCTCAACTACCCGTGGCGGGCGATAAACAGGGACACGTAGAAAGTTGGCGCGATTTGTTGCAGTTGTTACGACAATCCTATCGACTTGAAGATGACAACCAGCGCTTAGGAGAGAGTTTGTCGGCAGATGACAAGGCAGCGGCGTTTGACCAGCTAAGGAAAAATTATCCGTTGAGACACGAATTGCGTGCATGGCAGCAGGACTTGGTTGTCTCTGCGGCCATGCAAAAAGTGCTTAACCGGCTGAACGCTGATTAGCAGGATAATGCCAACGGGATTCCAAATGCTCACAGGCACGCTGTATCATGTCCTCAGTGATTGGCACTTCTTCGCCTTGAGCGGTGATGATGGCAGCACCATTAAAGCCAGTCTGCCGATTGTCGGTATGTGCTTTACGATTTTGATGCATAGTCATGGTTTTCCCTCCTGAGGACTACAATGTAAATAGTGCTCAGATATTGGGCAAGCAGTCGATTGTTTCGAGATATATCAAGCTTAAAAATCAGGTGATTACCCTATGAAGTTAAAGTTGGGTCTAGTTGTTAATCCGCTGGCCGGAATCGGCGGAGCCGTTGCCCTCAAAGGAAGTGACGGAGCCAAGGTGGTAGCCGAGGCGCGCCGCCGAGGGGCAAAGGGACAGGCACCGGAAAGGGCAACTCGAGCACTGTCGGCCTTGCAGGAAATGAGACTCGACATTGTGACCTGGCCTGGCGCAATGGGGGAGGACAGCGTTAGGGCGGCAGGCTTAGATTACCGTTTGGCCTCCGCAAGCAGTAAGCAGGCTGCCTCAGCTGATACCACTCCCAATGACACTCATAATGCGGTAGCGGCATTGCAGCAGGAAGGTATCGATTTACTGGTATTTGCTGGTGGCGATGGCACCGCCCGAGACATACTCGACAGTTTAACGGGCAGGCTGCCCGTGCTGGGCATCCCGGCGGGCTGCAAGAGGCACTCTGGTGTCTATGCTAATAATCCCGAGGATGCGGGCGCACTGCTACGGCAGATTGCGTCCGGCGGGCTGGTCGATTTGGTGACAGCGGAAGTGCGCGATATTGACGAAAATGCGTTTCGTGAAGGGGTTGTCAAAGCGCGTTATTACGGTGAATTATCGGTGCCACGTTCCGATGGGTTATTGCAGTGCGTGAAATGCGGCGGACAACCCGCGGAAGATACTAGCGTTTATGATATCGCGGCTTGTATGGCTGAACGCATAGAAGATGACGAAAACAGCGATTATTTGATGGGGTCAGGCGGCACAGTCGCTGAGGTGATGCAAGAGCTGGGATTGGAGAACACCCTGCTGGGTGTTGATTTGCTACGTGATGGAGCCTGCGTGGCATCCGATCTTACCGCATCTGACATATTGCGAGAAACCGGCGATAGACCGCTTCACGCAGTGATCACTGTGATAGGTGGGCAAGGGCATGTGTTTGGGCGCGGTAATCAACAATTATCGCCGGATGTGATCCGTCGTATTGGGCGCGACAATTTGCACATCATTGCCACCCGTAACAAGCTTGAGGGCTTGCAAGGGCGACCCTTGCAGGTTGATACAGGCGACGCACAATTAGATCGTGAGTTAAGCGGTTGGATCGCCATCACTACAGGATATGAAGAAGAGGTGATGTATCCTTTGGGGAATCATAACGAAGGGCAAAGCCGGGAGTACTCATGAAGCGCTTTTTAAGTATTATCTGCATGACATTGATTTTAAGTCATTGTACTGCCGTCAAGAAAACCGCACCGGCCAATACCTATACCGATCCGAGCACCGGCTTTCACCTCACCTGGACGAGTCAGTTTGTTCAGGCGGATAAATCGCCATCGGGTTATATGCTGCCCACCACCTGGCGTATTGATATGCGTCCGGGCGAAACAGGGCGCTTACAGGCCAGCTGGGTATTGAAAGGCTCCAATGCAGTGACCACCGCCGTATTGCGTTATGGGGTAAGTGGTGGAGCCAATAGTTTTGAAAATTGTTTGCAGCCGAGTAGCGGGCAGCGAAATGTGTCCACCAATCAAGTGATGATTGGTGGACGGCCTTTCACGCATTATCAACTACGAGGGGCTGCCATGAGCCATTACCGTTTTGTTGATGCCTACCGAAGCCGCTATGCCGGACGCTGTTACGCAATCGACTTGATTGTGGCAGGGACCGCCCCCCAAGTGTATGCGCCACCCCGCACAGCCCCCTTTACGTTGAGTCATGCCAAAGATGCATTGCATCAGCTATTGCTGCGTATCAATTGGCTCACTCAAGGGGCGTTCTCATGACAAAGGCGTTATTGCTAGGCGCATCAGGGCTGACGGGACGTCACTGCTTAACCTACCTTCTAGCAAATCCGGCCGTGAATGATGTCGGTGTGATTACCCGTCGGCCGCTTGGTGTAGAGCATTCGTCATTGCACGAAGCTCATTTTGACGCCCCCGATTTGGATCAATTCATGGCGGGATATGATGTCCTGCTTATCTGTTTGGGCACGACCTTGAAGAAAGTCGGCTCTAAAGCCGCATTTGAAGCCGTGGATTTAACGCTATGTGTCGACATGGCTCGGCGCGCCAAGCAAGCGGGCATACCCACTTGCGTGACGATTTCGGCTGTCAATGCAAAATCCACCGCCGTGAGTTTTTATGCGCGTACCAAAGGCAAGATGGAGCAGGCACTACGAGCGCTGCAATTCCCCCATTTGGTATTAGTGCAACCGTCGTTATTGATAGGCGATCGTGACGAAAGGCGTTTTGCCGAATCATTAGGGCAACAACTGGCCAAACCGTTTACCCCACTGATGGGTAAAATGAAATTGGCATCAACCCCAATCCGTGCTCAGCAATTGGCACGCGCCATGGTCAATGTTGCCTTGGCACCTGTCGATAAATCCGTGCTAGTGTTGCGCTATTCCCAGTTAATTGATTATGCAAACAAGGAGACTTGATGGAATTCGTAACCTGTGACCTATTGGACGACAACCCGGATAGCTGCCAAGTGGTCGTTGGCGTGCAATGGCAGAGCTATGGTGGCCGCCAAGCATTTGGCGGTGAAGCGGTTACCGTGAAATGTTTTGAAGACAACAGCCGCGTTAAACACCTGCTAAAAAACACCGAAGGAAAAGGGCGGGTGCTGGTCGTCGATGGCGGCGGTAGCTTGCGCAACGCGCTGATCGGTGACCAGATTGCCGCTGGTGCCCACAAAAATGGCTGGGCTGGCGTGATCATTCACGGTGTTTGTCGTGATGTCGACGAATTAGCCAAGATTGATTTGGGCGTGCTGGCTTTAGGCTGTATTCCACGCAAATCTGTGCGCCGTGATGAAGGGCAGACGGATATTCCGGTGGTCATCGGTGGCGCAACCATTCGATCGGGTGATTATGTGTATGCCGACAACAATGGTGTGATTGTGTCGCCCAAATCGCTACTTTAAGCCCCTACAATAATTACAACAGGAGGTCGCTGTGGAGTTGCTTAGCAATAGTCTTAAAGAAGGACAGCGGGTGAAAGACTGCAACGCGTTTGGTGTCATTGACGCCGAATCGCATGTTGCGTTATCCAACAATTTGAACCCGCATTTGCAATGGTCCGATGTGCCCGACGGAGTGAAATCTTACGCCGTCATTTGTCATGATCCAGACGTACCCAGTCGCGGTGATGATGTGAACCAAGAGGGTAGAGAAGTACCGGAAGACCTGCCGCGCGTAGATTTCTTTCATTGGCTGCTATGGAACCTGCCGGCCGGCGTTCGTGACATTAGCGAAGGCAGCCACTCTAGCGGGGTGACACCACGAGGCAAGCAAGGCCCGGCCGCAGCGGGTGGTGCCCAGCACGGCAAAAATGATTTCACGTCATGGTTTGCCGGTGATGAAGAGATGTCGGGCGACTATTACGGTTATGACGGCCCTTGCCCGCCTTGGAATGATGCATTGATACATCGTTATATTTTTACCGTTTATGCGTTGGATGTTGAGCGCTTGGATGTAGGCAGTGAGCTAAACGGTGCCGCTTTGCGCAAGGCGATGAAAGGCCATGTGCTGGATCAGGCCGCCATTACGACGACCTATACGTTAAATCCGCGTCTGGTGCTGTAACGAAAAACTGTGCGGCTACCATTATTGGGAGGTCGCACCCCAGACGATAAAGTAAGGGTTTAACACCGCTTGCTTGGGAGCGCTGTAATCCAGCGGCTCACCGTTTTGCTGTACCACACTGCCGCCTGCTTGCAACACCACTGCATGGGCGGCGCCGGTATCCCACAGGCAGGTAGGACCCAATCGGGGGTAAACGTCAGCCTTACCCTCGGCGACCAAGCAAAGTTTCAAAGAGCTGCCCATAGGGTGCATGTCGTGATCACCCAATTCGGTTAACCACTCAGCGAGTTCATCACTGGGATGAGAGCGGCTACCTACAACTCGCCAAGGGGCGCTTTCCGACTTGGCGGCTACCTTAATCGTATGGCGGCTTCCATCGGCCTCAACCTTAACGGCACCCACCCGTTCAGCGGCGAGATAAGCCGTATTCATCGCCGGTGCGATCACGACACCGAATATCGGCGCGCCATGTTCAATCAAGGCGATGTTAACGGTGAATTCGCCGTTGTGGGAAATGAACTCCTTGGTCCCGTCCAGCGGGTCGACCAGCCAATAGCGGCCATTGGCATCGGCACCGTTAAACTCGTCAGTGGCTTCTTCCGATAGGATGGGGATGTCACCGGGAAGTTGTTCAAGGCCATCGACAATGATGTGATGTGCCGCTTTGTCGGCTTCGGTGAGCGGGCTTTTGTCAGCCTTTTCTTCGATGCTGAAATCACGGTTGTAGATGGCCATGATGGAATCGCCTGCATCACGGGCTATTTGTTCGACGGAGTCGAGATAATCGCTGGGTTTGTGCATGATTGGACTTTTGTTTTGGGTGTAACGGGTTGTTGGGGATTCCGGTTCGAGACCGGAATGACGGTGATAGTTTAAGAGGTGAAGGGGCAAAAAATAGCGGGTTATGCCGGGCTGATCCGACATTTTGCTGGTTGGGTGTCGCGGACAGGGTCGGCTCCTACATTAATGTGACACTGTAGGAGCGGACCCTGTC
>CAYVZZ010000041.1:0-19494 GCA_964456185.1 uncultured Alcanivoracaceae bacterium
AAGACGAGAAAATCATTGCGTTTTTCGATGACTATATGCACGACTCACTGGCTGGTTTTGCCAAAGACCTTACCCTGCCCAGCGACCCGAGAGTCTTCTACGCGGGTGATGACAAGAAAGTTAAATATGCCAGCTACAATGCCGGAGAAAAACGGCAACAAGCATTGGTGTAATATCATGGCTGGCTGATATTGCCATCGCTCTCTAAAATGCAGCCCTAATAAGCTGTTGTAAGGTTAAAAAGCATGCTGGCATTGGCAATTTTTGTGGTCACTCTCGTGTTGGTGATTTGGCAGCCGCGCGGGCTGGGCATTGGCTGGACGGCCATGGGCGGGGCCTTAGTCGCCCTGCTGACGGGCGTGGTGCAGTGGGCGGATGTTGGTATTGTCTGGGATATCGTCTGGGACGCCACTTTCACCTTTGTGGCGCTTATCATCATTTCCTTGTTGCTCGATGAAGCCGGTTTCTTTTCCTGGGCGGCGTTGCACATTGCGCGTTGGGGGAAAGGCCGTGGGCATTTGCTGTTTCCCTTGATTGTGTTGTTGGGCGCGGTGATTTCCGCCTTTTTTGCCAATGATGGCACCGCCCTGCTGCTCACGCCCATTGTTATTGCCATTTTGATTCGGCTGAAATTCACCCCGCCACAGGCCTTGGCGTTTATTTTGGCAACAGGCTTTATTGCCGATACCGCCAGCTTGCCGCTGGTGATTTCCAATCTGGTAAATATCGTCACGGCCAATTATTTCGAGATTGGTTTTGCCGACTATGCGGCGGTGATGGTGCCGGTGGATTTGGTATCCATCGCCACCACCTTGCTGGTGCTGTGGCTGGCTTTCGGGCGGCGGCTGCCCAAACGCTATGCGGTGGGAACGCTGGATGAACCGGCCAGCGCCATTGTCGATCATCAGGTGTTCCGTGCCGCTTTTCCGCTGTTGGCGGTGTTGCTGGTGGCGTATTTTGCGTTAGCGCCGTTCGATGTGCCTTTCTGTTTGGTAACGGGCGCTGCCGCGTTGATTTTGTGGGCATTGGCCTCGCGGGTGGGACAAGCCCAATCCCCACATTTGAAAACGCTAAGTATCGTGCGGCAGGCTCCGTGGCAGATTGTGTGGTTTTCTTTGGGCATGTACTTGGTGGTGTATGGCCTAGGACAAGCCGGCTTGACCGAAATAGGGGCAATGGCGTTGGAGTGGCTGGCCGATCAGGGGCAATGGGTGGCCACGCTGGGCAGCGGATTCCTGGCGGCTTTGGTGGCCTCGGTGGTCAACAATATGCCCTCTACCTTGGTGGGCGCCTTGGCAATCGACCAAGCGCAGGTATCGGACACCACCCGTCAATTGATGATTTATGCTAATGTCATTGGCAACGACTTGGGGCCGAAATTTACGCCAATTGGCAGCCTGGCCACCTTGTTGTGGTTGCACGTGCTGGCGGGCAAAGGCTATCGCATCAGCTGGGGGCAATATATGAAGGTGGGATTGGTGCTGACACCGCCTATTTTGCTGGCCAGTTTGGCGATGTTGGTGCTGTGGCTACCTGTGGTTCAATAATCGGTAAAAAGAGGGAAAATAATGAAACATATGATGTGGTTAGGGCTGGTGTTGTCGGCATTGTTGCTAGCCGGTTGTGGCGAACCAACCATCGACGGCTCATCAATGGAGGCGTTCAAAGCGTCGGTTGAAGAAATCCGTGACGAGCTGCCAGAGGATAAAGAGTTTGAATTTCAAAAGGCGCTGACATTGTTAATGGTGAAGAAATCCTTTAGCGCCCTTACTGACAGCTTGGCCGATGCCATGGGCCAAGGGAAAAATGATGGCGAAGACAAAACTGTCCTGGAACAGCTGGACGGGCTGGATGCCGATGAGGTGATTGCCCTGGCCAATAAGAAACCTGAAGAAGATAACTAGGGATTCATTTTAGTCTTTCTTCGCTGAATGTTGCTGGGTCACAGACGTTTGAGTGCCTGTGAGCTGCTCGGCGATAGTCACTGCCAACCCCTTCCAGAGTCTATCCAGCTCGGATACCAACGCATCATAACCAATGTCTTTAATCAGATAACCGCGGCTAAAGTGCCCGTGCAGTTGGCGGCCATCGGCCGTTTGTAACTTCCAGCTACCGGCCATGGTGGCAAGGCCTTTGGGGTTACCCTGAAAACGCACCAGCCGAATAAGTAGCTTGCCGCCCTGATTTACATGACGTTTAGCAAGATGAACGCGCATGGCGTGGGCAAGTTGTTGAGCCAAAGGCGCTGCCCAAAGATGATTATGGGCAGCCCGCATACCTACCTTGTTGAGCCGCATGACGATGCCGGGCTGATCCAAATAATCCGGCAACTTAACGGTAACGCTGGGTAGCGTTTGACCGGGTAGCACGACCTGCTGTGCGGCAGGCAGCAAATAGTGATAATTAACCTTGGGGGCGCTGGCACAGGCGCTTAGTGTAAGTAATAACGTGGTGGCCAGAGCCAGTTTAAAGGAAGGCGAAAAAGGGTTAGTCATGCGATGCTCCTGGCATGGGGTCGTGGCTTTCCGGACGGCCAAAAATAAGGGAGTTGGGATGTTGTTTCAACGTATCAATAAGTGGTTGCGTGCGCCGAATCAGTTGTTGCAACGCATCAAGGGTGCCATCGACCTGTTTGGGTAAGCTTTTCAGTGCAGGGTCGTTTAATCGTTGATTAAGCGACTGGGATGCTTGTTTGAGCGATGTCAGCATCTTCTCGGATACTGCGAGATTGCGATTAAGTTTGTTGGCAATGGAGTCCAGGGGCAAACCGTTTAGGGTTTTAACAAAACGGTTGATTTGATCCTCTAGTTGCGACAAGTTGCTGGGCACGCTGGGGAATACAGTAACGCCAGCAAACTGCCGTGTTTTCCAAGGATGGGGTTTGTCCACAAAGTCCAAGTTAACGTAGAGAGCGCCAGTGAGAAGGTTGCCTTTTTCCAGGCTAGCGCGAAGACCGCCCTTAAAGGCTTTACTAAAGCGCTTTTTCCACGTCTCAATAGGCGTATTGTTATGACGTCCTATAAAACGCTGCGGCTCAATGTGAATGAGCACAGGGATGGCAAAGCCATCAAGGCTATCCAAATCTTGCTGGCTGAGCCGCCAAGGCACCGCTTTGACCGTGCCCACACGCACCCCGCGATATTCCACCGGCGAGCCGGCAGTCAGGCCGCGCACGCTGTCTTTAATCAGTAGTACATAAGCCAAGGCATGGTCATACATGCCTTGATGCGCTTTTTGCTTGTTTTGATACAGCACAAAATGGTCGCCATTGTGCACCGGTTTTCCGGCCGGCAGATTGGGGTCGGGACTACCAAAGGCAACACCACCACCCAAGAGGCTTTCCACTGAAGGAATACGCACCTTCAGCCCCTGGGCATTCAAACGGAAATCTAAGCCAGCGATATTCCAGAAGCGGCTGTTTGAGTTGACCAGCACCGGATAAGGCTGGCGGATAAACACACGGTAATGCACCTTGTGATCGGTAACATTAAAAGAGGTGCTCATCACCCGCCCCACTTCAAGACCGCGATATAACACCGGATCTCCCGTATCGAGCTTGCTGCCCACGGCACCCGTTAAATTGAGAATAATGCCTTGGCTGCCGTCGCGATTAATGGGTGGCTGCTTTGATACCGTAAAGCGGGTTTTAAAGTCGTGACTTTTTCCCGGCAGCATCTCGATATAAGGGCCGGACAACACCGTACCTAGGCCGCTAATGCCCTCTTTACCAATGCGTGGTTTGACCACCCAGAACTGACTATCCGAATGCAGCAGACCGTCGGTTCCGGCTTGTAAGGTTACCGTGACCAGCACCTTGCTGTAGTCATCGCTAAGCTTTACGGCAGAGACCTCACCGATGGTGACGCTATGGGTTTTCAAGGGCGTTTTGCCCGCTTCAATGCCGGCGGCATCCTGCATAATGAGGGTAATGGTTTGCCCTTGTGAGGAGAGGTTGTCATATAACAACCAGAGGCCGATTAACAAGGCAGCCAGCGGCACCAACCAAACCGGCGACAAGCGCGGAATACGATCGCGTAAGGCACTGGATTTCATGAGTGAATCGACTCCTCATCGGGTGGCGCGGTATTGTCCCAAATTAAACGCGCATCAAATTGTTGTGCGGCCAGCATGGTTAGTATCACCACAGCGGCAAATGCCAGACTCGCCGGCCCCGGCTGAATGCGCATAATCTGCCCCAGCTGCACCAATGCCACCACAATGGCCACCACAAACACATCAATCATAGACCAACGGCCAATGAATTCGGTGATGTGATACAGCCGCATTTGTTCCAATGGCCGTTTTGGCGTCCGCCGCCGGGTTACCCAACACAACCAAGCCAAGGCGGCGATTTTGCTAAAGGGAATCAAAATGCTGGCAATAAAGATGACCAAGGCGATAGGCCAGTCGCCGTGTTCGGCAAACAGAACCACCCCGGAAATAATGGTCGCTGGTTGATTACCTCCGAGGCCAGTGGTCACCATGATGGGATAAAGCTGCGCGGGCAAACTCAGAATAAGTGCCGCGATAAGCAAGGCCCAGGTATTTTGCAAGCTATGCGGGTGGCGTTGATGCAAAGGCGCACCACAGCGCGTGCAGGCTGTTTCACCGATGGCGGCCAACTGGTGACAACGCCGACAAGATTGCAGCTGTTGCGCCTGCGCGGTTTGCCCCGCCTGTGCCTGTGGCGGATGCGTGGCCTTACCCGCAAAACAGCGCCACAGCAAGATGGGCTGAAAGCGTGACAGCACAATCAGCAGACACAACGCAAATAAGGCATAAGCCCAGAATCCCAAATAAAGCTGCACTTCTGCCATGCCTACTAGCTTAATCAACGCCACAAAAGCGGCAATGACAAACACCTCGGCCATCAACCAGGGTCGCCAGGCCACCAGCCAGCGCAGCAAAGTGCGGTTGAATCGCCAAGACGTTGATGTGGGTGACAATAGACTCAGCCGCAGCCACAAATAACCGGCAAGAAATAAGGCGGGTAATACCACCAACGTAAGGCACACCACCAGGCTTAACAAAGGCTGTTGCGCCTGCCACAAATGTGTAACGGCATCCAACAAGCCAATTTGGTCGCTAATGCCACTGCGCGAGAAGCCAATAAAAGGCGCTAGTCCGGCAATCAACAAACCCACACCTGCGGTAACGGCCAACGCCGGCCCGGTCTGGTTGGTCACACCATAACGCAACAGCCCGCAATGGCACCGCGGGCAACGCATCCGCTCCCCTGGCGTCGGGTCGGACACGGCCAGCACCAAATCACAATCGGGACAGGCAAGTAAGGGGGTCAAAGCGCCTTCCTTATGGCTGTTGAATCTGTTCCATTCTGTCCGAAGCCTGAGAGGCGGCGCAAGTTATGCGTTTTGGGTGGCCTGCACAGCCGTCAGTGCAATGGTGTAAACGATGTCGTCCACCAAAGCGCCACGCGACAAGTCGTTAACCGGCTTGCGTAGCCCCTGCAACATGGGGCCAACGCTGACGCAGTTGGTGCTGCGCTGCACGGCCTTGTAGGTGGTGTTGCCGGTGTTGAGGTCGGGGAACACATAAATGGTTGCGCGCCCGGCCACTTTGCTGTCGGGGGCTTTTTGGCGGCCTACGCTGGCCACGGCAGCCGCATCGTATTGCAAGGGGCCATCAATGAGTAAATCGGGGCGTTGCTGACGCGCCAATTCGGTGGCCTGGCGCACTTTTTCAACTTCTGCCCCGGTGCCCGAGCTGCCGGTGGAGTAGCTAATCATGGCAACCCGCGGGGTGATGCCAAAGGCTTCGGCGGAAGCCGCACTTTGTACGGCAATTTCAGCCAGCTGTTCGGCTGTCGGCATGGGGTTTACAGCACAATCGCCATACACCAGCACCTGTTCCGGCAAGAGCATAAAGAAAACCGAGCTGACAATGCGGTATTGCGGCGCTGTTTTAATGAGCTGCAATGCCGGTCGAATGGTGTTAGCGGTGGTGTGAACAGCGCCACTGACCAGGCCATCCACATCGGCTTCGGCGAGCATCATGGTGCCCAGCACGACCGGGTCTTCCAATTGTGCCAATGCCATGGGGGCGTTAAGGCCCTTGGCCTCGCGCAATGCCACCATGGGGGCAACATAGTCGTGGCGAATGGCGTCCGGGTCGATGATTTCCAGCGAATCCGGCAGGGTAATACCCAGCACGCGGGCGGCTTCTGCCACCCTGTCGGGGTTGGCGAGTAGTACACAACGGGCAATGCCCAATCGATGACATTCGGCAGCTGCCTGAATGGTGCGTGGCTCGTCGCCTTCGGGCAACACGATGCGTTTGTTGGCGGCTTTGGCTCGCTGCACCAGCTGATAGCGGAAGGCCGGCGGCGACAGACGGCTCTCGTGCGGTTGGCCGCAGGCTTCAATCAGCCAGTCCCGGTCGAGATGGCTGGCCACAAAACGGGTGATGGCCTCGGCGCGTTCGTCGTCATCAATGGGGATTTCGCGATTCATGCGGTCCAGCTGCGTGGCCGTGGCGTAAGAGTTGGTATCGATGGTGAGCACTGGTAGTCCGCTCTGCAAGGCACCGCGGCAAAGGTCTAGCACGCGTTCATCCGGCTGCACATTGCTGCACAACAACAGGCCGGCCAGCGGCATACCATTGAGCGCGGCCAAGCTGGCGGCCATGATAATGTCATCACGGTCGCCCGGCGTGACCACCAGATTACCCGGGAAGAACCGATGAATCACATTAGGCGCGGTGCGCGCGCATAGCATCACCTCTTGCACACGGCGCTTGTCCATATCGCCCGCATGTAACACTTTGGCACCGGTTAGCTTGGCAATATCGCTGACGCGCGGGGCAGTCAGCTCGGCCTGCCAGGGTAATTGCCCGACCAGGTGGAAATTATCATGTTGAAAGATGGCCGTGTCTTTAAATGCGTCAACAAAGGCTTCATCACGAATCTTGTTGAGGACCAATCCCGCTACCTTGCGATGATTGAGACCGCCTAAGGGTTGTGCCTGGAATTCGAGGCGCTGTGCCAAGGTCTGTGGGGATTCATGTTCGGGCGTCGATACCAAAATAATGTCGGCATCCAGACTGTAGGCCAGCTCAATGTTGAGTTGCGCCGCGTAAGAGGCATGGCGCGTCGGCACCACGCCTTCGACGATGACCACATCTTTGTCTTTGGCTGCCTGCTGAAAGCCTTGCACGCATTCCTGCATCAAATCATCCAGGTCATCGTCGCCCAGCAGTTGCTCGACCCGTTCGCGGGGCACGGGCGAAGGGGGCAACATCTTGTGCACGCGTGCCACCAAAGCGGTAGATCGTTCCGGCCCGGCATCACCCGGATGATGCTGGGCAATGGGTTTATAAAAACCGCATTTCAAACCGCCCTGATCCAGGGCGCGTAGTAACCCCAAGCTGACCGATGTCAGGCCGACCCCAAACCCCGTGGGGACAAGAAGAAACGTTTGCATACTTTAGCTATCCAGTAGTGCCAGTACATCAAGGGCGATTTGGCGTTCTTCATTGGTGGGAACCACCAAAATACGCGGGCTGCCGTCGGCATGTATGGCCCCTTCCCCGCCACCGCACATTTGTTGATTCCGGTCATCATCCAGAGCGCATTGCCACAACGCCAAATGCTGAACGGTTTTCGCCCGAATCAGAGCCGAATTTTCCCCAATGCCGCCGGTAAAAATCAGGCCATCCAAACGCGGTAAGGCACAGCCCATGGCCGCCAAGGATTTGGCCAAGCGATAACAATACACCTCAATGGCAAGGGTAGCGCCTGCGTGTCCCTCGGCGCGGGCTTCTTCCAAAGTGCGCATGTCGTTGGATAAGCCGGATAAACCCAAAAGCCCGCTTTCGCGGTTTAACAGATTGTCGATGCGCTGTAGCGACCAACCCAGTGCGCGTGACAAATGCGCCTGTAAGCCAGGGTCCACATCGCCACTGCGGGTGCCCATCACCACCCCTTCCAACGGTGTCAGCCCCATACTGGTATCCTGGCTTTCACCGTTCACCACGGCCGCAGTTGAACAGCCGTTGCCCAAATGCGCAGTGAGCCAACAGCTATTATCGACAGGCAAATCACACAGTTTGGCGGCGCGGCGGCTGACATATTGGTGGCTGGTGCCATGAAAGCCATATCGCCGGATTTGAAACTGCTTATACAAGGTTTCCGGCAGCGCATACCGGTAAGCGTGTTCCGGTAATGTTTGGTGGAAAGCGGTATCGAACACGGCCACCTGCGGCAGCTGTGGAAACGTCTTGAGCGCTGCCTCAATGCCCTGCAAATTGGCCGGGTTATGCAAGGGCGCCAAGGGCACCATATCGCGAATCGCTTTCAAGCTGGCATCATCCAGCAAGGTAGAGGCACTAAACGCCTCACCACCATGCACCACCCGATGCCCAATGCCATGCAGCTTGCCCCCGGCCACCTCTTCGGCCGCCGGCAGCACCTTCTCCAGAACCGCCGCATGGTCGGCGCGCGGCAACGCCAGCTGCGTGGCCTCGCCGTTGGCCTGCCAATTCACCACCGCATCCGGATCATCCAGGCCAATGTGCTCGGCCAGCCCTTCCATCAGAAAAGCATCCTGGGCTTCATTAACCAACGCAAACTTAATCGAGGAGCTACCACAGTTAATCACCAAAATATTGCGCGCTGCCATTGTTATTCATCCATCGGCTAATGAAATATCTGCTAGGGAGTCTAGGGGGTTGCGGGGGCTTTATCAACGCGGAAGGCGTGCGGCATCAAGCGTCAATGGTCCCGCCCGCAACGCTTCGCTTATGCGAGCCTACCTATTTTGCTAATGTGTTGCCGTTAAATAAACAGGGTGAACAGCATGCAGGCAACAACGGCGCTGACTGACTGGCTGCTGGGGCGTTGGCGGATTGAACGGCGTTTACAGGATCACAAGCATCAGCAAACGGGGCATTTTCAGGGTGAGGCGGTTTTCTCGCCGGTGGGCGATGAGGTGTTTTACGATGAGGCCGGCCATTTGCAGCTGGGGGCTTTTGATGGCGAGGCCAAGCGGCGTTATATCTATTGCCCGCAGGGGGGTTGGCAGGCCGAGGTGCTGTTTGCCGATCGGCGGTATTTTTGTTCCATTGATTTGTCGGATGGCCAGTGTCAGGTGGCGCATCCTTGCGCGCAAGATACCTATTACGGCACCTTTACGCGCGTGTCGGCGGATGAGCTGCACATTGATTGGCGGGTGACTGGCCCGACGAAGCAGTTTGCTATTGCCAATCGCTTGTATCGTCAGCGTTGAGTGCCTTGGGGAAATTGCACCTTGTCCGGTTCGGCATTCAAGGCCGGTATGGCGGCACGCAGGATGCGATTGCGGCGGCCGGTCAGGTCGGTGGGCTCGGCCAGATAGGACACCACCACTTCCAGCCAGGCGCGTTCATTGACGCGGAAATAGACTTTGGCGGTTGGCCCCTTTTGGCCGCCACCATCCGGGTAGTTGGCTTGAAAGTCGTCGTCGGCGGCTTTGATGAGGGCTTTCTCGACGGTGGATAAATCACTGGTAAAGGCCACTTGAATGGCGGTTTCATTCCAGATAAAAGGCTTGAAAGCACCGGAGTAATTGACGATTTCCGATTTCAGCACTTGGCTGTTAGGGAAGTGTACGATGCGGCCGCTGTAATGGTCGTTGCCCAAATAGATGCCGTTAAATTCGCGTAAGCGGGTGTCCAGATAGCCAATTTCCAATACTTCGCCACGGAGTTTGCCGAGCTGGATGCGGTCACCGACGTGATAGGGGTGGCGGAAAATAATGTATAGCCAGGCGATGAAAGAGGTAATCGGCACTTGTAGCGCAAAGCCCAAGACCAACGAAATAATACCGAAGCTGACGGCGGCGGCGAAGAGGTTTTGGAATAGGAAGGAAATGCCGACGATGCCGATTAGCACGTAAGTGACTAAACGTGTCAGGCGCGTCAGGTTATAGCGAATGCCGGGTGGGTTATGAGAGTGGTCGATTAAGCGTTCTAGCACTCTACCGGCCAGCAGGATAATCATAATCGCAAAGAGCGATTGGCTGAGCCTGTCCAACAAGGGAAGATAGCCTGTCCAATTGGAGGCTGAATCCGGAATGAATTGCTCAACCACCCCGAATTTAATCAGGTAGTGAACCACCAGAAAAATAACGGCTAATACAATCGCCTGGATGATGCCGTAAGACTTGTTGTCGGGCGTGTCAGACATGGCTGTTCCTATTGTTGTCGTTAACTAGTGTCACTTTACCCTGTTGGTAAGAGTGGCCTCAAGGCGTTCCGATATTAGACTTCCGCATAGAGCTCACCTCCTTTCAACCAGCGGGTCATCAGCAACGGCACACGGTCGGGATGCTGTTGGCTGATGGTGGTGGCCAGTTGATGGGCGGTGGCGAGTAACCGTTCGTCGCGCACCAAATCCGCCACGCGAAACGCCAATTCGCCGGCCTGCCGAGTACCCAACCATTCGCCGGGGCCGCGCAGGCGCAGGTCTTCTTCGGCCAGAAAGAAGCCGTCATTGCTTTGGCGCATGGCATTCAATCGTGCTTGGGCGTGCTGGCCGACGGGCGGTTGGTATAGCAACACGCAGAAGCTTTGCTTGCCGCCCCGCCCGACGCGGCCGCGTAATTGATGTAGTTGTGACAGCCCCAGCCGTTCGGCATTGTCGATAACCATATAGCTGGCGTTGGGCACATCCACGCCCACTTCAATCACCGTGGTGGCTACCAGCAGCTGGGATTGCTTGGCTTTGAACGCCTGCATGCGTTCCTCTTTCTCGCGGGCGTTCATGCGGCCATGCACGAGGTCGATGCGAATATCCGGCAAGGCCTCTTGGAGTTCATCGCGGGTAACTTCGGCGGCTTGAGCTTGCAGGGCGTCAGATTCTTCGATTAGCGTGCACACCCAATAGACTTGCGCGCCTTCTTTGAGCACCTTGCGCAAGCGGGCAATCAAATCGGGGCGGCGCTCGCCGGCCAATACGCTGGTCTGTACCGGCTTGCGGCCGGGCGGCAGCTCGTCAATCACCGAGGTGTCCAAATCGCCATAGACGCTCATGGCGAGGGTTCGCGGAATGGGCGTAGCCGTCATCACCAGCTGGTGGGGTTGTGTGCCGGCCGGGCCTTTTTCGATGAGCGCCAAGCGCTGCTGCACGCCGAAACGGTGTTGTTCGTCGATAATCGCCAGCCCCAAATCGGCAAAGGCCACACTGTCTTGAAAAAGCGCATGGGTGCCGATGACCAGTGGGGCGCTGCCGTCAGCCAGTTGTTCCAGTGCTTCACGTTTTTGCTTGGCCGTGCAACTGCCCGCCAACCACAAAGGGGTGATACCGAAAGGCTCCAGCCAAGCGGTGAAGTTCAGTAGATGTTGGCGTGCCAATAATTCCGTGGGTGCCATAATGGCTACCTGATGCCCACTTTCCATGACGTTCAAGGAGGCAGCAGCAGCGACTAGCGTTTTGCCTGCCCCCACATCGCCTTGCAACAAGCGCAACATGGGGTCGGTTTTGCCCAAATCGTTAAAAATTTCCTTAATCACCCGTTGCTGGGCGCTGGTGAGCTCGAAAGGTAATTGGGCTCGCAATTGCGCAAAAAGCTGCGTGCTATGGCAGGCGGGTGCCGGTTTGCGGCGTTGTTGGTGGCGACGCTGCACCAAGGCCAATTGATGCGCCACCATTTCTTCCAGCGTCAGCCGTTCCATGGCCGGATGGTAGCCATTGGTGAGTTGATTTAAGTCGGTATCCGGCGGTGGGTTATGCAGAAAATGCAGCGCTTGTAAAAGGTCGAAACGGTTGGCGCCTGCCGGTAATAAATCTTGTGGCGGGTGTTTGTCCGACCAGCTCAACGCTTGCGCTATTATTTGCCGAAGTAAGCGCTGACTCACGCCATCGGTGGCGGGATAAACGGGGGTTAAAGTGGGTTCTAACGGCGGCAAGGCTGGTCGCCCCAGCTGATATTCGGGGTGATACAGCTCCAAACCCGAAGCGCCCTTGCGCACCTGTCCGTACACGCGAATGGCGCGCCCTTTTTCCAGATTATTCTTTTGCGCCGCACTGAAATGATAAAAACGCAGCCCCACACTGCCGGTGCCATCGGCGACACGACACAATAAACTTCGTCGCCGTCCAAAAGCCACATCCGCCAGCTGGATAGTGCCTTCCAGCACCACCTCCTGCTCGGGTTGCAAGCTGCCTATGGGCGTTACTCGAGTGCGGTCCTGATAGCGCAGCGGCAAATGAAACAACAGCGTGTCCAGGTCGACAATGCCCAGATTCGCCAGCTTCTCTACCATTTTTCGCCCCACTCCCTTGAGGCGCTGTAATGTTAATTCCGCCATGAAAAAGGCTAGTCCTTCGATTTTAATCCGTTATTGCGTATCTTATGGGCTCGATTGACAAGGGCAAGCCAGCAAGGAAATTTATGGCCGCACAAAAACACATTCTGCTCGCCGGGTTGGGCGATTTGGGACAAGGGCTGGCCGAGTGCCTTCTGGCCGATGGACATCAAGTCAGCGCCATCCGTCGTCAACAGAAAGCGCCAGCCGGAGTGGATGTTTACGCTCAGGATTTGGTGCAAACGCCGGCCATTCTCTTGCCGCCCGACCAGGTGGATTTGCTGGTGATTATTCTTACCCCCGCCAGTCGTGATGAAGCCGGTTACCGCGATGCCTTTCTTACCGCTCCCCTGCGATTAGTGGATGCACTGGCAAAACAGCAGCCTTTGCCGCCGGTTATTTTCGTTTCCAGCACAGCTGTGTTCGGCGATATTGAGGGTGAAGTGAATGCTAACACACCACCCAAGCCAGACAGCTTCCGCGGTAAAATCCTGCTAGCTGCCGAAGAAGAACTCAGCACCCGCTGCCTGCTTAGCGTGGTACGTTTCGCCGGTATTACCGGTCGCAGTGATTATTTCGCCAACAAAGCCGCCCGCATCGCCCGCGGTGAAGAAGCTTTGCCGCCGAATCACTGGATGAATCGCATTCATCGGGATGATTGCATTGCGTTGTTGCATGATGTGGCTCAACAATGGCTATCCGACAACACGGCTCCCTCTTTGGTGATTGGCACCGACAATCACCCCGTCGCCAGTCATCAGTTGTACCAGCAATTAGCGGCGGAACAGGGGCTGGAACTGGACGTGCCGGATGAAGCGCCGACAGGGAAACGCATTTTGGCTAATCTATCGTAATTTGAGACAAGTCCATACGCGTATGCAGAACTCTTAAAATATTAATGCCGGATTCTTGTTCTCAATCCTCTAAAAGAGAATCCTCTAGAGCTTGCGGGCTGCTAAATGTTTCATAACGACCCGCTTCGATATCCGACACACCCACGGCCACTGCTTTCCGCAAGGCAGCTAATTTGGCTTCTCTGGCTTGTTCGCGATACTCAATCAGTCGCAGTCCTTCGCGTAGAATCTCACTCGCGTTTTGGTAACGGCCAGAAGCCACTAACGTATCAACTAGTGATGATTGATGTTCGGTTAAGACAAGATTTCTCGTTGGCATGATAAACATCCAATATGGCATTTAATGCCATATTCTGCCAATTTGTTGGAGAAATCAAACCATTCCAGTGTGACCATACAATGCTATAGATCTAGCGAGATGATTTGAGTCTGTATTATTCGGGAGGTGCCTCTTCCCCAGAAGTTATTTGTTGGTGCTCCGGATTAAAATCCCGTGCGAAGATGCCCCAAAAGCTCATAAACAGGGCGGCCACCAATGGGCCAATCACAAAACCATTAAGACCAAACAGCGACAAGCCGCCCAGTGTGGAAAAGAGAATCATGTAGTCGGGCATTTTGGTGTCGCGGCTGACCAGCAAGGGGCGTAATACATTATCAACCAAGCCAATAATGCAAACACCGAAAACCACCAGAATGGTGCCGTCTATCCATTGACCGGTGATGAATAAATAAATCGCCACGGGAATCCAGATTAGCCCCGCACCCACCACGGGGATCATCGACAAGAACACCATGATGATGCCCCACAGTAATGGGTTGGGGATGCCGAGGAACCAGAATATCAGGCCGCCCAAGGTGCCCTGCATGAGGGCGACCAGCAGGTTGCCTTTTACGGTGGCGCGCGTCACTTCGGCAAACTTTTGCATCAGTAGGTGTTCGCGTTCGTCGCCCAGGGGCAGCGCGCGTTTTAGCAGGTCAATGAGTAGTGCGCCGTCTCGTAGCAGGTAGAACAAGAGATAGAGCATCAGCCCCAAGCTAACAAAAAACTGCAGCGTACCCTGCCCGACTTTTACCGCATGTTGGGCAAGGAAGCGGCTGGCAGATACCGCCGAGCCGGATAGTTGCTGGTTAAGACTGGCTAAGTCGACGTTAAATTCAGCGAGGAATTCCTGAATGGCGGGGAAACTTTGGTGGATTTGGTCAAGCCACAAGGCCGGGTTGAGCTCACCGGACTGGATTTGATGGTAAAGGTGCGCGCCTTCCTTGAAAAACGACATGACCAGAAACAATGTCGGGATGATGCCAATGCAGATACAGGTTAATAGTGTGCCAAGCGCCGCTAGGTTGGGTCGCCCCCAACGGTTTACCTGCCAGGTCTGTAAGGGGTAAAACAGCAAGGCGAGCACACAAGCCCAGAGCACCGCGCCGGTAAAGGGCCGTAGCAGTGTGAAAAATAATACTGTAATAAGCGCGAGCGCCAGCAGAAAGAAGCCGTTTTCCAGCCGCTTGGACATATCCCCATCCATCAAGAAACGTATCTCGGCAGAATGACAGAAAATGCCGCAAGGCTCAATCTTTGATAGGAGAGGCTGGTGAAGTGGAAAATAGAATTAAAGATGGCGGAGAGGGAGGGATTCGAACCCTCGGATGGGATGAACCATCAACGGTTTTCGAGACCGCCCCATTCGACCGCTCTGGCACCTCTCCGCAATATGGCAAACTTTATATTTTACACCGCGTTTGCCTACGGTCTCTAAAACCGAGTGCTTCGCACTCATCAACGGTTTGATTCGCTACGCTCACCCCTACGGGGTTGCCTCACGGTGTTCGGCAATGCGGCGACGCTACGCGTCTTGTCGAGACCGCCACATTCGGCCACTCTGTCACCTCTCCGTGTTGTGCTGCGCGAATACCGCGTAACGAACAACGGCGTGCATTCTAACGATTTTTACATTACATCGCAGCGTCTGATTGGCTTTCCGTCAAATGGGGACAGTCACTCATCGATTTCAATCCCATTGTGCCCAAGGCAGCAGTGAAAAATGGTATAAACAAGGTAATTACATTGCCTGAGTATCGAGGTTTAACCATGGCTGCCGAAGCTGAATCCGTCCAAAACGAAACCGACATTATTGCTGCCATGAAGGCAACGCTGGAGAAACAAAAGCAAGCGTATGCCAAGGAACCCTATCCGTCTGCCGAGCAGCGTATTGCCCGTTTGGAAAAAGTACACAATCTCATTATCGATAACATCGATGCCCTCTGCGAAGCGGCCAATGCCGACTTTGGCAATCGCAGCATAGATGAAACCAAACTGGCCGAGTTGATGACCACGTTGGAAGGTGTGAAATATTACAAACGCCGACTGCGCAAGTGGATGAAGCCGGTGAAGCGCAAGGTTGGCTTGGCACAATGGCCGGGCTCTGCGGCCGTGGCCTACCAGCCGAAAGGTGTGGTTGGCGTGATTGTACCTTGGAATTACCCTATCTTTTTGGCCACAGGCCCGATGATGTCGGCTTTGGCAGCGGGTAACCGCGTGATGATCAAAATGAGCGAATTCACCCCCAAGGTGACCGAGGTGTTTGCGCGCATTATTTCCGACGTTTTCTCGGAAGACGAAGTGGCCGTATTTGGCGGTGAAGTCGAAGCCGCCCAGGCCTTCTCCAGTCTGCCGTTTGACCACTTATTGTTTACCGGTTCCAGCGCAGTGGGTAAACACATCATGCGTGCGGCAGCTGACAACCTGACACCGGTAACGTTGGAGCTGGGTGGCAAAAGCCCCTGTATCATCGGACAGGATTTCCCGATGCAAGATGCAGTGGAGCGCATTAGCTTCGGCAAGTGTCTGAACGCCGGTCAAACCTGTGTGGCACCCGATTATATTCTCTGCCCCGAAGACCGCCTGGACGACTTTATCGAGACCTTCAAAAAGCAGGTGAGCAAGATGTACCCCACCCTGCGGGTCAATCCGGACCTCACCAGCATTGTGAACGATCGCCAATATGCGCGTTTGAAAGGCTATGTCGAGGAGGCACGCGAAAAAGGCGCGCGCATTATTGAAATCAATCCGCAAAACGAAGACTTGGGTGACAGCCGTAAAATGCCCTTCACCCTAGTGCTGGGCGCCACCGAGGACATGAAAATCAAACAGGACGAGATTTTCGGCCCCTTGTTGCAGGTGGAAACCTACAAAACACTGGATGACGCCATTCGTTATGTGAATGACCGCCCGCGCCCGCTGGCCTTGTATTATTTCGACTGGAACAAGGAAAACACCCAGCGTGTGCTCAATGAAACCCACTCGGGCGGCGTGACGCTAAACGACACGGTGTTCCATGTGTCGGTGGAAGACATTCCCTTCGGTGGCATCGGCAATTCCGGCATGGGCCATTACCACGGCTATGAAGGCTTCCTGACCTTCAGCCACGCCAAAGGCATTTATTACAAAGGGCGTTTCAACGCCTCGAAGAACGTCATGCCTCCTTATGGCGGCGCCATGCACAAGCTGGTGTACAAGCTGCTGTTGCGGTGATGGTTATGTGAATGGCTGGGTCGCGGACAAGGTCCGCTCCTACATACGGAAGATACCTCACCTTGTAGGAGCGGACCCTGTCCGCGACAAAAAATCTAAAACAGTGAAACCGAAACAAGGATGTTTCCATGCCGTACTCCCCCCAAAAGGCCACCGCGCCCTGCGCAAAGGCCGCATATCCGAAACTGGCCGCATCTATCTAATTACCACAACTACATTTGACCGCCAACGCCTGTTTCGGCGTTTCGATTGGGCCTGTACCGCGTCGAAATCCTTTTCTTCGTTTCAATTGATGAAATCGTCCCGGCTGCTTTGCTGGGTGTTAATGCCGGACCATGTGCACTGGTTGGTGCAACTGGGTGACGCCGATGAATTGTCGATGCTGGTGGGGCGTATGAAGGCCGTATCGGCCAAGGCGCTGTCGCAAGCCGGTGTGGCGGGTCGGGTCTGGGCTAAGGGTTTTCACGACCGCGCCCTGCGTAAGGATGAGGCATTGAAACCGGCGGCGCGTTATGTGATTGCCAATCCCCTGCGGGCGGGGTTGGTGGAAAAGGTGGGTGATTACGCCTTTTGGGATGCGGTTTGGATTTGATGGGGGATGTTGTCGGTGGGGTGGGTCGCGGACGGGGTCCGCTCCTACATAAGTGGTTGATTACACTGTAGGAGCGGACCCTGTCCGCGACATAAACAACTCAACGCTTACCCCTGAATACGTCGCCACGGCTGTGCGGCTTCCAATTCAAACGCCAATTCCAGCAGTAATCCTTCAGCACCATGGTTGGCTGCTAACTGTATGCCAACCGGCAGCTCTTGCTCGTCTTGTCCCATGGGCAGGGAAATGGCTGGTGAGCCGGCGGCGTTGTTGGCCGGTGTAAAACTGACGTAGTTGACCAGCTTGGGAATCAGCTCCTCGGCGGGTTGGGTCGGGTCGAGGTAGCCGATTTCCGGTGTGGTGCGACTGAGCACGGGAGACAAAATCGCGTCATATTGGGCGAAGACGTCGGCGGTGGCCAGATGGCTGCGGCGCAGACGATGAATGGCGCCGGGCAGCTTCAGCAGGCGTTTGCGCGTGTAGCGGGCCAGGCCGCGGGTCAGTGGCTCCAGCTTTTGCTTGTCGAAGTCGCGGCTAAACATGAACTTACCGGCGGTTTGCAGCGACAAGGCCAGAAAGCCGTAATACACCAGAAAGTCATCGATGAATTGGGCATCCACCGGCACGGCAATGGGCTCGACTGTGTGGCCGAGTTGCTCCAGTTGCTTGGCAGTGTTTTCCACCACAGCGCGGGTGGTGGTGTCGGTGGCCTCAGCAGTAATCGAATCGATAAGCAAACCGATACGCCGCCGTTGTTTGCCCGGCCCTTCGATTTTGCCGGTGCGTGGGTAGCGTTTGTTGTAGTGGTATTGCTCGGCGGCCGCCATGAAGTTGGCGGTGTCGCGTACACTGCGGCTGAGTACGCCTTCGCAGACGATATTCACCGGCAGGGAGCGCGAGGCTTCCGAGTTGACCAGGCGGGCGCGGCTGGGTTTTAGACCGACCAGCCCGCAGCAGGCGGCGGGGATACGAATAGAGCCGCCACCGTCATTGGCGTGGGCGATGGGTAAAGCACCGCTGGCCACCAGTGCGGCAGCACCGGCCGATGACGCACCGGATGAATAGTCCGTATGCCAGGGGTTGCGCACCGGCTCGCCTTCTGCCGGCTCACAGGAGGGGTTGAGGCCAAATTCCGGTAGGCGGCTTTTGCCCAGCAGGGTGAAACCCTGGGCACGAAATTGTCGGGTCACCCCGCTGTCTTTCTTGCAGGGCGCAGGATGACAAGCCTGGGTGCCATTTTGCGTCACCAGACCGGCCACGTCGATGTTGTCTTTGATGAGTGTGGGCACGCCGGCAAAAGCGCCTTGCTGAGTACCTTGAGCGGCTTGGCGGGCACGAATGAAATCCTCTTGCGCGATGGCATGCAGTTGCCCATCGACCTGTTCGATGCGTGCGATGACCGCCTCGGTAAGCTCACTGGCCGAGCGTTTGCCTTGCCGCACCAGCTCGGCCAGTGCGGTGGCATCATGCTCGCCCAAGGCATCGTCCTGAAAGGCGTGAATGCGTTTGTCGGTCATGCTTAACGCCCCAAAATATCGCGGGCGATAATTTCTTTCATGATTTCGCTGGTGCCGCCGTAAATGCGCTGAATGCGGGCATCCACATAATCACGACAAATGGGGTATTCCTGCATATAGCCGTAACCGCCAAAGAGTTGCACACATTCATCGGCCACCTTGCCTTGCAACTCGGTGGTGGTGAGCTTGGCCACAGACGCTTGCACGGCGGTGAGTTCGCCCTGTTCGTATTCGCGGATGCACTGCTCCACAAAGGCGCGGTTGACGCGGGTTTGGGCTTCCAGCTCCGCCAATTTGAAGCGGGTGTTTTGCAGCTTGGCGATAGGCTGGCCAAAGGCGATGCGTTCTTGGGCATAATCGCGGGTGCGGGCAATCATGCCTTCGCATGCAGCCACGGCGCTGACGGCCAAAATCAAACGCTCGCGCGGCAGCTCGTTCATCAGGTTGGCAAAACCGCGGCCTTCGCCGCCGAGGATTTGGTCGGCCCCGACGCGTACATTATCGAAGAACAGTTCGGAGGTATCGGCGGCGTGTTGCCCCATCTTCGCCAGATTGCGCCCGCGGCTGAAGCCCGGCAGGCTGGTATCTACCGTAAATAGGCTCATACCGCGCGAGCCGGCATTGGCATCGGTCTTGGTCGCCAGTACCAGCACATCGGAATGCTGTCCGTTGGTAATAAAGGTTTTCTGGCCGCTAATC